>CATMQD010000026.1 GCA_950073045.1 uncultured Flavobacteriales bacterium | reverse complement strand
TTTAAAAAAGCAAATGGAGGAAGCAGTCCTAAACGAGGACTATGAAAAAGCGGCCCGATTGCGCGATGAAATTGATAAAAGAGAGGCTGGCGAAAGTTAGTCCCCCAAATCAACAACCATAAACCGAACTGCGACCATGAACAGACTCTCAAGCATGATAGGGCTTATCCTTTGCCTCTCGCTGTTCAGTTTTAAGATTAATGCCCAAGAGCTAAAGGCAAAATGGGCATTCCAGGAAATTGTCTCTCCAGAAGGAGAAAGCCTCTTTGAAATAGAAACCTCCGATTCGCTTTGGATCGAAGACAGCACCTTCCACTATCAGCTAGCAGCTAAATCTTTAAAAGCCTCAGGTTTTTACACATTACTTAAGGATAGCCTTTTATTCCATTACCGCGAACCTCAGGATACCACTCGAGTATATGCTATTCAGGTCTTAAACGATAGCTTCCTCGACATCGAAGAGAATGGTATTCATTATCGTTTCCAAAAAAACAATGTCGATAAAGTGGTGCTCGCTACTAATGAGGAATCCCAAGCTGGAAATGGCGGTGGCGTAAGTGAAAATCTACCCTTGGATTATGATTTCACGAAGGCGGGATTTAATCTAGAATCTTTAGGTCGGGGTCTTCTGGGACTAACTGTATTACTAAGCCTTACCTTTTTAATGTCCTCAAAACGCCGTTCTATTAATTGGCGACAAGTTTTTAGCGGACTGCTCATTCAAATTATTTTCGCTGTTGCGATTCTCAAAGTACCTTTTATCCGCATGGGCTTTGACTATCTCAGTCATATGTTTGTTACCCTTTTAAGCTTTACCGATAAAGGTGCTGATTTCCTCTTTGGAGAGCTCATTAATGAGAAATCTTCTTGGGGCTACATCTTTGCTTTTAAAGTACTGCCAACGGTTATTTTCTTTTCAGCATTAACCTCGCTCCTCTTCTATTATGGAGTAATGCAGAAAATCGTTTATGCCTTTGCTTGGGTAATGAAACGTACTTTGAGATTAAGTGGAGCAGAAAGCTTATCGGCTGCGGGCAATATTTTCCTCGGTCAAACCGAATCTCCGCTGCTGGTAAAACCCTACCTCAACAAAATGACCCGCAGTGAGCTACTTTGTGTAATGAGCGGAGGAATGGCCACTATTGCAGGAGGAGTACTAGCAGCCTATATTGGTTTTTTAGGTGGCACGGAAGAAGCGCAGCAAATTTTCTTTGCTAAGCATTTATTAGCCGCCTCGGTAATGAGTGCACCAGCAGCAGTTGTTGCGGCTAAAATTCTACTACCAGAGACCAAAGAGTTTAATACCGAGATGCATATCGAATCCACCAAAATTGGTGGCAATGCTCTAGAAGCGATTACCAATGGCACTACCGAAGGCTTAAAGTTGGCCGTTAATGTAGGCGCCATGCTCCTAGTTTTTATCGCTCTCGTAGCCCTTTTAAATTCAATTTTAAAAGATTTTCTGGGTGATGTTACTGGATTAAACACTTGGGTGCAAGGCTTTACCGACGGCCAATACGATGGCTTCTCAATGGAGTTCATCTTGGGTTATACCCTTGCTCCGATAACTTGGTTAATGGGAGTCGCTAAAGAGGATATCTTCTTAGTTGGTCAGCTCCTAGGTGAAAAAACCATTCTTAACGAATTTGTGGCCTATGTTTCACTTGGCGATTTAATGGGAGAACAAAAGTTTGCCTCACAAAAATCAATAATCATTGCTACTTATATCCTTTGTGGATTCTCCAATTTCGCGAGTATTGGAATTCAGATTGGAGGAATAGGATCTTTGGCTCCTTCTCGCCGCAGCGAACTATCTAAACTTGGCTTTAAAGCTCTGATTGCTGGTACCATGGCTAGTTTATTTACCGCGGTTATTGTAGGTATGCTAATTTGATTTTCTGTACTTTAAGGCTAAAATTTCGGCCTTGAAGCATCTTATAATTCTCTTAGTTATTATTTCGCTCTCTGCCTGTCAAGAGACTCCCACAAAAAAAACTCAATCTTCAGCTGAATCTAAATCAGCGGCAGAAAAACCATCTGCCCCGAGCGATAAAATTGCCTTAAAAGAGCTTAAGCCACTAGATAGTTTATGGCATTGGGAAAGTGCCCAAAATCGAGCGAACTGGCTCTTTTTTAATTCCGATACTGGCAATCAATACCAATTACTACCCATTAGTAAAGCAAAATTCGAAAGTCACCGCAATCACTATCTAGCCTACGAGCTATTTTACGAGACTAATGCATCAGGGAAGTTTGCTGTGCAAAGCGCTAAACATATTATTAAGTACGACACCGCGGTGCAAAATCCAAACTGGGTTTCTCGCGATTGGCGATATTACTACAGTGGATATTCACCAAGTTTAAAACTTCACTTTGCGGCCAGGGCCAATAAAGTGGCGCAAAACCTAATTATCGATAGCCTAAGCGGTATGCAGATAATCACAGATGGCAATTACGATGGTGCTTGGACTCTATTTGTTCCAGCACCAGGTAAAGACCGTTTTCTACTATTGGGTCATGACACCTATTCTGCCGTAGGTTTTTCCTTAATAACGGTTAATCTCCAAAGAGATAACGACTCCCTAATCTTAAAAAAGGAAGGACAGTTTTCTTCTGAAAACTATTATCCCGACCAAGCAATTTGGATTAACCGAAAGGTTTGGGCTCTACGCTGTTTGAGTTTTAGACCAGGGATGTATCCTGAGCGGACCAATCCTGATACACTCTATTTTAAATCGGAAGTTATTTAGCCAAGGCCTTATTGTAGGCCTTTTCGTAATGCGGCAATAATTGTTTCCAATCAAATCGCTCCGAAAAATCTTCGGCTCTGGAACGAAGAATAATGCGGTATCGGCGACTTAATTTCACAAAATCCATTAAATAAGAAGCCAAGTCTTCTATCGATTGATCCTCGGATCTGCCTTCTCGCCTAAGCACCTGAATGCCATGATCTACACCACCCGTATCTTGACCTAAAACATAATTTCCGAAACCGGATAGATCTGAGGTAACAGTAGCTACACCACGCGCAATACACTCCAGCGGGGTATAGCCCCAAGGTTCGTAATAACTAGGAAAAACCCCTAAGTGACAACCTCGTACAAAATCGCCATAGTCGATGCCGAAAAGTGGATTGGTGCTGCTGATAAACTCCGGATGATAAACCACCTTTACGCGGTCCTTAGGACTATTAAACATCTTCAAACTCCGCATCGAGTTTAAGATCTCATCGTTTTGATCGTCTTTTAGATTATGCGTGGTGATATAGGGCCATTCTTCGTTTTTCCAAGATTGGATGGTTCGTCGATAGCGCAATTTCCAGTAATCATCTACCATTGCCGAGGTATCGGGCAAACGATGGTCAAGCTCAGAGCTAACTGCCGCTTCATAGAGTCGATTACCTATTTGTTTTTTAATCTCCTCTACACTTTTTTGGATTTCCCGCAGCACCCCATTGGATTGCAATACTTTGGGATTAATGGACCAGGTTTCCTTATTGGTAATGAAGAACATAACCACGGTTACATCTAATCCCGCCTTCTTCATGCGATCATTAAGGAGCGCCAAGGCCTTAAGTGTTATATCGTAACCCTTATTATGGAATTCGTAGCGACCAGAGGTGAAGAGGTATAAAGTTTTGTCGAGATCGAAATGATAGCTCGGAAAAAAGTGCCCAATGGTAAAATCATGCAGTATTTCTTTAAACTTCTGATGCTTAACTTGCACCTCATGCATCGCTACATAGCGCTTTATATTAAGTCCGTTGGGGGTAATCACATCTGGACTTTTCCCTAACAAATACTTGCATTCTTTAGCCGTGATATCACTAACCGTTGTAAAACTATTACTGTATTGAGCGCTTAATCTTTCAATTTGCGCCATAGGTAAAATTCCGAAGTTAGATGCCTCCTTTTCCCAGTTAAACTGCTCGATATTTTTGTAGAAGGAGCTGTAATTAGATGCCAAATAGCGGCCTAAGAGGGTAGCATGTGTTGTAAATACCGTTCGAATTTTAGGGTTATGCTTATGTAAATCTAAAATAGGAAGTGAGGCCATCCACTCGTGGAAATGGGCAATCATTTTATGCTGGGTACCGAGCTTCTGATGCATCAAATCCAAGAAACGGTAATTGAGGCGTGACCAAACAATCATTCGATTTAGCAAGTCATTACCATCATCCTTTTCCAGGCCGTACTTTTTATAGTAATGCTCTTGATACTGGGCTATTTTCTGATTGGAATAATCAGGGTCGATAAGCACAACCTTAGGCCGACCTGTAACCAACCAACGGGCATAACGTATTTGCAAACCTTCATTTCTAAGCTCTGTTACCGCTTCTGCAATGGGGTCGTCTTTTTCTAAACGGATATCTTCCAACTCGGCTTCAATCCCTTTGCTTACGAGTGGACCTAAAAGTGTGTAATTATCGCCAAAACGTTCCACCATTGCTGGCACTTTGGACCGCAAAACGGTGTAAATTCCGCCAATCTGATTACATACTTCCCAACTACATTCGATTAAGGGCACATTTTCCTTTAACATGCTATTTTTTTTACCCCCTAAAATTGGTCATTTTTGATTGATGAAAGGGCCTTTCTAAAAAGAAATTAAAGAAGGCCCTATTTTATACACAGCTCTTAGTGTTAGAAATCAACAGGTAGTTATTTTTACCCAAAAGGAAATTATGCAGCAGTACCACCATTTGATGCAACACATTCTCGATAATGGCAGCCTCAAAGAAAACCGCACTGGAATTAATACCATATCAGTTTTCGGCTATCAAATGCGCTTCAATCTGCAAGAGGGATTCCCTTTGGTTACCACCAAAAAAGTTCACCTTAAATCCATCATCCACGAGTTGCTTTGGTTTATCGCTGGCGATACCAATATTCGCTACTTGGTTAAGAATGGTGTAAATATTTGGAACGAATGGCCATTTCAAAATTACCTGAAGGAAAATGGCTTAGATGAAAAACTTCCCAAATATGGTGAAGCTTGGAAAGAAGAACTCAAAAGCTTTAAAAGTCGCATTATTGAGGATGAGGTTTTCGCTGCAAAATGGGGCGAACTCGGTCCGGTTTATGGTCGGCAATGGCGTAATTTTGAAGGGGTTGATCAAATCAAACAATTGATTGAAGATTTAAAGAAAAACCCAAATAGTCGTCGGCATATAATTTCCGCTTGGAATCCCAAGGACATTCCGGTAATGGCAAAATCTGGCTTACCACCCTGCCACACTTTGTTTCAGTTTTATGTGGCGGATAATAAGTTGAGTTGTCAACTCTATCAGCGGTCGGCAGATGTATTTTTAGGGGTACCCTTTAACATTGCTTCTTATGCTTTGCTTACGCTGATGGTGGCGCAGGTAACTGGTTTAGAGCCCGGTGATTTTGTACATACCTTTGGCGATGCTCATCTTTATGAAAACCATTTAGATCAAACCAAGCAGCAGCTAAGTAGGGATTTCCGGCCTTTGCCTCAACTTAAAATGAATCCTAAAGTTAAAGACCTATTTGACTTTAAATACGAAGACTTCGAATTGTTAAACTACGATCCGCATCCCGCTATTAAGGCGCAGGTAGCGGTGTAACAACCTTTTTGATGAAAAAAATTTTCCTGATATTCTTTAGCCTTTCGCCCCTTCTAAATTTCGCTCAATACCTAGAGTTTAAAAACTGTGACGATCCAGCCTGCCATGAGGAAAAGCTGCATCAATGGGTACTTGAGTCCCAGAAAGAAATCTTTGAGTTTTATGGTATCGCTTACAATGACGATTTAAGTTTAGAGCTTAGTATTGACGACGGTGAATTGGAACTTGAAGATGGCTCAGCTTGGATTAACCCCGATGCCATTGAAATGTACTTTGAGCTTTTAAGAAATAAGGTTACTGGCATTAGTGGAGATGAAGAGCAGCTAACCATCCAAATCGACCAGGAGCCAGACTTCTATAAAGACTTCCCAAATATTAATGAAGGCATTAAGTCAAAATTACCCGTAGTAAAGCCCACTAAAGATCAGCGAAAGATTGAAAAACATGGTGAGTTTAATGAAGAAGCTTTAAAAGGGGTTTATCGCTACTACCGAAAAAAGCACTGGGATGAATGCCGAGACAACCGCTGGTTTCCCGAAAATTTTAGCGCTACTTTTTACTACCGAGCTGGTCACTTAAAGCAGGTTGAGTTTTATTCCTGTGAAATGGCTTCAAAATACACAATCCCCGCACTTTTAGAGTTAAAAGCCTTTGATACAGAAAAATGCATTCCTAGATCTTTCGATGGCTGTACTGACTATAAAACCTCTTATAAAAGTCTTAACACCAACACGGATTTTGAAAACCTAAAGCCTCAGCTAGAACAGAACCTGAAAATACTTGCTAGTTTAAGTCAGCCTAATTTTAAAATCAACCGGTATCTTCTCTTCCATAGTCTACCTGTAAGTTTTTACTCCGACCCTGAGATATTTAACAATCATGATTATTTAAAATTTTACCAAGAGCTATTAGCTGAAGGCATTACAGATGAGCAATGGTGGGATGTGATTAACTATGATCCGGAATCAAACAATGAGGACACCATCGCTAAAGCAAGCCTACGGTTTAAAGATGTTGAGAAAATTCCTCTTTGGGAAGATTGCGACCCCAAGGCTGACGCAAAAGAGCAGCAAAAATGCTTTTACAAAGGAGTAATTCAATTTGTTGGAAAAAACTACATTTTCCCGGATAATGCCCGTAAAAGAGGAATCCAAGGCAGATGCTTTATTGGCTTTTTGATAGAGGAGGATGGTTCAATTTCGAACATTGAAATTTTAAAAGGATTAGATAGCTTAACCGACCTAGAAGCAATTCGAATGCTATCTAAGTTACCAGGTGTGTACTCACCTGCTAGTCAAAATGGTAATGCCGTTAGAATCAAATATACTTTACCCTTAAACTTAAAGCTCAACTAGATATTTTTCGATGATAGCTATGAAAAAACACCTAATCTATTTCCTGCTATTCAGCTCTTTTACAGGCTTTAGTCAAAATCTACCAATTGAAGGCTGCTCCGATTCTTCATGCGATGAAAAGAAACTACAAGAATTGTTAGAAGGCACTGAAGCCGCCCTCTACGAGTATTATGGTTTTCGCTACAACGACAGCATTTATATGGAAATACAGCCTAGTGGTGACAGTGTAATATTTAAGAATAGTCATTTCTGGGTTAACGAAGAAGCAATACAATACTACAGTAAAATCTTAGCAGCGGAAATTGATTTCAACCGTTTAAACCCAGACGAGCATTATACTGTGCTGCACGTCCAAAGGCTAGATCCCAAGCTAGGCGAGCTGACTGATGTAGCCGATGCAGAAACGGCAATTCCCACTTTGGCCAAAGGTTTTAATAAAAAGGGTCAAAAAGCGGCCTATGAATATTTTTACAAGAACTATCCATCATGGATTTTAAGTGATCTAGATTTCGATGATATGCTGGAAGTGGAACTTATCATGAAAGGCGGAAAGCTTTCAGCAATAAACTTTATCGACGTTCCTCTAGATGAACACCTCAGCATGAAGTTCGCACAGAAAGTTAAGGAAATTGAGAAAATGCATATCGGTAAGAGTTCTTTTAAAGGTGCTGATGATTATAAAATTTCCTTTAATAATTGGGCCTACTATAGTAAAGACAAAAGCAAACGGGATGAGTATTTACACCGACACTTGGACTATTATGTAGAAAATGGGCTTTGGCAGCAGTTGAAGCAGATTTACAGTGGAGGAACTTACCGTCCTGGCAATACAGTAGACATTGACACCAGCAGGGGCTCAATGCAATTAGCGCTGTACAATTATGTGGAAGCCAAATTGGTAGAGGGAAAGATTCAAAATCGTTGGTGGCGAGCCGTGCCAACTCAAGAACAGATTGATGCCAATAAAACAGATGAGAGCAAGGCAGAAGATTTTGCCTCAGTAGGTACTGTTCCAGTCTTTGATGGCTGCAATCCTAAGGACTCCAATAAGCAATTGCAAAGGTGTTTTCAGGAAGGAATGCTGAATCAAGTTTCAAAAAACTACCAGTACCCCGTAGAGGCGCGGCAAAAAGGCATCCAAGGACAACTGTATATTAATTTTGTAGTAGAAAAAGATGGCAGAATTGACCAAATAGAAGTAATTCGTGGCGCCCATTACCTTTTGGATATTGAAGGGATTCGGGTGTTAAGTGAACTTCCCGATTGCATCCAACCGGCTATTCTTCATGATAATCCAGTTCGCATGTCATTTACGATGCCCATCAATGCTAAGTTGAAATAAGCGAATTAAAACACCAAACAACATGAATATCACCCTAATTGCTGCCATGGCCCAAAACCGTGTAATTGGTAAGGACAATCAGCTTATTTGGCATTATCCGGATGATTTAAAGCATTTTAAATCGCTTACTAGCGGGCACCATGTGATTATGGGTAGAAAGACCTATGAGAGTATGATGCGGCCTTTGCCTAAGCGGGTGAATATTGTAATAAGTAGGCAAGATGATTACCAAGCCGAAGGTTGTTTGATGGCTCATAGCTTGGAAGAAGCAATTAGTTTGGTGAAGGATGATGATCAGCCATTTATAATTGGTGGGGCCCAGATTTACAAGCAGGCCTTAGAAATTGCCAATACCCTAGAGCTTACACTTATTCATTCGGACTATGAAGGCGATACTTTTTTCCCAGAATTTGATACGAGCAAGTGGAAGTTAGCGAGGGGCGAAAAAAAAGAGGCGGACGATAAACACGCCCACCCCTTTGAGTTTCTTACTTATAAAAATATTGAGAGCTAGCTAACTGCCTTAAGGGCATTCATTGACATTTTGTCGATCCGCTTTTTAGCATAAGCTTCATCCACCACTAATTTATGGTCGCTTTCCACCTCACCAGGTAATTCAAACATAGCATCGGTTAGGATAGTTTCAATAATAGAACGCAATCCACGTGCTCCAAGCTTAAACTCCATTGCTTTATCCACAACGTAGTCGATAGCTTCCTCTTTAAAGTCGAGCACAATCTCATCCATCTTCAGTAATTGCTCATACTGCTTAATGATGGCGTTTTTAGGCTCGGTTAAAATCTGCTTTAAAGCATCTGCATCCAGCGGATTTAAATGGGTAAGTACCGGAATACGACCAATTAATTCTGGAATTAAACCGAAGCTCTTTAAATCTTGCGGGGCCACATACTGAAGCATATTGTCGCGATCTAAAGCTTCACGATCCTTAGAAGAGTGGAAACCTACCGATTGAGTGTTTAATCGGTTAGAAATATTCCGCTTAATACCATCAAAAGCACCACCAGCCACGAATAAGATATTGCGTGTATCTACTTCAATAAACTTTTGATCGGGATGTTTTCTACCACCTTGTGGGGGTACATTTACTTTGGTGCCTTCTAATAACTTTAATAAAGCTTGCTGCACACCTTCACCACTTACATCACGGGTAATAGAAGGATTATCGCTTTTACGTGCGATTTTGTCAATCTCATCTATAAAAATGATACCACGCTCGGCGGCCTTTTGATCGTAATTGGCTGCTTGCAACAAGCGTGTTAAAATACTTTCTACATCCTCACCAACATAGCCAGCCTCGGTTAAAACGGTGGCATCAACAATGGTGAAAGGAACATTTAGCATCTTAGCTATGGTACGCGCCAAAAGGGTTTTACCAGTTCCAGTTTCACCAACCATCATAATATTCGACTTGTCGATTTCGATGGCTTCTTCTTTTAAATCGCTGGTATCGGTACTTAATCGCTTGTAGTGATTATATACCGCTACCGAAAGAATGCGTTTCGCTTCATCCTGACCAATAACGTATTGATCGAGGAACTTCTTAATCTCCCGAGGTTTTACAATCCTCATGGAACGACTGAGCTCTTTACGCTCCTTCATGTCCATTTCTTCCACCACGATACCGTAGGCCTGGCGGATACAATGGTCGCAAATATGTCCGTTGATTCCCGCGATTAGAACGTTAGTATCCTTCTTCTCACGTCCACAAAACGAACAACTTAAACTCTCTTTGTTATTGGAACTCATAAACTAATTCTGATGCAAAAATACAGAATCCGTCCCAGAGCGTTCTGAAACGGATTCTTTTTAAAAAGCTCTTGACGAAATAACGTCTTTAAGCAGGATTTCGTTTGGTGTCTAACACCTCATCGATCATCCCATAATCTTTCGCTTCTGTGGCATTCATCCAGTAGTCGCGATCCGAATCCTTTTCAACCTTTTCAAATTCTTGTCGGCTATGATCGGCAATAATGCGATAAAGTTCTTCTTTCATCTTAAGCACTTCTTTCACCGCAATTTCCATATCACTAGCTTGACCTTGAGCACCGCTCATTGGCTGGTGAATCATTACTCGGCTGTGTTTTAATGCCGAACGTTTTCCATCTGCTCCAGCACATAAAAGCACTGCACCCATTGAAGCAGCCATACCTGTACAAATGGTTGCCACATCTGGCTTCACCAATTGCATGGTATCGTAAATTCCCAGTCCAGCGTAAACAGAACCACCAGGACTATTCAAATAAATTTGAATGTCTTTGGTAGAGTCTGCCGACTCTAAAAAGAGTAACTGAGCTTGAACGATGTTTGCCACTTGATCATTAATGCCGGTACCTAAAAAGATAATCCGATCCATCATTAAACGTGAGAACACATCCATTTGTGCTACGTTCATCTGACGTTCTTCAATGATATATGGGGTAAGAGAAGACTGCAGGTAGTCGCCTACGTGCATAGAATTGAGACCGCGATCCTTAACCGCGTATTGCATAAATTCTTTTCCGAAATCCATTAGTCTGTTTTTAATGCGAGATAATATTAACAAAAAAAGGCTCGACAATGATCGAGCCTTTCTTGGAATTATGACAGTATTTCAGTCTAATTTTTATTTACAGCCTTCACAAACTCCTCATAAGTCACTTCCTTTTCATCTAATTTGAAAGTGTTTTTGAAGAAATCCATCAGCTTTTGCTGGAAGAGCTGGTCGTTGATACGCTGAGCTTCTTCCTGATTTCCCAATACATTATGAGCAATTTTATCAAGATCTAAACCTTCTGGCATTTGGCCATATTGCGCCATTTGTTGTAGAACAATTTGCTTGGTGTATTCCACCAACTCTTCATGCTCTACTTTAATGTCGTTGTCACGGATTACGCGATTTTCCATAATCTGCCAGCGCATGTCATCCTTCATTTCGGGGAATTTCTCCTCAATTTCTTCGGCCGACATTGGTTGCTCAGTGGCAGTGCCCATCCATTTCTTCAAGAATTCCTCTGGAAGATCGAAGCTTACTTTATCTAATAACTTGTCGCGCACATCCTGATAGAACTTACGATCAGAATCACCAACAAAAACGCGTTCTGCATCTGCTTTGATTTTTCCGCGGAATTCTTCTTCAGAGCTGATAGCTCCTTCACCAAATACCTTATCGAATAATTCTTGATTAAGCTCGGCAGGATCCAATTTGGATAATTCAGTAAGCTCAACTTGGAAACGATAGCTTGAATTCTCGAGCACTTCGTCTTCTACTTGTAAAACACCAGCTAAACGGAAATCATCTTTGAAAGACTTTTTATCTAAAATAAAGGTCTCCCCAACTTTGGTTCCCATTACTGCCTTAGCCGCTTTATCGCTTAAAGCATCAAGTGCGATAGTGCTTTCAGCAGAAATACCTTCTTCAACCGCATTGTCTTTTTTATCTACTTCGGTAAATTTCCCTTTAAGTATAGCGTTTTCCTCAACCGCTTCGGGGTAAGACATGCTGCCAAAACGACGAGCATAATCGTTTACATAACGATCTACCATTTCATCATCGGCAACAACCTTATGATATGGAATTTTGGTACGAGCATTTAGCTTCAATTCAAATTCTGGAGCTAGTCCTAATTCATAATCGAAAGAGAATTCGCTTTGGCTATCCCAATCGATGTTATTTTGCTCAACGGGCATTGGACTTCCAAGGATATCCAATTTTTCTTCTTGAATATGATCGTAAACTGCGTGTTGCAGAATATGATTCACTTCTTCAATTAAAACAGATTTTCCAAACTGCTTTTTAATCAATCCCGCTGGAACATGGCCAGGACGGAAACCTGGGATGTTAGCTTGCTTACGGTAGTCCTTAAGCTTTTTATCAACTTTCTCGCGGTAATCAGACTCTTCAATAGCTACGGTAAGTACCGCATTTAAATCATCTTTCTTTTGGACATTAACCTTCATAAATTCCTTCTATTCAGTATATTCTTAAAAAGGGAGCGCAAAAGTAGCCAATATTCCTCAGTTGGAAAATGCAAGGAGGCCCCAATCTTTTTTATTAATATGCAAACGTTAGCAAAATGCAGTTGCAGTAAGGTCTTTCAAAAATTATTATCCTATTTTTACAACAAATTGAACTAAAAGGATTTAGACTAACACCCCTTGCTTCATGAGAAAGATTACCAGCCTTATGCTCCTTAGCCTGATGGCTAGCTTCACAATGCAAGCCCAAAACAAGTTCTCTGCTAACATTGAGTTCGGTTTGGGGATTCCCTTCGTAGAACTTAATCAGAACAACTACGCGGGCTACAAACCAAATTTTGGAATCAATGCCGGATTAGGTTATCAATTCGACCAAGCTTCTCGCTTACGCGGAGATATCATGGCAGGCCAGTTTAATGGCAACAACGCTCAGTTTTACTTCCAATCTCAATCCTATGAAGGAAGCATTTCTTACGAGTACAACCTATTACACCTCTTCGGCCCAATTAGCAATAACTTCAAATTAAATGGCCGCGTTGGTATTGGGGCAGGTATTATGAATTCCTATTTATATGATATCAATACCCGCCAAAGGTTAGCAGAAGTTCCTAACGCCGCAGTTTCTGGGGATGCCTATTCGGTTCAAACATTTGTGTTAGCCGGCTTAAACGCTGGTATTCCTATTAATAAAAAGATGGATATTAACATCGGCTATGCTCACCGTCTACTATGGTTTCAACCCTGGGTAGATGCCTATGATCCAAACTCATTTGATACTTATGGTTATGTAACCGCTGGTATTACTTTCTTCTTGAAATCTGATCGTGACCCGGATAAAATTGAGGTGGATGAGAAAAAGTACAAAGCCCTACAGCTAAAAGCTGATAGTAGTGATGCTTTTGCAAGTAAGCTAAACCGCAGCACCGAAAAAGTGGCTCGATTAGAAATGAGCAACCAAGAGAAGGACATGGAAGTAGCCATGTTGCGCACCGAAATAGATAGCCTAAAAGCCAATCCGGTAGTGGTAGAAAAAGAAGTTAAACCTGGTAAAGGTGAAAACATGGTGGTTAGGGATAATGAAAGCTCGGAAGGAAGCAGCGCCTCTAGCAATACTGATCTTGGTGATTCTCGCTATCGAGTAATTGTAGTTTCTTCTCCAACGCGTGCCGGTGCACAACGCTTCATCGACCGTAGTCGCTTAGAAAAAGATGAAATGATGATTGCTTATATCGAGAAATTAGACACCTACCGTGTTATCTACAAATCTTCAGAGAGCATTGAAGCAGCCCGTAAGGCCCGTGCCGAAGCTCGTCAATATTATAAAGATGCTTGGATTGCGAAATTCTAATCCATCTTAAATCCTTGTGAAAAAAGGCCTCCATTTGTGGGGCCTTTTTTTATTCCCAAACATTCACTTTAAATTTACCCCATGTTAATGCATAAAGTTTTAAGTGTTCTATTGGCTCCCGTCCTCTTATGGGCAGGGATGGGGTTTTCCCTTAGTCGCCACTATTGCTTAGGACTTTTAGTTGAAGAACACCTTTACCACTCCGAGGAAGTCTGTGAAATGCCAGTTAAAAAGCATTCAGACTGCCATGAGGAACATGCTGAAGATCATTCTTCTTGTACCGAAAAGGATAAAGGTTGCTGCGAAGATGTTTGGTTGCAAGTAGATGGCATTGATGTTATCAATCAAACTGGAAAAGAGTGGCAAATACAGCTAGCAAATCCTTTTCTAGCAGAGACAGTCCCCGCTACTTCATTCGAATTCTCCCCTCATTTTCACAGCATTCAAAGTGCTAGCAATCCCGACCCACCTGGGGCTATCCTGGGAAATTCACAATATCTAGCTAGTATTCAACGCTATTTGATTTAGGCCTCTTAATCAAGATTATCCGTCTATTAAGAAATCAAAAAACCTAAATCATGAATAAAGTAATTTTAACCGCCGTTTTCGCTCTAATCGCACTTTTCTCGAAAGCACAAGCGGTGCAAGACACCAGCCTAATTGTAAATGGTGTTTGCGGAATGTGCGAGGAAATCATTGAAAAATCTGCCAAATTGGAAGGCGTTAGTTCTGCAGAATGGGACAAAGAAACCTTAATTCTCAGCCTTAAATACGACCCCAGCAAGGTGGATTTAAATAAAATCAATAATTCGATTGTTAAAGCTGGATACGATACGGAGATAAGCACTGCCTCCGATTCTGCTTATTATAGCCTTGATCCGTGTTGTTATTACCGCGATCCCAATAATGCTCATAAACATTAAGCATTATGAAATATCGCGTTCTGATCGCCTTACTACTGTTTGGCGCAAATAACCTATGGTCGCAAATTGAGGGCCATATCTACCTCTATGAAAATGAAGTGAAAAGCCCTGCCCCAATGGCTGAAGTATATTGGGAGGGCACTTCAATCGGAACAACCACTGATAAAAATGGCTACTATAAAATTGAAAAAGTAGACGGCCATCACAAATTGGTGGTAAGCTTTACCGGCTTTCAATCGCAGTCCAAAATGATCATCTCCCGAAAGGGAACCACAAATTTTATACTTATTCCACAGTCTACTGAATTAGATGGTGTAACCGTAACTGGTGAAAGAGAAGCCACTCAAGTTGCAGTGGAAGCAGCTGGACTAGAATACAATATTGGAGGCAAGGAACTTCGTAAGGCCGCATGTTGCAACCTATCGGAGAGCTTTGAAACTAATGCAAGTATTGATGTTTCCTTTAGCGATGGAATTACCGGCACTAAGCAAATTGAAATGCTTGGCCTTGCGGGTAAATATGCACTAATCCAAAGAGAGAATATCCCTTTTGCGCGAGGACTTAATAGTCGTAATGGACTTTCCTTTGTGCCTGGTCCTTTTATTGAAAGCATCTAAGTTACCAAAGGCTTAAGCTCGGTAATGAACGGTTACGAAAGTTTAAGCGGGCAAATTAATGTTGAGTATTACAAACCCGAAAATGCCCCTCGGCTTTTAATTAATGCCTTTGGGAATACAGGTGGCCGGAATGAGCTCAATGCCTTAATTCGTAGTGGCTGGAGTGAAGATAATCATGCACATCACGCTACAATGCTTCATTTTAGCAGCATTCCTTTTGCACAGGATCGTAATGAGGATGGTTTTGCAGATATCACCAATGGTCGCCAGTTTAATGCTTTGCATCGCAGTCATTACCGCTTAGGTGAAAACTGGGAAGGTCAGTTTGGATTACTATTTATTGACGACCTGAGAGAAGGTGGTCAATTGGATTATATAAACGAGCGAGGAAGCAATAATTGGGGCTTTAGCAATGAGGAACGCCGTTATGAGTTTTTTGGGAAAAATGGCTACATCTTCCCAGGGACTCAATTAAGAAGCTTAGGAATTATTTATGGCGGTAATTTCCAAGAAAGAAGCAGCTCTTTTGGTTTGAGAGATTTAAATACTCAGCAAAGTAATTTCTACTTAAACACCATTTTCCACGATTACATTGGCAACTTAACCCATCAGTTTAAAACTGGTATTTCGCTTAACGCTGATGACATCCGGGAAAGCCTGAGCCAAGCAAGTATGGAGTCGTACCGACATGAACGTCAAGAGATTGTGCCTGGTGCCTATTTCGAATACAGCTTTATCCCTACCGATGAAATAAGTTTAGTGGCAGGTATTCGAGCCGATTACAACAGCTATTTCGAAAAAGCTTATGTTAGTCCGCGCTTACAGTTTAAATACCAAGCGCATCGGAACACTACTTTTCGAATTAGTGGCGGCCGTGGACAAAGAAGTCCAAATCGCCTAGCTGAAAAGGCCAGTGCTTTGGCTTCATCTAGAGCCATTGTATTTGCCGACACTTACCGTTTTCCAGAAATTGCTTGGAATGCAGGCTTTAGCTGGAGTCAAAACTTCATCGTGGGCGAGCAGCTAATTCGCTGGAATACGGATGTATTTTACACTTGGTTCGAATCTAAATTAATTATGGACCTCGACTACGACCCTAGTCAGGCCTACATTTTTAATGGTAGCGGTTCTAATTCTCTTTCACTTTTAAGTCAGATAGATTACAGCCCCATTAAAGGGCTTGATCTTAGAATAGCTTATAAGTTTTTAAATAGTCAAGAGAAGTTTTTGCAAGGTTTAGATCTAGCCTATCAAATTCCTCAGCATAGAGCGTTTTTTAATGCTGCTTATGAATTTAAGGATGATTGGAAGGTTGACGCAACCTTAAACTGGTTTGGAGCAAAGCGCTTACCAAATACTGATTTAAGTCCTGAAGAATTTAAACAAGAGGATTGGTCACCGGATTACTTTACGGTGAATCTTCAAATAAACCGGACATGGAAGAATTTTGAATTCTTTGTGGGAGCAGATAACCTATTGGATTACCGTCAGGAAAACCCGATAGTTAATGCTGATCAACCCTTTAGTCCTTATTTTGATAGCAACTTTGTTTGGGGACCAATTTTTGGTCGAAACATTTACCTCGGACTTTACTATAAACTGCCTTAAAAATAAAGCCCTCCTAGCACAAGCGGGAGGGCTTTTTTAATTCTGCAGTCAATTTAGTTTTCTTCCTCATAATAGAGTTTGTAATAGCTTTTCCCATCATCATCAATCCCCTTCTCTATTTTACTGCGGTCACCATGTACATAGATATGGAAGTTCTTATCCAGCTTAATTACCGATTTAAAAACCTTACCCTTCTTTTTAAGGGCCTCTTCTGAAATTTCAAAATTACTATCGAGCTCTAAGTTTTGTAAATCGCGGGAACGCACAAACTCGCGAAAGCGATCGGCCACACCTTCATCCTGAAATACCTGTTCGCTATATTCTTTTGGGTCATACTCTTCCTCTAGGGAGAAGTAGTCTTTGGAGCGCCCCATAAATTCCATCGACTCCGTTTTTTCGAGTGGAGCCTCATCACCTAAATCTTGGTCAATAAAACTTTTGGTGACCTTAATGATTTCTGAAGTTTTCACGAACTCCGTAGAGCGTACCTGAATTTTCAGAAACTGCTCAAACCAAAATTTCGCCTCTTCTCCTCTATTAATATTATCTACCGCTAGAACCTGAAAACCCTCTGCTTCATCCTGATTAAAGATCAGTGCAGCTTTATCCACTTTAGCGGGATTAATTCCCTGATAGCTATAAAGCTCAATATTGGATTCTTCTTCCTCGGTAAATAAGAAAGGTTGTTTTTGTTCTGATTTAAAAACGGCAACTGCAGGTGCCTCTATCTGTGCAAAGCGCAAATTACTGAAGTAGATTACTAAAAGTTCTCCCGATTTTACCTGTGGATGATCTGAAACTTCAAAGAGGAGTTGAGCCAGTTTTTGAGAGGCTGGTAAAAACTCTTGCTCCTTAGCAAACAAAGATTTACAAACTTGATGTACCCCATTAAACTCTAAACCACTGGGGTGATTGAAACGAAAGAACTCTGGATCTTTAAAAGCACTCTGTAGATAATGCCATATAATATTCATAGTAGGCGTATCCAAGCCACTTTCCGAAGCACTTAAGCGAAGCTCTTCTTCTTTACTTTTATTACCAATAAGGTGTACGGCGAGGTTTTCCAACCTACTGAGATTCTTGTCGAACATAGCATTATTAAAGCCTCAAAAATAGTCTTTGCCCTACATAAAAAAGAAAGCCTCCCTAAAAGAGAGGCTAATAAATAGTATTTCAAAAAATAATTACGACCAATGGCGTTTAAGGCTCATCCAGCCACCACCATTCATGCATTCGATGCCCTGACCTTTCATCATGGCCGTTGCTTGTCCGCTGCGCATTCCAGAAGCACAACAGAAAATCACTGGTTTATCTAATTTTTTAAGCTCATTAACTTTTGAGGAAATCCCGGGCAAAGGCATATTCTTGGCGCCTTTTATATGACCGCCTCTAAATTCCTCTTTGCTACGAACATCTATTACCACCGCTCCGCGGCTTTTAAAGTCCTGTATTTTGTCTCCCTTCTTATTTAAAAATGAAAATAATCCCATAGTTCTTTGTCAATTTTTGGACTGCAAAGCAAAGCCTATTCTAGTGGAGAAAAGGTGACTGCTATCACGACTTTAAGCACTCTGATCAAAATTAACATGAACCTTAGCTTCGAGGTCTTCAATTTTCCGTAGCTGATCATTGTACACTTCCCAATGCTTTATTTTATCTGCATAAAGATGTAAAACAACGGTTCGACCATCGGAGATATTCCGGAATCGGTGAAAACCTAAATCATCATTTAAAAAACCCTGACTATCCTCCGGGTATTCATAATCGAAACGCAATTTTGGCTCTCCCTTATTCATTTTAAAATGTTCAATTCCTACGGCACCCTTTAGCACCTTAAACCATCCTAATGAATTATGGAAATCGTGAATCGTTCCTATTTGCCCAGGCTCCCAACAAGTAAGTACCGCCTCCAGCATATTGGTATCATAAAGGCGCAGTCTTTGGTAACCATCTGGACTAAACCGAATAAAATCATCTAGGGCCCCAGCTTCGAAATTTACGGCTTTTAAAAGCTCACTATATCCTCCATAACCGGGCCCTAAGGTGAGGTTATAACGCAAGCGATCTACCGTTTGAATAGCTTCCATTAGTCTTAAAAAGTTTAGTTCAATGTAAGCCATCTATAGTTATAAAACTATGATATATATCACTTTAGAAATCCAGCAACTCTACTTTGTTTCGCTTTAGCCTAACCTTACCAATTTTCTCCAACTGTTTTAGTAATCGAGAAATCACTTCACGGGAAGAATGCAACTCTTCGGCCAGTCTTTTGTGGGTAATATCTACTTCGGTACTTCCCATTGCAATGCTCTTATCTTGCAATAATCCGATAAGTCGCTCGTCTAGCTTTTGGAAGGCGATAGCATCAATTGTGGCTAAAAGGTTCTCATAGCGATCATTGTAAGATTCTAGGGTAAACTGTCGCCATTCCTCGAACTCCATCATCCATTGAGGCAAGCTCTTACGTGGCAATCCAACAAATTCGGTTCCCGCTTCTGCGATAGCTCTAACTTCACTAGGCTTATCTACCATACAGCAATTGAGGGTCATGGCACAAGTTTGACCTGGATACAGGTAGTAAAGGAAAATTTCCCCTCCTTCATTATCCGCTCTGCTAATTTTTATGGCACCTTTCACCACTAAGGGAATCCATTTGGGAAATTCACCCAAATCTACAATCACTTGCTCTTCTTCATTGCTAAATGTGCGGGCTTCCGCAGCAATTTTATCTAACATCGCATCATTGTGAAAAACAGGGAAATTCTGTTTTAAAACTTCCTTGATGCTCAATACCTTTTCTGGACTGTCTTCCATTTTATCCTTGTCATTTTTTGCTACCCCAAGATATAGGAGTAGCCTTGCGAATTTATTATTTCTCATTCTATTTTCTAAGCCTCAATTAGAGAGCAGGGAAAAAGCAATTCTAAAAGACTTGATTTACAGATGGGGGGAAAACCTAAATCAGCTAATAAGTGAAACCGAACCCTCAATAAGTCAGAGCACTAGAATAAACCATTATACATTATAAGGTGTTAGATTTGTGTATGAAGAACTCACAGGAACACTGTTTATGAAAAGAGCTTTACAATTTATCTTTTCCTTATTCCTATTAACTGCAATCAGCACGGAGTCTGCAGCTCAGTGCAATACGCCCGCCAACCTGCGGGTAATCGCTTATGGTCCCGACTTTATAACCGTAGACTGGGACAACACCACCGCCAGTAGTTTTGAATATCGCTTTGTAGCTCAAGGAGGTTCCTTAAACTTAGCGACCATAAACACCACTAGCGCTAAGCCCATAAAGATAAGTGGCTTAAATTCAATTACTACCTACTTTGTTCAAGTACGGGAAGTTTGTACTGGTGGCAATCCGTGGCCTAGTGCAGCCTCTGCCAGCACCAGCTGCCCAGTGGTAAATCCGCCTTTTACAACTAATTTTAACGGAAACGCTTGGCAAGCAGGTGCCACCAATGCATCGGGTTCTATTAATGCCTGTTGGCAAAGAGATGCCACCACAGGTTATATCTGGAAACCCGGACCACCTCAATTTGTAAGTAATTTTACGGGAGCACAAAACGATTTTACGGGCAGTGGGAAATACATGATGATTGACCAAATCAGCTTTCCACTAAACACCTCGGATTCTGCAGAACTCTATTCACCACTTTACGATTTAGGAACTCTAACTAACCCACAACTTAGTTTTTGGTACCACATGTTTGGAGCCGATATCGAAGACTTAAGAGTTTATATAACCAACGATTTTGGCGCTAGTTACAGCCTATTGCAAACCATTTCCGGACCTCAACAAAGTTCCAATACCGATGCCTGGAAAGAGAGCATCATTAATTTAGGAGCTTACGCTAATGATACCATACGTTTAAAGTTTCAAGCAGTTGAGCAAAGCGTTGGTTTTCAAAATGCGGTTTGTATTGACGAGGTTAAAATCGCCGAAACACCAAGTTCCCCCAAACC
>CATMQD010000025.1 GCA_950073045.1 uncultured Flavobacteriales bacterium | reverse complement strand
GTGGTGCAAGCGATTTCAACATTAGTGTGGTGAGTCCAGGAGCAGCAATTAACACTGGTGCCATGTATAATGCAAATTCTACGAGCTTCACTATCGGTAGCCTTAATGCAGGTACTACTTACGAAGCTTATGTACGCGATAGTTGTGGAATGGGAGATGTAAGTGTTTGGACTGGGCCAATTGAGTTCACCACGGCTTATACGACCAACTTTATCGAAACCTTCGACACCTCTACTTTTGCCAATGAAGGTTGGAGAGAAGCAGATGGTTACCTAGATGATACCGCCACTTTCACTTCTACTTCTTCAAGTTGGCTTTTTGATGATTATGCCAATAATACGAATGCTAGCACCAGTGCGAAGGTGAACATCTATTTTGATGGTCAATACGAATGGTTAATTAGCCCAAGTATTTACCTCGATCCAAGTATCACTAACCTTCAAGTTGAGTTTGATGCAGCTATGGCTGACTGGAATACCACCAATCAAGGTTACTTCGGTTCTGATGATAGCTTAGCATTAGTGATCTCTATCGATAATGGCCAAACTTGGTTGAAATCGAATATCATTTGGTTACAAGATGCCAATGATACTTTAGATATCAGCGGAGAGCACTTCACCCTTCCTTTAACTGGTTATTCAGGTTATGTGAAATTTGGTTTCTATGCAGGTTCTGCTATCGATGATAATGAGGATAATGACTGGTTTATCGAAAACTTTGAAGTTCGTACTCCACGTCCATGTTCTAGTCCAAGCGCCTTAGGGGCAGATGGCATTACAAGTAATTCTGCAGTTGCCCGTTGGGCACCAGGAGATACCAATGCTTTAGGTTGGGAAGTGATCCTTACACAAGGGAATCAACCAGCTTCTGCAGGTACGGTATTAACCGCTACTGCATTTGATTCCTTAGCTCTTACCGGTTTAATGGATGGCAGTGAGTACTGTTTCTATATAGTGGAAGAATGTGCCAATGGATTCTCGGATACCATCGGACCACATTGCTTTAATACCGAGTGTAATCCATTTACGGCTCCTTATTATGAAGGTTTTGAAGGTGGCGGATTATGCTGGAAAAACGAAGTAGTAGGCGGTGCTCAGGAGTGGACCGTAGCAACTGGTAGTACTGGTGGTAGTATTGTTTCTGCCTATGCTGGTACTTTAAACGCTCAATTCTCTAGTACAGGATCTCCAGCTGATACCGCTATGTTTATAAGTCCGGTTATCGACGTAAGTGCCTTAAGTACTGTAGAACTTAGTTTCTACTATGCTCAGGAAGTGTGGGCTGGCGACCAGAATGCGCTTAATGTGTACTATCGTGATAATGCGACTGCACCATGGATCTTGCTCTACAGCGATGCTTCGGATGTGTCAGCTTGGACATTATTCGATACCATTATTCCATCTAGCTCCAGCACCTTACAAATTGCCTTTGAAGGAATTGATAACTGGGGTCGTGGTAATGTAATTGATGAGGTTCGTATCCAAGAGCCATCATGTGCTATGCCTACTGCAGCAAGTTTGGTTTCTGCAAGTTGTGATACTTTAAGCATCGACTGGTCTAGTCAATCAGGTGGTTCTATTTTACAATACGGACCAGCTGGATTTACACCAGGAATGGGAACTTATACCAATGTGGTAACCGCTCCATTTGATATTACTGGATTAGCTTATAATACCGATTATGATATCTGGGTAGCGGATACCTGTGGTGGAGATACCAGCGCTTATGTTGGTCCATTTACCGTAAGTACCGATTCTATTGGACCACTAGTAGCTTCATTTAGCGCTGTAATTAATAGTGTATCTGTAAGTAGTGCAGATGTGAGCTTTGATGCTTCTGCTTCTACTAATGCGGTGAGCTATAGCTGGGATTTTGATAATGGTAATACCGGAACAGGTATGAACATTAACGAAACCTATACCAGCAATGGTAGCTATAATGTAGTGCTAACTGTAACCGATCGTTGTGGTAATACTGATGATTCTACTTTCACGGTAGATGTTCAAGGTATTTCTTTAGAAGAATCGGCCCTTAGCAGCCAAGTGGCTATTTACCCAAATCCAAATCAGGGTACCTTTAACCTTGAATTGCCAAATACCGGAGCTAGTTTCGAGCTTCGCGTTAGCGATTTAAGTGGTAAGGTGATTCACCAACAGAGTGATTTAAATCCAGACGAGGACTATGTGATTAGCTTACCAAGCGTAGCTAAAGGAGTGTATATGATTCACCTCCAAAGTGGAAGTGAGAAGATTACTAAGCGTTTGATCGTAGAGTAATTCTTAAATAGATGAATCTACAAGCCCTGTTCTTCTTCGGAGGAGCAGGGCTTTTTTTATAATCCACAAATTGATTTACACTTGGCGCAAAGTTCGGCTTCTACCTGATCGACCGTACTTAATTTCTCAGCAGCATCTGCCATTACACAGCCGGGTGTTTCGCAATGCTTTAATCCGAGGTTATGGCCAATTTCATGAATGCAAACCTTTAATAGTCGACTTTCAAATAGTTGGGCTGGTTTCCGCTTCAAGCGAAAGCTGGAAACTACACATGAAGGACCAGGGCGATAACCTAAACCGAATACCCCCCAATCAGTATACCGACTTTTAGGTTCTTTTACCTTTCCCCATCGGTCTCTTTTGGTAGTGGAAATATCATGGCGACATAATCCCAAAATATGGTCTACACTATCGGGCTTTAGATTTTTCAAATGCCGGAGTAGCGAATCGGCACGATAACGAGGGGATTTAATATTTACAAAGGCGTTTTTGGGTAATTCCCTTTCGGGAAGAATATAGACCTTCGCTCCGTAGTTTTGATGGAGCTTATCCTTGATTTTTTGTGCCAGATCAGTACTAAAACCCGAAAAGGGTTGCAGGGCAATTTTCTTTTGGTGAATGGCTTTTTCGAAGGGATTGTAGAAAAAGAAGAGGCTAATACCAAGCAAAATGATCCCGATAAAAAGAATCGTTTTTTTACGGTTTACTTTCTTCATAATATTCCTGACCATTCCAGTCAATGTAAAATTTAAGTGGTACATCATCCAGGTGGAAATCCACCCCCATATCAGTCATAGCAGCATAATCCCAACCGGAAATGTATTTCAAGGGAATCACCACTTCATTGTAATGGTTGATAAAGCCATATCGACAGTCTTTGGACACATAGGCTATGCCACTGTGAAAACTGTTGGCCCAAGAGTATTCTGGCTTAATGACCACTTTTCCTTTAAGATCAACATAACCGAACTTGTGGTTTTGCCGAAACTCTGCCTTTCCTTCATGATAGCCATTCCAATAATCTAAACTGTCACTTCGGTAAATTTCTCCCTTTTGCCGATAAACTTCGTTGAAATAGCAACTATCATCTATTTTGTACTTGCCAATCATAGGCCAAGCATCCTCACTAAAGAGGACGGAGTGGTATTTAATGGGAATTACAACTTCTCCTTTTCGATTGATTACACCGCAAACTTTTTTTCTTCTTCCATTGGCTTGATATTCATATTGGTAAACTTTAGCATAGCCGTTGTAGAACCCATGCATATAGTCATAATCATCCCCAGAAATTAGCTTACCATCAATATTCATTATGCTGTGGCAGTCATATTGGTTTTCTACAACCGCTAGACTATCTCTAAATACTGCTATTTCCGCGATGGGAGTTTCATTAAGGGTGTCCCCTGATAGATTAAGAAAATATCCTTGTAATTGCCATCCATAATAAGGAGTTTCAATAATTGTGTCTCCAAATGAATCACGATAATAACCGCTTAGATAAGGGTGTTCGGCCCCAATAAATATTCTATTATTGGAGCATAGCGTTCTTGCTACTTTATCAAAGCCGGAGTTACTAATAAGCTTACCATCTATGGTGAAGAGGAACCACTTGTCTAGGATGCTGATCCCAATTACTTTATCGCAATAAACATTGCTGGACCAATAGGGGGTTGGCTCAATGATTTCATGCCCTTTCTTATCAATGATGGTGTATGATTTTATTCCATCAATCATTATTCTAGCCCGAGCGTAGCCGTTTATGAAGGGCCCAACCCAATCATATTTTGGAGCAATTTGGATCCTTAAGTTGGTATCAGCGAAACCCCAAACAGAATCGACACGATAGGGTATAAGGATTAATGAATCACATGCTGGGGTTTCAGGAATTTGAAATTGAATACTATCTAGGGCGATACTTAGTCGCTTTTCATCATAATTGGAAAGGTCTTGGGCATGTACTTGATTTAATAATCCTAAAAATAGAAGTAGATGAATAGGTTTAAACATATAGTCAGAGTAGTTTAAAATCAATATGATAATGATCGTCATGGAACTTATCCACGGTAGGACTAAGGTATTTGGCAAAATAGATACTTCGAGCTTTTACGGCTTTCCCCGAGGGCGTGCGGTAAAAGTCGTCTTTGAGGTCAATTTGCAATAAAACCTTTTTAATCCCTAAACCATTCTTACGGGCCGCATCATCTAATGCCAATATATGTCGGGCCATGGTTTCGAAGTCGATTTCAACATTTGAGTTCAAACTTAATTGGCCCTCGCTGTTAAACTCGAGGAAGTAATGCCAAATCCCAAGATGATCGAAGAAGGTAGATTGCTCCTCACCATTTTTTTTCGGCACCATAAAATCAACGCTCATACCATTGCGGTGGGTGCGATGTATAAGCTGTTTGCCTCCATGTTTGGAAGAGCATTCCATATACTTGAACTTTATCTTCGGACAGGTTTCTTCACAACGGGCATAAGCATCAATTAAGGTCTGGTAAACTTTAGAGTTGAGGTAGCCATTGCCCAGCAGGTAATAACTGCTTAAACTAAAGTACTTGGCGTTTTCTAATCGGTAGGGCATAAGGTAGCCCTGCTCTAAACTGCCATTTCCCGGACTACCATGCGAAATGCTAGTCCCAGAATTAGTGTAAAAGAATTGCGGCATGCAGGAACCAGTGAGTGCTAGCAATAGCAGAACCAGCAATGCACGTTTCCATTTAAACTTCCTCATAAATACCCTTTGAATCGAAACGACCAGGATTGACCTTTTAGTTTATTTCCAGGGCACGCGGATTATTTCTCACCCTTTCATAAAGGACCTTAAAATCCTTAATTTCACTTTCTAAACCTGATAGGAATGGGAGGAGGAGGATCCATCCAAAACATGCAAACCACGCTTAATAACAACCGTAAATTGTTAAAAAGCAGAGTGCCAATTTTTAAGCGAAAAGATCAGTTTGCAAATTTAAAGGATAGCTATCGCAGGGCGCATAAGGCTTTAAAGCCCGGACCAGAATTAAGCGAGGAAATTCGACAAGAAATTCGAAAAAGGGTAAGGAAGGAGCAAAGCCGAACGCTTCAATTGAAAATAGGCATGAGTGTAGCTCTGTTTATTGCTCTATTTGCAATAAGCTATAAAGTCTCCAACAGTTTTTTAATTAATAATGAAGCGGCAAGTTTAAAGAAGCAGGCCACAGCAGAAGCTGCCTATCGTTCGGCTTTATTATCTGGCGATGATATGTTTAAGCAGGAAAAATGGTTCTTTGCGGCAGCAAATTTCGAAACTGCCTTGGAATACCGTCCAAACGATGTTCACCTGAATTACAAGTGGGCGCTGTGTTTTTGCAAAATGTGTCACGATCAACAAAGAGGCTGTAAACGGGCCAAGCAGAATATGAATATGCTCCTTAGCAAATTTCCGGAAGAACAAATTTTTAAACGCTTAAAGCGAGATTATTTAAGCGGAATTTAGTGGATGTCAAACTATTACCAGCAATTTAAATTATCGCCAAAAGCTTCCTCTAAGAGTTTGGTTTTTAAATTAGAGCGAAGACTCCGTAAAACTCATTTGAGCAAAGAAGAGAAGATGGAAGCTTTGGAGGCCTTGAGCATTTTAAGCCATGAAAAGCTTCGTGAAGTTTATGATAGGCAGCTTAAGAATTTGAAAATTCCAGCGAGGTGGGAAGCAATTTTGGCATCAAGGATCTCCAATTTAAGAGCTAAATATCCCGATTACCATTTTGAGCATCTTTATTCCGAAAAAGAGTTTTGGAGGCTTTATGGATTTAGAATGGTCTTGCGTTGTTTAGGTTTGGATTTCTTGATCTTCGGTGTGGGATACAGTAATGAAGCTAGGTCAAAATACAATGACGGTGGACCGATGGCTTTTTTTATTTACTTCCTTTTTACCTACAGTATTCCAGTCGGACTTAGTATGTATAGGCTCCAATTTGTTTGGACCATTTTTTTGGTTTTCACTTATCAGCTTTGGAAGGAATACCGACAAACAAAGCTAGACCACTATGCCAAGGTTTTAGAGCCGAAAGCTATATAGTAGCTCAATTTTATTCGTACCTCAGGCTTTCAATAGGATCTAGCCTACTTGCCTTAAGGGCAGGATAAAACCCAGATACTAGGCCCACTACGAAACATAGAACGGCGGAAAGACTCATCCAAGACCAAGGCACAATAAAGGGACCGCCAATTAATAAAGAAGTGCCATTACCGATTAAAATGCCAAAGATTATTCCTGCAATTCCGCCTAATAGGCAGATGGCTACGGCTTCGGTTAAAAACTGACTAAGAATGGCCTTGGACTTGGCGCCGATGGCTTTCCGTACTCCAATTTCTCGGGTTCGTTCGGTTACCGAAACCAGCATAATATTCATCAAGGCAATTGCAGCACCCAGCAGCGTAATGGCGGCAATTATTATAGCCGCTAAACTTACATATTGAAGATTGTCAATAAGGTTTTCACTCAAACTATCGCTGCGAATAATATTGAAATTAGTCTCCTCTTTTGGATTTAATTTACGCACAGCTCTCATGGTAGCTGTTGCTTCGTCAACCACGGCATCCAGCTGAGTACTTTCCATGGACATTACATTAACCGCAAAGCTTCGGTTGGCAGTCGCGTATTTCGTTCGTGCTTTAGTGATGGGAATTAATATCGATTTATCACCACCAAATCCAAAAGAGTTTCCTTTAGCTGCCAATACCCCAATTACTCGGTAGCGGGCATCGCCAATGCTGATTAACTTACCTAATGGGCTTTCTTTAGGGAAAAGGAGGCTAATTATTTCTTGTCCAATAACCGCTACCGCGGAGGCATCTTCTACATCACTAGGACTAATATTCCGTCCGCTTTCCAATTCGTAACCACCAGTGAGCAAATAGTTCTCATCGGCAGCCATAATACTGATATTAGGGTTGGTTTTTAAATTCTGGTATTTAACCTCGGCAATGCCTGTTGCTACAAAGGAAACGCTGCTTTTTGCCTGACTAGCAGGCATTCTATCTTTAAAGCGCATGGCCTCGTAATAAGTAATACTGGGGTAGTTCTTAGGGCGTTCACCCGATCGACCAATACGGATATTTGGTCCTCGGTTTTGGATGGTAAAAGTATTGGCACCTAAAAGTGCAAACTGTCCGGTAAGACTAGCTTTTATGGCATCAATGGCGGTAAGAATTCCCACCAAGGCTGTGATGCCTATAGCAATAATTAGAGCGGTTAAAATGGTGCGTAGCGCCTGGCTTTTTATACTTTGCAAGGCGATTTTTAAGTACTCAAAAACGATACCTTTTCCCATGGTCCTAAAGTACGATAAAGCCAGTATTTTCGGGCCTTCATTCTTATGAGTTCAAAAAGTACTAAGCTAAAAAGCAATCCTCTTCTTATTTTAGGCTGGGATGGTGCAGAGTGGAGCGAATTACATCGCTACTGCAAAAAAGGCTGGATGCCTCATTTTAGTCAGCTGTTAAAATCTGGCAGTCAGGCTTCTATTGCTAGCTTGCAGCCAATGTTAAGTCCGCTTTTATGGACCAGCGTGGCTACAGGTAAACGGGCACATGACCATGGAATATTAGGATTTGTAGAAAACACCTTGGTAGGTCCAAAGGCAATTTCTAGCTATCAAAGGCAAGTGCCGGCAATTTGGAATATTCTTTCAGAGGCCGGACTAATTTGTCAAGTTTTAAACTGGTGGCCTTCTAATCCAGCAGAGGAAATTCTTGGTGATTTCATTTCTAATCTAGCCTTTGTAAATCCTAATTTGGAAGGTCAGTGTTTTCCGGAAGAATGGCAAGAGGAGTTAAAAAGCCTTGCCCAAGCAGATCACGAACTGGATTATCAAAGCCTTCAAGCTTTTTTCCCCAGTCTCAGGGCGGAGGAGATGCAGCATGATGAAGTGGTATTTAAAACGGCCAAGATTATTAATCGCACCCGACACCAATTCGACTTAGCTTTGAAATTATTAGATCATAAAGCCGATTGTAGACTATTTTATTTTGAAGCCTTAGATCAGTTACAACATCTTGGCGCTCCCTTTTATGGAAATTCAAATTCTCCTTATAAAAATTTAATTCCAGCGGCTTATCGTTGGCATGACGCCATGTTAGGAGCCTTTTTAAATAAGATTGAAGGCCATAATTTACTCTTAATTTCAGATCATGGTTTTAAATTATCTGCCGAAAGGCCAGAGCAATTACCAGATATACCAGCAGCCCCAGCTTTAGAGCACAACCCTTATGGCGTTTTTGTAGCCGCTGGACCCGATGTCAATACCAATACTTCCATCTATGGTTTAAGCCTTCTGGATATTACACCAATTGTGCTTCACCATTTTCATCTGCCGCAAGGCCAAGATATGCCCGGAAGAAGGCAGCCGGTTTTTAATCATTCTTGGCCAAATAGCTATTTACCTAGTTGGAATGGCTTAGCGCCAATCAATTTTTTAAAGGATGAAGGACATTATTTCGGCGATCAATTAAAGGATTTAGAAGAGCTGGAATACATCGACCTTTCTGAGGATAATTTAAAACAAGGAATAGAGGAGGAGCAGGATTACAATCGGGCGATTAGTTTAAAGGAAGTGGGGAATCATGCGCTGGCTTTGGATATTAGTGAACGATGGTTGCCAGTTTCCAATCGAGCCTATCGTTGGTATGTATTAAAAGCCCGGCTTTTAGTGATCTTGAGAGAAGAGTCTGCATGGGAATTGTTCTGGAATAAACTAAGTCCTAAACAACAGGATGATCCTCATTTGCAATTCAATTTGGCATTAATGCATTTGCAGCAAGGAAATCCTGACGATGCACTAGCAATAATGCATAAGATTGAAGAAAAAGGCTTTCCTAGTTCGGGATTGTATCAAGAAATGGGACGAGCCCTCTTTTTGGCAGGGGAATTAGAAGCGGCTCAAAACCAGTTCTCTAAAGCCTTAAATAGTAGTCCAAACTCAGCTTCTACTTTAAATGGCTTGGCCCAAATTGCTTATGCTCGTGGGCAGATGGATGATTTTCAAAAATTCGCAAATCAGTCTTTACAGTTGAAAATGCATCAGCCCCAGCTGCATTATTTATGGGCAAGTTATTATAATGAACTAGGCGACCTTGAGGCTACTGAAAAGGCCTTGGCAATCTGTTTGCAAATGGCGCCAAAACACCAGAAAGCATTAGCCTTAAAACGAAATTTAGAAAAAGATCAGCCGGAAGGCTATAGCTTTATAGTAAGTGGTTTTCCACGCTCGGGCACCAGCTTAATGATGGCCTTGTTAAAAGAAGCAGGCCTTTCGATTATTAGCGATAGTCAGCGAAAATCCGACCATAATAATCCTAAAGGATATTTTGAATGGGAAGGAGTAAAATCCTTAGCCGCAGAAACAAAATTACCCAAAACCCAAGGCAAGGTTATAAAAGTGGTGGCTCCCTTATTACCCTATTTGCCCGCCAACCGTAATTATAAAGTAATTTGGATGGAGCGTCCTACCTTGGAGTTAATTCTTTCTCAGGCCAAAATGCGAGGCGATCAAGCAAGTTTGGAAAGTTTTCCTTTTCAAAAGGGACAACAATTAGAAAGCGAAAAGCAACGTTTTCAGAACTGGCTCAATGCACAGCCCCACGTGGAATGGCTATCGATTAGTTATCCAGATTTGGTGCACTCGAACAAGGAAGAATTATTGAAAAAATTAAGCACCTTTATTGGGGTGGAGATTAGTTTAAACCATTGGCAAAAAGTAGTGGAGCCGCAATTGCATCGCAACAAAATTGGTTAGTACGTAGCTTTTCTAGATTTTTGCCCAGTTTTTAGTTTATGAAAGAGAAAAAGAAAGAGGAGAGTTTGAAGTATTTAGGTGCGATAGGTGGCCTTTTAGCGGCCTATGGTGCTGATGCTCAAATTACCTATGTGGATATCGCTGATACCACCTTAAACACCAATAATGCTACATGGAATCTTAATATTGATGAAGATAGCTTGGGGGTAATTGATTACCGTTTTATCCAGTATGTGGATACCTCGATCTTTAATGTAAGCGGAAACTTTATTCAAGCTTTAGGGAGTGCATCAAATTCCGTATTGGGATTAGACTATGGCAATTATGCCTATCCTTTTAATTTGAGTCCGGGTGATAGCATTGGTCCTGGTAAAGCTTTTAAAGGTGCGGGTGGTAATGCTGCTTTAGGTCAATTAGCGATGGAGATCAGTGGTTCTGGTCAGCCTAATGATAAATTCAATGGCGCCATTAATGGCCTTGTTGGTCTTCGCTTCCGCGCGGAAGTAGACGATACCCTGCGTACTTTTTACGGTTGGATTCGCATTGATGTAGCTGCCGATTACAAATCCTTGACAGTTAAAGATTATGCCTATAATACCCGGGAGGGAGAAGGTATTACCGCTGGTGAAGGATCAAATTGGGTGGGACAAAAGGAACTAGAAGAGGCTCGCTTTGCTCTTCGTCAGATGGATGAGTCCTTATTCTTTGAGATCCCAAATTCGAGTGGCGAACTTCAAATAATCTCCAGCAATGGAGCGCTTATTAAAGAGGAGACCTTCGAAGAAGGCAATCATCGCTTTGATTTAAATACGTTACCAAAGGGAATTTACATTGCCCGCCTAATCAGCAATGGTGTTTCTGAGGAAATTCGAGTGGTATCCTATTAAATTAGGATACCGGCATTAGTATTTTCATTTGCTTTTAAGAAGGTCTGCCATTAGGCCTTCTTCTAAACCAAGCCAGCCATTTCCAATATTTCATCGGCAATAGCTAAGCTGGCAGTGGCTGCTGGTGATGGAGCGTTTAATACGTGTACAGAGTTACCGAATTTCTCAATTTTAAAATCATCAACTAGGTCGCCATTGTATTTTAATGCTTGAGCGCGCACCCCCGCTCTAACCGGTTGAATATCTTCCAACTGCAAATCTGGGATCATTTTCCGTAAGGCATCCAAGAATAATTTCTTAGAAAAGGCTCTTTTCATTTCTTCCATACCTTGCTTGGCATGTTTGCTGAAAAGCTTCCAGGTACCAGCATATCCAAGCGATTCTATGGTGTCCTTCCAATTAAAGGAAGTCGGACTGTAGCCTTCTCGTTTAAAGGAGAAAACGGCATTCGGACCACATTCAATACTATTGTCGACCATCCTGGTAAAGTGCACCCCAAGGAAAGGGAAGTCTGGATCGGGAACCGGGTAAATTAGGTGCTTTACCTTATGTTGAGCTTGCTCGGTTAATTCGTAATAGTCACCTCTAAAACCAATAATTCGCATATCGGGTTTAGCTCCTTCTTTGCGTGCTAAACGATCGCTTTGTAAGCCAGCACAGAAAATCTTCACCTTGCTGTAGAAAATGCCTTTATCAGTTTTAATGCCTTCCTTTCCACCTTCACTAAAGCTTTCTAGAAACTTAGTGTTCAGCATTAAGCGGCTTTCTGGGTTTATACCCTGAATGAGCTCTACCAATTTGTGGCACATGCCAACATAGTCGATAATTCCAGTAACCGGAACACGAATGGCTTTAATGCCTACCGCATGAGGCTCGATTTCTCGGATGGCTTCAGGCCCAATCATTTCGATTCCCTCAATCTGGTTTTCTAAACCACGATCGTAAATCCTTTGTAAAATTGGGAGTTCCTTTTCTTCGGTAGCCATGATAATCTTACCGCAGATATCGTGCTTTACTCCATGCTCCTTCGCGAAAGCTACAATTTGCTTACGTCCATTGGTGCAGTTACGGGCTTTAAAACTCCCGGGTTTGTAATATATTCCAGAATGAATAACCCCCGAATTACGCCCAGTTTGATGAGCTCCCAAAGCTTTCTCTTTTTCCAAGATGGCGATGCGATGCTCGGGATAAGCTAATTGATATTTATAAGCAGTTGATAAACCAACAATTCCACCACCTACCACAATGAGGTCAAAAGCATTATCCATCTTGAAAAAATTTTGGCGAAAATACGGCAGCCATTTTAACTGAGCTTTATCCTTAATTGGTCAAAGGCTAAGTGTTTACCACTGGGCAAATCCTTTTCTATTTCGACATGTTTGCCCATTTGATGACTAATATGGGTCATGTATAAATTTTGGACCTCAATTTTATCACTAAGATCAATGGCTTCTTGTAAAGTGAAGTGCGAATGATGGGCTTCCTTTCTTAAAGCATTTAGAACTAGGGTATCCAGATTTGCCAATTTGGACCATTCCGACTCAGGAATAAAATTAGCGTCGGTGATGTAGGCTAAAGGCCCAAAGCGAAATCCAAAAACCGGAAGATTCCAATGCATAAGTTGCAGGGGACAAATCTCAATATCCCCAATTTGAAAATCCGTTTCGGGCATCCGCTTAAAGTGAATTTGTGGAATACCAGGATAATCTGGATTGTTGAAAATATAGGAGTATTGCTCGCGTAGCCGTTTTTCTACTTGCTCGCTACAATAAATTGGAACTGGGTGCTTTTGCACGAAATTAATCGCGCGCAATTCATCCAAGCCAGCAGTATGGTCCTGGTGTTCATGGGTGATTAGCACCGCATCAATATCCACGATATTACTGCGTAGTAACTGCTGCCGCAAATCTGGACCAGCGTCAATCAAAATTCGAGTGTTTCCTTTTTCGATAAAGAAACTGCTGCGAAGCCTTTTATCGCGAGGGTCGGGAGATGTGCAAACCGGACACTCACAACCGATAAGGGGCACTCCTTGGGAAGTCCCGCTACCGAGCACTTCAAACTGCCACACATGATGGCTCATATTTGCTTCAAAATTTTCTGGATTTTCGGCTCAAACATAGCTATTCTATTACTTTTGTGAGAAGTTAATTCTGTTAGATTAGAATCCTCTACTATGGAGCGCTTAGTGCTGTCCACGGCCCAAAAGGCCCTAAAAGTCAATCTCAACGAAAACATCTATGGCACCTTTGCTGAAATTGGAGCTGGCCAAGAAGTGGTCCGCAATTTTTTTAGAGTAGGCGCCGCTTCAGGCACTGTGGCCAAGGCCATGAGCGCTTACGATAAATTGTTTTCGGATGCTATTTACGGTAAAGAAGTTGACGGTCGTTATGTTACCGAAGCCCGATTACGGAAAATGCTCGATCATGAGTATGGCCTTATCGAGCAACGCTTAAGCCGCGATGACCATCCTAAGCGATGCTATTTTGCTTTTGCAAATACAGTGGCTACCATCAACTTTACGCGTAAGTTTAAAGGTCATGGTTGGATGGGAATGCGTTTCCAATTAGATCCAGATAAAGAGCCGAATGATGTGCTTTTCCATATTCGTATGAAAGAGGAGGAAGCCTCACTTCAGCAGGAGACCATCGGTATTATGGGGGTAAACCTAATTTACGGTTGCTTTAATATCCGAAATAATCCCGAAGAGCTTTTAAAGTCTCTTTACGATAATATCGCCCGCTACAAAATGGAAATCGACATGATCCATTTTGAAGGTCCTGAATTTAAAAATGTAGACAACCGCTTGATGTCTTTACGTTTGATTAAAAACGGAATGACCGATGCGGTAATCTTTGGACCAGAAGGTAACAACATTCTACCAGCAGCGCTACTCTACAAGAAGAATATCCTAACCGCCCGCGGAAGTTTCCGCCCGGTAACCAAGGTTAATATGGATATGGTGCGCACGGGAATTGATGCCTTTACCCAAGAGAAAAAGGTGTCGAAGGAAAAGCTGGTGGTGCTTTTTGAAATAACCTTAAATAACCTCAAAGCCGAAGGTGAAATTGATGAGCAGGATTTCTTAGCTCGGGCAGATATCCTTTGCTCCTTGGGGCAAACCGTATTAATATCCAATTACCAAGAGTATTACAAACTGGTGGAGTATTTCTCTCGCTATTCGGAAGAGCGAATGGGGATGATAATGGGAGTTACCAATTTACATGAACTCTTTGATAACAAATACTACCGTGATCTGAAAGGTGGAATTTTAGAAGCCTTTGGAATCTTATACTCTAGTGATTTAAAGATTTACGTATATCCTTATCAACCTACTCCCGACTCAGAATTGGAAACTTTGGAGGACTTCAAAATTCATCCTCGCTTCCAGCCTTTATACAATTTCCTAGTATCCAACCGTCGTATTAAGGATATCGAGAATTTTGATTCGGAGGTACTTCAGATTTTCTCCCGTGAGGTTTTAAAGAAAATTAGAAACGGTGAAAGTGGTTGGGAAGATTGTTTACCCACTTATGTAGATCAAATGATTCGCGATAAGCAACTGTTCGGCTATACACCAGCTGATGAGGATGCTGACTTCGAAGAAATCGAAAGCGAAGAATCAATAAACGATTTAGAGGGCTAAGCCAGGTCCTTTAAAATATCTAAAGCTTTTTGCACTTCCGCCTCAGTATTGTCCTTCCCAAAAGAGAAGCGCAGTACTGGGTCGGTATGCTCAGGGTTTAAAGCTGCTATTACATGCGACTTTTGAACGCTTCCTGAGGAGCAAGCGCTTCCACCAGAAATCGCTAATCCCCTTAAATCGAGATTAAAAAGCAGCATACTGTCGTTTTCCAATTCTGGAATGCTGAGGTTTATAACGGTGTACAGACTTTCATCAGCCGAAAGGCCTAAACCATTTACATAGGCCTTGGGGAAGATGGATTTTATTCCCTCCCAAAAAAGGCTTTTAAGTTTTAGGATATGAGCACGCTCTTGGGCCAAGTCTTTATAGGAAAGCTCCAGCGCTTTGCTCATGGCTCCAATTTGGATAATGCTCTCGGTGCCGCCTCGGAATCCTCTCTCTTGGGCGCCTCCGCTAATAAAAGCATTTACCTTTACTCTGCGATCTATATAGAGGAAGCCAACCCCTTTTGGCCCGTGAAATTTGTGCGCCGAGGCTGTGGCAAAATCTATGGGTAGTTCGCCTAATTTTAAATCGAAATGACCGACAGTTTGTACAGTATCGCTATGAAACCAAGCATTGTTGGCTCTGCATAATTCGCCAATGCGTTGGATATCATTTAGATTGCCAATTTCATTATTGCCATGCATTAAGGAAACTAGAGTGGGCTTTTGATCAGCAAGAAGTATTTCCAGTTGCTCTAGATTAAGTTCTCCTTTCTGATTTACTTCGAGCATTACCACCTCGGCATCAAAGGCATTGGCCCAAGTTTCGGCGGCATGTAAAACAGCATGATGCTCTAAGGGGGAGGTAATTATCCGAACTACTTTTAAGTCGCGTAAAGCCAGACTGATCGCTGCATTATCGCCTTCTGTACCTCCGGAGCAAAAAGTGATTTCAGCCGGAAGGCAATGCAGGTTTTTAGCAATGGTCTTTCGACTAGCTTCTAAAATAGCCTTGGCTTTTCGGCCCTGGCTGTGAGTGCTGGAAGGATTGCCGTAGGCGCTATCCATTAATTCCAGCATATATTCTTTTACCTCTTTTCGCAATGGAGTAGAGGCGGCATTATCAAAGTAAATATAATCCATCAATTAGCTAAACCATTCATTTACTAGCTCCTCGCTATGATCGGGAGTAGAAAGGTGAATAAAGCGGTTACTGCCTTTTTCGTAGTGATATTCTTTGGCGTAATCCCGAGAATGTGTAGCGATATGTTCAATGGCATCACAAATCCTAATTACCTCCTCATCCGTAAAAGTTGGGTGTACCGACAGTCGAACCCAGCCTGGTCTGAAGGATTGATCGCCTGCTAAAACTCGGTTTAAGGAATTGGAACTATGCTCTTGATCTAAATGCAAAAGGAAGTGACCGTAAGTGCCAGCACAACTGCAACCACCGCGAGTTTGAATTCCAAAAAGGTCGTTAAGAAGCTGTACAATTAAATTGTAATGAATGCCCTCGATGTAAAAAGAAACCGCTCCAATACGCTCTCGAATATGACCAGCTAGAACCACCATTCCTGGGATTTTCTCGAAACGATCGAAGATATAATCCAACAATTCCTTCTCTCTAGCTTTGATGGCTTCCACCGTAATTTCTTCCTTCAACTGCATGGCCATGGCGGCCTTAATTGTTTGAAGGAATCCCGGAGTACCGCCATCTTCTCGAGTTTCAATATCCTCGATATAATAGCGTCCACCCCAAGGGTCGGTCCATAAAACCGTACCTCCACCAGGATGATCGGGAACACTATTACGATAAAGCTGGGAATTGAAAATTAGAATACCTGGGGTTCCTGGTCCGCCTAAAAATTTGTGGGGAGAATAGAAAATCGCATCTAGGTGAGCACCTTCTTCTTGTGGGTGCATATTAATATCCACATAGGGACCAGAAGCAGCGAAATCTACAAAGCAATAGCCGCCTGCAGCATGAATACGCTTGGCTACCTCATAGTAAGGAGTGAAAATGCCGGTAACATTACTGCATGAGGTAATACATGCAATTTTATAAGGACGATCCTTATAATGCTCCAGCAGTTGGTCAAAATGATTGAGGTCCATAAGACCTTCATCAGTATGACCAATAACCACTAAGTCTGCAATAGTTTCTAGCCAAGATGTTTGATTAGAATGATGCTCCATATGGCTCACAAAAACCACAGGACGAAAATTTTCATCAAGCTCAAATTTACCTTTAAACTGCTCGGGTAATTTTAAACCTAAGATCCGCTGGAACTTCAAAACGGCGCCAGTCATGCCAGTGCCGGTGGGGATAAACACATCATCGTGATTAGCATTTACATGCTGTTTGATGATAAGTTTTGCACGGTGGTAAGCCTTGGTCATGGTACTTCCCGTAAAAGAAGTTTCGGTATGGGTATTGGCAACCATGGGACCTACTTCTTCCAACATCTTTTTCTCGATGGGTTCGTATAATCGGCCACTGGCAATCCAATCGGCATACAAAATTCGCTTTTTACCAAAAGGGCCTTCTAGCTCGGCATATTGACCCACAATATTCTCCCGAAAGGGGGCAAAATGAGATTCCCATTTTGTGCCCGGGATTTTGGTGCTTACCGCCGTGTTTTCCATAAGCTTTAGATAAGTTCTCGCAATTCAGTGATGAAACGTTCGCCCAAAGCCTCTGCTTTTTCCAAGCTTTTTGCTTCGGTGTATATGCGAATAATCGGTTCGGTATTCGATTTACGTAAATGTACCCATTCCTCAGCAAAATCAATCTTTACACCGTCAACGGTACTAAGTTCTTCCTGCTGGTATTTTTCTTCAATCTTCTTCAGAAGACCATCAACGTCCATTCCTGGCTCTAATTGAATTTTATTCTTACCCATGAAGTAAGCAGGATACCCCTCTTTTAAGGTGCTAAGAGTTTTACCGCAGGTTGCTAGGTGTGTAAGGATCATCGCAATTCCAACTAGGGAGTCGCGACCATAATGCAAATCTGGAAGAATGACTCCGCCATTGCCTTCGCCACCAAGCACAGCATTTTCGGCTTTCATTTTGGTTACCACATTTACTTCGCCCACAGCAGAGGCGTAATATTTCTGACCGCGGCTTTCGGCTAAATCACGCAATGCTCTGGAGCTCGATAAATTACTTACCAATGGTCCTTGTTTATGTTGCAAAAGGAAATCAGCGGCAGCTACGAGGGTGTATTCCTCGCCAAACATTTCGCCATTATCATCGATGAGCGCCAAACGATCAACATCGGGATCCACTACAATTCCTAAATCACAAGACTTATCCTTTACCACTTGCATGATATCTCCCAGATGTTGTTTTAAGGGCTCGGGATTGTGTGGGAACTGACCATTAGGCTCGCAATAAAGCAATTCTGAGTTTTCTACCCCTAGGGCATCTAGCAAAAGCGGAATAGCAATACCCCCGGTGGAATTAACCGCATCCACTGCAACTTTAAGATTGGCATTACGAATGGCCTCCACATCAATATAAGGTAGGTCTAAAATGGCCTCAATATGCTTTTCGATCATGCCATCTTTGGCTTCCACGCTTCCTAGATCATCAACTTCCACAAAGTCATAATCTTGATTGTCGATTATCGAAAGTAATTCTGCGCCATCGGCACCCGAAATAAACTCTCCTTTGGCATTAAGCAGTTTAAGGGCATTCCATTGTTTAGGATTATGAGAAGCAGTAAGAATAATTCCACCTTGAGCTTTTTCAAAAACTACCGCCATTTCTACAGTGGGGGTAGTAGAAAGACCAAGGTCAATTACTTTAATACCGGTACCCACTAAGGTGTTTTGTACAATTCCTTGGATCATGGGTCCGCTTGGGCGAGCATCTCGACCGATAACTACTGTTACCGCTTGGCCAGGGTGTTTTTTCTTGAGCCAATGCCCATACGCTGCGGCAAATTCGGCAGCATCTAGTGGACTAAGATTATCTCCTTTGGCTCCGCCGATGGTTCCACGTACTCCAGAAATTGATTTTATAAGTGTCATAATTGAGAGGGGTCAAAATTTTAGGCAAAGATATATTTCCAAGCTAATGAGAACCAGTGATTCGAATCTTTAATCTTGGGATTAATCGCCTTCTTTTGTTGGTCAATATTATGCTTAATTAAGAAATGATTTTTTCAACAAATTGTGGAAATATCAACAAGTTTTAAGCTTAGATCACTGAAATTCAATATTGTGTAAATAAAGTGTTGATTTCTTTGTGGATAAGCGTTTGGGAGGCTCTACCTTTGCCGACGGCATTTGGGTACATTTAAATATCCAATCCGATTTTATGTTCGAAGAAGAAAACGAAGACGACTTTTTTAATCTGCTCGATCTTATTGATGAGTTCAAAAGGATGCAGGCAGAAGGTCGTTCCAGATTTTACGACTTAGAGGAATTTGAGGCGATATCCGATTATTTCTATGAGATTGGTAAAGCTAAAAAGGCTTTAGAGGTTTTGGATATGGCCGCTGATCAGCATCCTTACGCCAGCTCCTTAAAGTTGAAAAAGGTGCAATACCTAACTTCCTTAGATAAAACTCGTGAAGCAAATAAGGTTCTAAATGAGTTGGAGGGAGAAAGTGCAGACCATTATGAGATGCATATGGCTCGTGCGGGTTTGTACTCCAAAATGGGCAATCACCAAAAATCGATTGAGCAGTATCGGCAGGCTTTAGGGCATACCGAGTTTCCTGAGGATGTTTACCATCTTTTGGCCTTGGAATATCAATTAACGGGAGCCTACGATAAAGCACTTCGTTATTTGAAAATGTCCTTGAAGCAATTTCCTGAAGATGAAATCGCGCTCTACAATCTAGCCTTATGCTACGATTTACTTGAAAGGCCAGAGGCTGGTGTGGAGTATCTGGAAAAGTTTATTGACGAAAATCCATACTCCGAAATTGCTTGGTACCATCTCGGTTTGATGCAAGCTAAATTGGAGAACTATCCCCAAGCTTTGCGAGCCTTGGATTACGCCATTTTAATTGATGATTATTTCTCGGCGGCCTATTATGAAAAGGCACGCATTTTAGAATTAGAATTCCGATATCAAGAAGCAGCCGAAACCTACCAAGCTACTTTCGAATACGATGGTGCCAGTGGTTATGGTTATTATAAAACAGGACTTTGCTATTTACGATTGGGTAAGACGCATAAAGCAGAAACTTATTTAAATAAGGCCATTCAAGAAGATCCTGAATTAGAAGAGGCCTATTTCGAGTTAGCGCTTTTAAAGGATGAGGAAAAGCAATGGCCAGAGGCTTTATACATGATTAATAAGGCTGTGGACTTAGATCCCGAGAACTGGGAGTATCGTCATAGTTCGGCCTTAATGCATCGTAGAGCGGGAAAGCAAGATGAAGCGGTGGTGATTTACAAAAGATTGATCGATGATCAATATTGCAATGCCCACACTTTTATTGAATATGCTCAGCTGCTTTTTGATATGTGCGAGTTTAAGCAAGGAATGGATGTGATGTATCAGGCCTTAGAGCTTTATCCTGCATCTAGCGAATTGCATTATCAAATGTCGGGATACCTGTATACCATTGAAGAAGGCGACGAAGCAGAGATATACCTGCGCAAAGCACTTAAGTTAGATGCCGGCGGAAGAAGTTTCTTTTTAGCACTTTTTCCTTGGTTAAAAGAAAACGTAAAGGTTAAAGCCCTTCTGCAGAAGCATTAAAGCTATTTAGTTTCTTTGTCCAAATTTTCCAAATGAACAGAGTATTTCTCTTCCTTAAAGGGATGGCCATGGGGGCCGCCGATGTGGTTCCAGGGGTAAGTGGTGGCACTATCGCTTTTATCACTGGTATATACGAGGAGCTTATCGAAAGCATAAACCGAATAAATCTTGAGGCTTTAAAAACCTTAAGGAAAGAAGGATTGGTTGCCGCTTGGAATTATATTAATGGCTGGTTTTTTGTACCGCTCTTTTTAGGGATTGCAGTTTCAATAGTTTCCCTTGCCAAAGGGATTTCTTGGTTATTGGTAAATGAACCCGTTTTACTTTGGAGTTTCTTTTTCGGATTGGTTTTCGCCTCCATTTTCTTTGTGGCCAAACAGGTTAAACAATGGGGAATTCCACCCGCAGCGGCATTTATTGTTGGTGCCGTAATCGCTTACATGATTACCATTCTGCCGGCTTCCGGCTCTAATGACGCTTTATGGTATTTGTTCTTAAGCGGTAGTATTGCGATTTGTGCAATGATCTTACCTGGCATTTCAGGTTCCTTTATTTTGGTGCTTTTAGGGTCTTATTCTACCGTACTTAATGCCATTCACGAACGCGATTTTACTGTAATTGCGGTAGTTGGAGCAGGTGCCATTGTAGGATTGCTCTCTTTTGCTAGAGTTTTGAAAGTGATGTTTGCCAAATACCACGACCTCACCATAGCTCTGTTATCAGGATTTTTATTAGGCTCCCTCAATAAAATTTGGCCCTGGAAGAGAGTAGAGGAAGTGATGATTAAGCATGCGGGTGAAGCAGATGAAGAAATTGTGAATGTTTTGGAAACAGCGGTTCTCCCGAATAACTTTAGTACGCCTGTATTAGAAGGGGTAGAAGTAGTGGCACAAAAAGCTGCTGATCCTCAATTATGGCCAGCCATTGCTTTAGCTGCTGCTGGTGCTCTACTTATCCTACTTCTCGAAAAATTAGGTAATTCTAATCCACAGAAGGCCTAATATGAAGTTAGGCCTCATCGGTAAAAGTTTAAAGCATAGCTTTTCAGCTCGCTATTTTCAAGATAAATTCCGAAGCCTAAATCTAGACCAACATCAATATCTCAATTGTGAGTTAGCACAAATTGAAGACCTTCCCGATTTATGGTCAAGCCAAGATTGGCAAGGCTTCAATGTTACTATTCCTTATAAAGAGGCTATCATTCCATTTCTTGCAGCTTGTAGTGCATAATAAGAACTGGCACTAAAATGAGATGATTTTTTCACAACCACAAAACCTGAACCAAATTCTTTCGCCATATCAATTGATTTTTTCATTGCCACTGAAGCAGCATAATGCCCAAATGTGTGGTCTGCATCTAAAACGCCATTTGTAGGACTATTATTCTCAAAAGATAATTTTGGTTTAGGATTAATTCTACCAGATTTTACAACACGCACATAGTGGGG
>CATMQD010000024.1 GCA_950073045.1 uncultured Flavobacteriales bacterium | reverse complement strand
GGTTAGAAGCTTCATCGTATTCAATGCTTACTCCTCGTTTATCAAGGGCATCTTGAATTTCCTTCTTAACCTTAGCGGCAGTACCTACAGGAACAGTAGATTTGGTGATGATTACACCATAATCATTCATATTCTCGCCAATTTCACGCGCTACAGTTAATACGTATTTAAGGTCTGCACTACCATCTTCCCCAGGAGGGGTACCTACTGCGATAAATGCTGCATCAGCATCTTTAATAGACTCGCCAAGGTTGGTAGAGAATTGCAAACGTCCTTTTTCGTAATTGCGATGAACTAGTTTATCCAAACCAGGTTCGTATATGGGGAGAATACCGTTTTTCAGGTTTTCGATTTTCTTAACGTCAACGTCAACACAGATAACGTCTATACCTACTTCTGACAGGCAAGTTCCAGTTACTAGACCAACGTATCCGGTTCCTACAATTACAATTTTCATGACTTATTGGTTGTTGATGAAGTTTTTTACTTCAGTAGTTATTAATTCAAGTTGTTCTTTTTCCAGCTCGGTATGCATAGGCAAGGAGAAAACACGGCTCACTAATCTCTCAGTAACCGGAAAATCGCCATCATTATAGCGTTCATCCTTATAAGCTTTTTGCATGTGCAATGCCACGGGGTAATATATCATTGCTGGAATATCTTTCGATTGCAAATACTCTACTAAAGCATTTCGATCGATCTTATCCGCTAAAGTTAGAGTATACTGATGAAATACGTGGCTTGAACTAGTATTTCGAGCCGGAGTTTTTAATTCTTCTACATCAGCGAAGGCCTTATCATAGTAAGCTGCCGCATCCTGACGGGCTGCGATATAACTATCTAAATGTGGAAGTTTGCAACGCAAAATGGCGGCTTGAATAGAATCTAATCGCGAATTTACCCCAATCATATCGTGGTAATACCTCACGGTTTGACCATGATTTGCGATGATGCGCATATTTTTCGCTAGTTCATCATCATTAGTGAAAATCGCACCTCCATCTCCAAAACAACCTAAGTTTTTACTAGGGAAAAAGGATGTAGTACCGATATCACCAATGGTTCCAGCACTTTGCTGGCTGCCATCTTTAAAGGTGTATTTCGCACCAATAGCTTGAGCAGTATCTTCAACAACGAAAAGATTATGCTCTCGAGCAATTTCCATTACAGCGTCCATATCGGCACATTGACCAAAGAGATGAACGGGGACAATGGCCTTTGTTTTATCGGTGATTGCTGCTTTTACCTGTTCCGGATTAAGACCAAAGGTATCTTCATCCACATCTACAAGTACTGGCTTAAGGCCCAATAAGGCTATAACCTCTGCGGTAGCTACATAAGTAAAGGTCGCGGTAATCACCTCGTCCCCTGGCTTTAAACCTAATCCCATCATTGCAATTTGCAGGGCATCGGTTCCATTGGCGCAAGGAATCACATGTTTTACACCTAGATATTTTTCTAATTCAGCCTGAAATGATTTTACTTCGGGGCCGTTGATATATGCGGAGGATCTTACGACATTGGAAATAGCCTGATCAACTTCCGACTGGATTTTTTCGTACTGGCTGACCAAGTCAACCATCTGAATTTTCTTCATGCAATAAATAAATGTCTAACAAAGATAAATAGCCTTGTCATAAAGCAGCTTATTTTCGCAATTAATATGAATATGAAAAAAATCTACCTTCTAGCGTGCTGTATTGGCATTTGTACAACTATTTGGGCACAGGGTGAAAGTCGCCCCGACCGGGCATGGTTGATAGGAGCGAGTTTAGGAGCAAATAATTCGCAAGGCGATTGGTCGGAGCAGTTTGGCAGCAATTATACTATTGGTGCTCACGTGGGCCGGAAGTTTCGTTCTAATTTCACACTAAGTTTAGAGTGGGAGTATTTGTTTGGCAGTGATATCCCGAATCGCAATGGTGCACTAAGAAATCTTTTAACCGACGATGGTAATTTAATTAACATCAATGGCAGCTATGCTCAGGTTAACATTAATCAACGAGGATCCTTCATTAATTTGGGAATAGAAAAAACCTTCCCATGGTTAAGCCCTAATTTAAACAGCGGCATCAATTTGGGTATATACGGCGGTTATGCTTGGCACTGGTTAAATGTGGATAATGTTGGCAATGACTCCCCTCAGGTTTTAGATGAATATGAAAAAGGTTACGATCGTTTTGGTCAGGGTTTTCAATTACGCCAATCCATAGGTTATGTTTATTTGTCGGAGAGTCGACTGATTAATTTCAAGCTTTCTTTAGAACTTACCGAAATTTGGTCGCAAGACATGAGGGGCTATTACTACCCTATCGGCCAATTAAATGACGACATTCAACTCAACTTGCTTTACAGCCTAAAGCTTAAGTGGTATATCCCAATCTATTTAGGTGGAAAAACAGAAGAATACTATTACAATTAACTTACAGCGTTGGTTTTACGGCCTATCCATAACTACCTATCGCTCATTAATACACTTAGCCTCAATTCGATCTACAAAGGCCCAAAAGTGGATTAATGGCCGTCGAGATTGGAGAAATAAACTTAAGAAAACCGTCGATCCCGGTAAAGCTAAGATTTTAGTGCATGCGGCATCTTTAGGGGAAATGGAACAAGGTCTTCCAATTATTAAGCGCCTTAGAGAAGAATACCCTGATCATCAACTGATATTAAGCTTCTTCTCCCCAAGCGGTTATGAGCATTTCCAAGACAGAGAGTATTGTGATGCAGTAATTTACCTCCCGGAAGACAGCGCATCAAATGCTCGTGATTTTGCTGAAATCCTCCAGGCTGATCTGGCTTTATTCATTAAATACGAGATCTGGCCTAACCTAATACGAGAGCTAAAGGAAAAGAACTGCCGCTTAATCTTAGCGCCTGCTAACTTTCGGTCAGACCAGGTTTACTTTAGATTTCCACAGAAAAACTGGCTCAGCCAAAGTTTAAAGCTCTTTGATGAAATCTTAGTCCAAAACCAAAAAAGCCTAAGCCTAGTTCGAGGAATTGGAATTAAGCAAGTTAGTATTTGTGGAGATAGCCGTTTTGAAAGATCAATGGAAAACAAGGATACAACCTTTAGATCCCAAACTATTGAGAATTTCATTAAACCGGAATTAAAGTGCTTAATAGCCGGAAGCTCATGGCCCAGGGAAGAAGAAATCTGCTTAAAACTTTTACGGGACTACCCTAAAACCCAAATAATTTTAGCCCCTCATAATGTTGATGAAAACAACATAAAAAGAATTGCGAAATTATTTATAGAATTTAAGCCTATTCGCCTTAGCTCCAATGATAATCTTACTGAATCCAGGCTTTTAATTGTCGATGGTATTGGCAAGCTTAAATACATCTATCGTTATGGCGATTTGGCATTTATCGGCGGTGGCTTTGGCAAAAGCGTTCACAGCACTGTCGAGGCTGCGGTTTACCAGTTGCCTATTTTTTTCGGTCCAAATCACAAAAAATTCCCTGAAACAATAGAAATGCAGGATTTAGGATTCGCTATTTCTATTGCTAACTATAAGGAAGCAAGGCGAGCCACAGAGAAGTTGCTTGAGCAGGGAGAAAGTATCGAGTTCAGCGATAGATACAAAGAATACCTAAGTTCAAAGAAAGGCGCTACTGAAACTATTGTAAAAGCTTGTCAAGGATTAATCTAAGCCTGCCATTATGTATTCAAAAAAAGAAATTAGATCTCAAAACCTCAAGCAACTTTTGGAGCTTAGCTTGGAAATAAAGAAAACTTGGGACAAGAAACTATGCTCTCTAGCAATTTCCGAAATTGAAAATCAAAAAATAAAAAGCCTTCACTCCTACGTTCCTATGGAGCACGAAATCAACATTTACCCAGTTTTGGAGTATTGCTGGTCGCAAGGCATTAAAGTTATCACCCCTAAGGTTGAAAGCAACTATAAATTAAGCCATCACGAAGTAAAATCACTTTCAGATCTAAGACCTAATAAAATGGGAATCTTAGAAGTTAAAAAGCCAAAGCCAATAGATATTAAAGCTGACTTAATTCTTTGCCCAGGCCTTGGCTTTAATAAGCAAGGGTACCGAGTAGGATATGGAGGCGGTTACTATGACCGCTTTTTGCAGCCGTCTTTAAACACAATAGCACTAGCATACCCATTCATGCTCTCTAAAAGCTTCTCCCCTGATTTCCACGATGTTCCAATAAAGAAAATTATTCATATCACGGATTAACCAAGCTTCAACCCCAAAAAACGATAAATCAACACTTTAGGCTATTTTAAAATAGCGGGGAATGTGTAAATTGCTGTTTAAAATACACACTCGATGGAAAGCAGAGTCTTACTGATAGATGACCACCCTGTAGTGCAGCTTGGAATAAAATCCTTTATTGAGCGTAATAATTTGTTCAAACACACAGACCTCGCAAGCACGGGAAAGGAAGCTGTTGGTTTAATTAAAGCTAATAGATCAAACTCTGAATACTATCAGCTAGCCATTGTTGACATCAATTTACCAGACTATGAAGCTTTGGCCTTAGTAAGATTTATAATGGACAACTGCCCGAAAACCCCGATTTTGATGTTTTCCATGGAACCGCCCAAGCTCTACCTGAAGCGCTTACTTAATTTAGGTGTGAAGGGCTACATCAGTAAAACATCCCCAGACGACGAACTACTTTTTGCTATTAAAAGTATTCTCGCTGGCAAAACATATTTTGCTAGTGACATTATGAAGGAAATAATGGCCGCTGAAGATGAGGACGATGAGTATAACGAAGTCACTTCCGATCTCTCAAGTCGAGAATCGGAGATACTATCCTTATTAATTCGAGGTAAGTCTTCCAAAGAAATATGCGAGCTACTTAATCTCCATAAAAGTTCGGTTGCCACCTATCGAACAAGGGTTTTTGAAAAGATTGGGGTAAAAACAAATTTTGAGCTTTACCAGTGGGCTTTAAAAGAAGGCCTAATTCATCCTTAAAAAGAAATCAAGAAGAACTCCAAAATCCTATAGCCAGCTAAGCTTAAAGTTTACTTGCTGTAATTGTTATAATTCGGCATGGCGTAAATCCGTTTAACAACTTCCCCAAATTGCCTTAGCCAAAATTTATCATTTTTATTTACGAAGTACCATCCTAATTCCCTGTACTTGCCTTCCACCTCAAACAATAGATCGCTGTCCGAACTAAATATCAGCACCTTACTTGATTCGGATTCCGACACTAATTGCAAGAAATCCCTTGTATCCCCGACTCTCATCTGTATATCACTAATCACCACTTCTGGCTTTGAAACACAGAATAAATTTATAGCCATTAATTGATCATTAGCCTCGAGTATTGATGTCTCATACACACCTATACCAGCACAAACTATTGACATCAATAAGGGATTGTCTTCCACAATTAAAGTTTTCAACCCAATAGATATTAAGTTTAATGAAATTCAGCCTCAATAGGATTTCTATTTGTAAAATAGGTTTTTATTACTCATGAACTTTATCGCATCTATTAGTCCCTATTTTACAAAATGGCTCTACGTTATCAGACCTGAAAAAAGAGTATAAAAAAAGCTGGCCATAAAGACCAGCTCTTATCCTCCCAAAAAGCATTGGAAAGACGGGAAGAATTTTATGGTAGTCCAAACTTTAGAACAGGGAACCCAAGTATCACTTAAGCTCCAAGAACTCAATTCTCAACCCATTTAACGGAGTACTAATTAGAGATCTCTGGAAAATCAAACCTGAAAAAATATAAAACAGAGTGGTCACCTTTGATTCTCAATAAGCCACCAAAAGGCCCCAATTTATTTATACGTAATGAATCCGCTCTACCAATATGTCTCGTTCTGAAACCATTATGGTAAAATAGGTCTCCACTTCTTTCAACCAGAGAGGCATTACTGAACTGAAAGATACTCCTCCATAGGAAAACCAAGTTTATAAGGGAGTATAAGCCAACCACCCAATAAATATTTAGATCATATTTCAAACTAAAAACAAAGACTACAGCCATGAATATTGACGCAATAAGAAAATTCAAAAGCAGAGCCACAAATACTCCAGTATAACTTCTATATAAATTCATAATTACTCAATTCTAATTATCCATTTTTCTATTCCGGTACTTTTTTACAGCACCCAATCCAACGGCACCTACCATTAGTAATTCTGTAAAACCAATTGGGGTTGGAGTAACAGGCCCCCCTCCCGCTGGTTGAGCAATAACAACGCTGGAAAGAAATAATAAAGCAAAAAAAACTAGGGCTTTCATAAAGTAATATTTTTTAAATTAATTTCCTAATGCTATTGGAGACGCACTAAAGAATGACTTAACGGCTAATTGAATTTGCATCAACCATTTTCGATTGTTTTTACTTACAAATTGCCATCCTTCTAGACTTATTTCATCTTCTACTTTACCTAATAACTCGAAGTCGGAACTAACTACTAAAACTTTATCCCTTTTATAACTTTTAACCATTTCAAGAAAACCCCAACTAGTTCCTTCATCCATGTGTAAATCGCTAATCACTATTTCTGGTTGCAGCTCTTTAAACATTTCCACTGCAGCATGTTGATCTGCCGCTAAATATATTTGGCTATCGTAAACTTTAAGAGCGGCCTGAATAATGGACAGAATAAATTTATTATCCTCTAATACTAATATCTTCACAATGCTTAATTTTAAATCCATTGCGAATTTCAACTAAAGACCTAAATACTTCTGTGGTATTCGTTTTGATTTCTGTAAAACTTTGGCTTGATAACACCTAACAAGTTCTACATTTTTAAAAATTTGTAGTATTAGTTCTACACAGATACAGGCCTAATATTATACCGATTGTGACGAACAACTAGTTTCTTGCACAAAATTTCTATTATATGAATCAAAACTTGCTTTTAGTGGATGACCACCCAGTTGTGCAAATGGGCATGAAATCCTTCATAGAGAGCAACAATCTCTTTGAAAAAGTTATTATAGCTGGAACTGGCGCAGAGACCTTGGCCATTTTAAAAGAATATTCTGAGCAAGACGAAAGCTTTGACCTAGCCATTATGGACATCAATTTACCAGACTTTGAAATATTCAGCTTGGTTAAAAAGGTACGCAAGGCTATTCCTAAAACACCAATACTTATGTTTTCGATGGAGCCACCGAAGCTCTACATTAAACGACTTATAGACTTAGGAGTCAGTGGTTTTGTAGACAAAACCACTCCAGATAAGGAATTACTTTTTGCTATCCAAAACATTTTAAAGGGTCGAGGTTATTACTCTAGTGACATCCTAATGGAAGCCTTAAATGAAATTGAAATTGAAAACCAGAAGCACAGTATTGAGATTTTATCTGAACGTGAGTCAGAAATTCTCTCACTAATGGTTAAGGGCAAAACTTCTTTGGAAATAGGTGAAATTTTGGACCTTCACAAAAGCTCCGTTGCTACATACCGAGCTCGTGTATTTGCAAAACTAGGCGTTAAGAGCAATTTCGAATTGTATAAATGGGCATTAAAAGAAGGTTTAATATTCCCTTAGGCAAAATATTAACACACACTAAAAAGGCCGATATTGACCACTATCAATATCGGCCTTTCTTTCGTGAGTCTGAAGATTAAATTTGGCACCTAATTCTCATCCTTTCCAGCACTTCCATATTGGGCGCTGATCATTATTTACTCATGACATTCTGCAAATAAATTGCATTTTAAAACACGGTTAATATCAGATAGTCCACATAACCTAATCTGCACCCTACTTATGTATCATTAATAAAGCCGAGACCACTGCCTCGGCTTTTTATGGTCATCAAGTTGATAGACAGGTACTAAAAACGCATAACCTTTAATAATTGCGAGAACTTATTATTCTGATCTGATGACACTTTGACCATGTAAACTCCTTTCGGCTGATTCATCAAAATTTCCCTTTTCGAGGATTGCCCCCAACTAAATTCCTCAAGGAGTACCCCTGCCATATTGTATATATACACTTGTCCAGAAAAACCATTTTCATCAGACACTTGCAAATAGCTTGCGTTATCCTTTTGATAATAGAAAATGCGATCCTTTGACTCTGAACCAAAAAGCTCATCGATTGAAACACCGCCATCAAACCGCAATTGAAAACGATCCATATACTCCGGGTTCCATATAAATTGATAGGATGAATCAATGCTTAAATACTGTGCCTGATCTAATAGATGATCCTCTAAAATCACGGTGTGAAAGCTGTTTAAATTTCTCAGATCAAAACTTAAGCTAAGCGTTTCTCCAGAAATGTAATTGCCCTTTAACAACAAGGGAACTACCTGAGTGGAATCTGGATGTATTATTGAAATAGCCAACTCACTGCCATCTCCCAATGGAAAGGCTATTTGAGGACCTGGGGTATTGCTATTTAATTTCCAAGCGTCAAAATTCCCATCGAAACCTTGCGTAGCCGATTCATTAAAACCCAACCAAATATCATCGGAAAAATTATTAATTGAATCTACAAGAGCAATGCGTAAACCATCAGATGCATTGGCATCGCTTTTAAAACGTCCTGCATTCTGCCCCTCGGCTCGAAGCAATTGTTTATCCCAATTAACCGTTGCACCCTGGCTGGAATTAGTTTGCACCCAGAAACCTTGACCAGGCGCTAAGTACTGACTACTACTATTTACAACAACGCCATTAATGTAAGTAGCATAAACCGACCCATCCCATGCGTAAATCGCATTATTTAAGCCCGAAACTCCAGACACTAAGTTTTCTGCATTGATGGTGAAGGTAAAAGGATTGTACACAAAATTCCAGCCCTCAGTAGCCGCCTCTACCGTCCCCCCAGCGAAGTTCACACCACTGTTTTGACCATTGTTATAATTTAATACTTCTGAACTCGGAACATTTGGATAAGTCCCCCTAATTGAAATGCTCCCCGGAGTGGTGCCGTCAGATAAAAGAAAATCTCCGTAGGTAGAATTTCCCGCAAAAATGGAATAGACTCCTGAAGCGGGATCTGTTAAGGAAGCCGGTGAATTCCAAACACAATTACTTGCGTCCCATTGCCATACGGTATTTTGACTAGAGATCGCTTGCCCAGTTTGTATAAATCCGCCAGCGTTGAAATCGTTTATCGTTGGACCATTTAATACCGAACCAAAGTGGAAATAACGTCCATTATTGGTTCCTGGACTAAGATCGAGCCAATACTGAAACTCAATTTCACCATTTACCGTCCCTGAATTAATTAATTGTCCGTGCACCGTTGCGGACTCGGCCTTAATGATTAATGAATCTTGCGTCTCAAGCACATCACCACTCTCCACTTCAACTAAGCCAGCCGTAGCTACCGCTTCTCCCAATAAATAGTGGGTATCACCTCCATTAAAAAGAAGGTTAGCATTACCAGTCCAACCGCCATAATTATACACGCTGCCGGAGATTTCCAAGGCCTTGCCATCCAGGTTAGTGGTATAATTCGCATCAATTAGGAAATCCTTCGCCTTTAGGGTATTGGCGTTAATCGAATTAGAACTTAAGATTTGTACGCTAGTATTACTAGAAGCTGTACTTAACGCATCATCAAACTGTGAACTAAAATCACTAAAGACGGCCCCTTTTTTCAAAACCCAGTGGTCACCAAGCCATGAATTAATAGTGTTAGCGGGGGTATAATCTGCTGTTCCACTGCCCGCATAAAGATGAAAAGCGCCATCATTTGATTTCCAATACAAGCCTCGGTAACGACCGGCAGGAAGGTTGGATAAATCCGCCTCGGAAATACTTGAAGAATACTGTAAACCTTTATTGGCCATGTTTGTAGTTTGGTCGCCTTTAAGGAAAGCCCAATTGTTACCATCCCAATGCCAGAGTGCATTACTCCAATTATTTGAGGAGGATAGACCACCAAAAACATAAACTCCAGTTTCATCGGCCCAGGAGAAGCCACGCTCTATGCCGCCAGGATTAAGACCCGCAGCATTAAGTGTCGGCTTCACTTCGCCATTCACTTCATAAACTGGATCAGGATCCGAGAAAGAGGCTATTTGAGTAGTACCCGAAAGAAAGCTCCAAACCGGACTTCCACTACTCAGGTCGCATTGCCAAAGTTCATCTAAACTAGTTAAGTTGCTACTCGAGTTTACTCCAGTTCCGCCATACAAGTAAACTTTATTTTCATTTTGAGAGACTGCTGAGTAGTATCTCCCGCCTGGATAGGGCGATCCAGAAGAATAATCGCTATGCGAATTGACAGTTGAACTTCCCGAAACCAAAGACCAAGAGGTACCATCCCACTTCCATAAATCGTTTAGATATTTACCTGGACTAAGTGGGAATGTCCTTCCACCAAAAACATAAGCATCGGACCCAACCGACCAAACAGCCCCTCCAAAACGAGCACTTGGATTATTGGCATCACCGGCAAAAGAATTAGCAGAGGACCCGGCCTCCCAAACCCATTGCTTTAAACTGTAATCAAAACGCCAAAGGTCATTTAAATAACTCCTACTCGCTGATGTCGCATCGCGACCATAGCCCCCAAACATCCAAAAATCACCATTCTGATCAACCCATGTCATTGCGCTATGCCTTGAACCAGGGTAGTTTGAGGCAGACGCTTGACCTAAGGTGCCATAGCTACCGTTTCTCTCAGCATTTGCACCGCTATTTACTCCCGAAAGCAGGATCCATGTTTCATTTTCATAGACCCAAAAGTCATCCGTACGTTGAAGGACCCGAGAACCATTAACATTGGTCTCCATATAACCACCAAACAAAAAGTAGCGGTCATTTACGGCATCATAAGCTCCACTTGCATCCACCCTATTCCCAGGATTTGTAACTGGTAAGGTGGGATTATTATAAATATAAGTAGATGTTATCCCTGCATCACTGATAAGCGCCCACTCAGTACCGTTAAATTTGTAAAATCCGCTGTAAATTTCAGGGTTGTCGAAATCTCTTTGCCCTCCGTAGAGATACATAGTAGTGCCGTTGCTACAGGCAGCAAAAGCATAGCCGGCATTCTTGGGCCAAACTTCGCCACTATACTCCCCAAAAGGTCCCTTCGCGCTTAACAAATTAGCGTTTGCAAAATCGCCCCCACCTATTAAATGTATATCCCCTCGGACCTGCTCCCAGGTATCGCTTGCATCATCGTAGCGCTGCAAGGTTTGGAGGTTTTTAAATTCGCCGCTACCATTATCGTACACATTAGCCCCGTAGAAATAAATAGAACCATTCATCTCGAATAAACTATTCCCAGCAGAGCCCGAGTAACCAAAATTCTGCGGTGCACTTAACTGAACCCAGCAGCTACTAGCATTATATCGCCAAAAGTCGAGATGAGCGTATCCGTTTAAACTAGAACCTTGACTTAAACTCGGGTCCTCCTTAAAACCTCCTAATATATAATGATCTACGCCCTTTCGAGCATAGGCCATTCCATTTCGATCACTGGGACTCAAAGGACACCCGCCGCCAGCTGCAGCTGGATTATCATCTCCCGCTAAATAACTTACACTAGGACTTCCACCAAAATTAACAATCCATGATAAATTGTAAGTATTATTAATATTATTTACCCAGAAGTCACCATCAGAATAAACAGATTTACCTCCTCCAAAAAATTTCATCGAGTGTATTTGATATCCATTTAGCTCCGCGAAATCAACCATTAAAGCCGGCTTGAATAATCCGCCTGGGTATTCACCAGATACGCTTAAAGCCTGGTTAGCCGTTTTTGCTCCATAATAATGAAGCCATTGTCCTAGCGAGATATCATACATCCATAAATCAGCAAGTGTACCCACAGTCCCATTTTCATCTAAACCATAGCCGCCATAGAAAAAAAGGTCTCCATTTGAGGCAACATCATAAGCCGCACCCATGCGCGGGGTGGGCCAATTGGAAGCACTTGCCGTTCTTAAGGATCCATAACTAGAAATTGTAGTTTGTCCATTTGGAACACCCGCTGCATCGCAATTAAAAGAATCACCACCAAGCAACTCCCAACCCGCAGCCTCAGTATACTTCCATAAGCGATTGTTAAAATTGATATCATTAGCGGTCCCCGTGTAGGTTCTACCCCCAAAAAGAAAGACCGTTTCTGTGCCATTATCATCTACCACCCACAAACAATGATCCGCCAAACTCTCGGGGTGATTGCGCCAACTTTGCCCTACCGTTCCATTTACAGGAAAAGCATTTGGGACTCGGGAACCTTCAATATACTGGGCTTCCAATTGTTGTGCCCTAGCAGCATTAGAACTAAACAGCAGCTGTATCAACAAATAAAAAACCAGATTAAAGCGTAAAACTTTAGACATAGTAGAATTATTAGCAGTATTATTAATTCGAAATAAAATCCATTATAAGGACATTGCAAATAAATACCATTAACGTATATTCTACCGTAGAAAAATGTGAAGTATTGTGTAGAATTAATGCCACAAGTATTCTACCTTAGAATTGAAACCTCCATATAAATGAAGGACCAATGGCCCCCATTTAATATGAAAGCTATTTTTTTATCCTTTTCTATTTCTTTTGCGCTTTCAGAATCTTACCTACCCCTCCTGGCAAGGTATAATGGATAAGGTAAACACCTGGACTTTGCCCCTTCAAGCAGCTTAGAACTTCGTTAAAATCACCATTAGAGTAGCGCTCCACCAGCTGTCCAGCTGTGTTGTAAACCTTAACACTACTTGGAAGCATTGACAAAGAAGTAAAGTCCACTCTGAGTGCATCATCAAATTGATAAAAATAGACCTCACTACCATAAGTTTCTTCACTCTGATGAACAGTAGAGTAGCCAAAACGGAGACTAAATCTATCGGCCCATGCACTATCATTTACAAAGCGATAAACTGGGTTCATCAGTAGGTTTTGCGATTTATCCAGTAAATGATCCTCTAAAAAGACTTCGCTGTAAGCTTTAAAACTTGAGCTTTGAATTTCAACTTCGAGTGTATCACCTTGATATTGAACAGCATCTAAATGAAGAGGCACGATATAAAGAGAATCGTAAGGGTAAGTAGCGATGCTGCAATAAGCACTGTCCATAGAAATGGAAATAGAAGCCTGAGCGTCACTTAACTTCCAAGCGTCAAATGCTCCATCAAAACCTTCCGTGGCAAATTGATTAAAACCCAACCAAAGCTCATCTAGCTTTAAGCTATCGTTTTGAAGCTCGAGGTAAAAGCCATCAATTTGATTTATACTTTCTGCTGCTTTAAAACGCTGACCTATTCCACGTGCCCCATTTAAGCCTCCGTTTATACTCAGGCCAGTTAAAGAGTTTTTTTCGACCCCAGCCACTTGAATGTAAAAGGCCTGACCAGGTGCAATTATTGAGCTTCCATTATTCGTTCTAACCCCATTATTCCAAATTGCATAGGATGCACCATTCCAAATGTAGATGCTTTTATTACTAAGTGGCCCCAGGTAATCCTTTAAATCGATATTGTGGGGATACGGATTGGCCACCAAATTCCAGCCCTCGGTTTGAGACAGGGCAGAACCTCCTAAAAAAAGTGAAGGATTAAGCTGACCACTATTATATTCCAAGTTGAGAACATGGTTGACGGTGCGATCCGCAGTACCTCTTATCCGAAGGGTGTTTTGGCCATTAGCCACCAAAAAGTTCCCAAAAGAATTTGATCCAGCATAAAAAGCATAACCTCTCCCCTTTTCTGCAATTCCATCGCTTGGTGACACCCAGTTAGCATTGGCTGCATCCCAAGCCCAAACGGTATTTTGCGTTGGATTTGCACCTCCCGTATTAAGGTAACCACCATTGGCAAAATCGCTTATTTGAACGTTATCCAAAACCGCGCCCAGATGACAATAACGCCCATTATTGTTAACATTTGGTAGATTTAAATAATACTCAAAGTCCAGCTCACCATTCACATCTCCCAAGTTGAGTAGCTGACCATAATCATTGACACCCCTCGCTGCTATCCTTAGCTTACCATGGGTATTAAGTATAGAACCTTGCTCCACCAGCACCAAACCGCATACCGATAAGGTATCACCTATAATATTTTGCGAACCGTTACCCTGAAAACGAATCTCTGGTTTTCCATCTAGAACGGAGGCTTTGTAATTATAAAAGTCGCCGTGCACCAGCAGCGTATCAGTGCTAAAACTTAAGGTTGAATTGGCATCGATTAAAAGATCCTTAGCACTAATTTCTAGCTCGGGAGTCACTCCATCACCTACAAACTGAATATTGGCAGAGGTAGACACTGGACTTCCCAAAGACCACTCATTTCCATCCCAAACATTCCCGAAATTTAAAACCCAGTGATCATCTAAGAACTGACGGGAGGTACCGATTGAAGTTGTTCCCCTGCCTCCCAATAAGTGAAGATTCCCATATTTATCTTGCCAAGCTTGGGCTCGATCTCTGGCAGCAGGAAAATCCTCGAAAGATCCTTTACCTCCTTGTTTTACACTGGCCGTTTTCGAAAGAATAGAAGTATCGCCTGATCCTTTTAGAAAAGCCCAATTTGTGCCGTTCCAGTGCCAAAAATCATTAGAGCGATCTGTGCCATTATTAACCGAGCTACCGATACCAGAGAAGAGGTAAATATTACCTTCATGGTTCCAACCTACTGCATTTTCTAAAGAACCTGGGCTAATTAAAGAGTCATTAAATGTGGCCACTCCGTAAGTTGGGGGAACCTCAAACCCACTGGTAGACCCACCCAAAAAGCTCCAGGTATTTGCCCCATAATCGTAATACCATAAATCATCAGCTAGCCCGCTGGTTAAAATGGATGCAGGACCATCATAGCTCCTTCCCCCGTAGAGATAAAATCCATTATCCCCATCTGGAATAAGGGTTGAAAAAGCGCGGCTCCCTGGCTCTGGAGAAACAGAAAATGGATCTCTAGGAATCCCACTAAAGGGCATTCCTCCAATTAGGGTCCAATTGTTACCGTCCCACTTCCAAAAATCCGCAAAATAACCTTCACCTGTACCGCTGCTATGAAAGCCATGCCCACCGTATAAAAGCACATCACCATTAGGAGCTTGCCAGATGTTCATTCCGATCCGACCGCCAACTTTATACACCAATGAAAAGGTGGATAAATCAAAATAGTAATTTCCCTGATCCCTAATCTTACTACCCTCCTCAAAAAACCAGCGCTTTGCAGAGCTATCCCAACGCCAAAGATCATTCATGTAACCAAAATCCCCATTTTCATCTTCCCCACGACCACCAAAGACCCAAACATCACCATTGGCATCCATCCACATCGCAGCGCCATAGCGCGATCCAGGATAAACCAAAGCTGGATCTGAGTTGGAATAGGACCCTGCTTGATTCTTAACATCACCCCCAAACAGCCATTTCCAACGACCATTCTCAAACACCCACAAATCATTTAAGTAACCAGATGTACCGTTTACTAACCTTCCTTGGCCACCAAACAAGTACAAACGGTCGTTCTGCTCATCGTAAACAGATGCCGCACCATGGCGGGAACCCATGTCCACCTCTAAACCTGCCGCATCTAAATAAACATTATGAATTCCTATATCACTTAAATATGCCCAAACTTGCCCATTAAATTTATAAAAGCCTGAATAAATATTAGTGCTATTATAGTCTTCCTGACCGCCAAATAAGTAAGCTTCTTGACCATTGCTGACTATTCCCATATTGGAACCAACATCCAGAGGAGCGACATTATGGTGATACAAACCAACAGGACCTATGCTCGAATAATTGGAAGCAGTGCCATAAGATTCAACTAAGGTCCAGGTACTATCAGAATTCCAACGGTATAAATTGGCGTCATTAACATAATCGATAGAGGAATCAACACTTATTGAACCATTCTCATCATAAACGACCTTATAGGCCACAGTCCACCTGCTAACTCCATAATAATAAAGGTTATTACCAATAAAAAACAGGCTGTTATTAGCAGATCTAATGGGCGTATTAGGATCATCGGTGCTATGTATTTTAGTCCAACCACTAGGCTCCCATGTCCACAAATCACCGAAATAGGGATTAGGATTAATACCACCTCCAGTACCATATCCGAAACCTCCTAACATATAAAACTTACCGTCCTTGTATACGCCTGCAGCTCCTCGCCTAGAAGCAGGCCAAAAAGGAAGACCATTAGACTCCACCTCAAGTTTATTTTTTTGTTGGCTTCCACCTTCCCAAGACCAGTTTACCCCATCCCATTTCATTAGATCTTGCAGATTTTCTTGATGATCTAAATAGGTATTAATATCAAAAGAGCCACCAAACACATATACATTGTAGGACTCATCAACCCAAAGAGAGGATTGAAAACGACCGCCCGGACGGGTAGTTGAAACCGGAGTAACCCTTGGACTTGATGTCCGAACAGACTGTTGATTCATTAATTTATCACCACTCAGCCAAGTCCAATTTTGTCCATCGAACTTCCAAAGATTTCCCAATAGGCCGACATTTTTCGCTTCATCAACACCATAGCCTCCATACATGTATAGATCGCCGTTAGGCGCTTGACCATAAGCTGCTCCAAATCGACCACCAGGATAATTGGATGATGATGCCACTCCCATGGAGCCATAATTAACATTGGTATTTGCCGCTTCTTGGGCTGTTCTAACCATCGATGCTGGATCACCTGCAATGAGTTGCCAGCCTTCCAATTGCACATAGCGCCAAAGCCGGTTGTTCACATTTTGATCGTTGATCGCGCCAGGAGTAAATGCCCGACCACCAAATAGAAAAACAGTATCGTTTCGCATCCACATAATAGCATCTGCCAAAGCTTCTGGATGACTAACTGCGGCCTGAGCTAAAAGATCCTTTTTTGGACGTGCATTACCAGCCAAGTCCCCACTAATCATGGTAGCATGTAATTGTTGCGCTTGTGCTTGAAAAGAGAAAATTAAAATTGAAACGAGGGCTATAAAAGGCTTCTTCATTAGGGGTGTTTTAAATTAGCTTCTTGTTTTAATGATGTTTTGAGGAGGATTTTCACTCCTTTTTGCAACACCCCAAAGAAAGCCGCACTCCTTCTGTGATATGGTAGAATACGTTTTAAACGATTGTAGAAAATGAACTACAATACTTATTCTTACAGTTGTCTAAACTTAACTAGGAAAGTTAATACGCACCTCGAGGCCGGAGTTCCTGTTCACAAAACTTAGTTTTCCCCCTAATTTCTGAACTAATTCTCTAGCCATCAGTAAACCAATTCCAGACCCAAGGCCACCTCTCGAGCCTGCATTACTTTTCACTGGCTTACCCTCGTTGAGTTCTTTTAAAACCTTTGGATTAGTTATCCCTGGTCCATCATCCAAGACTTTAATAGTAGCGCCATTGTGATGCTTACCATCCACCAAAACAAGAATTTTACTTTGACAAAACTTAAGTGCGTTCTGAATTATGTTTTCGAGGATTATATCCAACATGTTTGAGCTTACGGTAATTTCAAAATCCTGTTCAACCTGTATCTCATAGTTTAGATGATACTGTAGCAAAAAAGCTTCCTTGCTGTCAATAACCCTGTGCACTACAGCAGCTGCGGACTGCATAGATTCTCTCTCCTTATTGATATCGCTTTTTATCCACTCCAGCACACTATTAGCGGTATTATAAGCCCCTCTCGCACCCGATTCTAATGCCGAAACTTCAGTTTCAATATCCTGATAGGAATTCGCCTTGGCCTTTTCTTTAATATTATATGCTATATCTGCCAAAAAGCGCAGTGGCCCACGAATATCATGGGAAAAAACAGCGATCATTCTATCTCGCATTTTTAAGCTTAACTTCAGTTGTTCCTGAGAGTCTTCTAAGTCAGAAACCGCTTCTAATAGACTAATATTATTCTTTGCCAACTCTGAGGTACGGCTTTCAATAATCTGCTTTAAGCGTTTTTTCTGTTGGCGATTACGGTATTGGATAAGGACCAGAATAACTAAAAATACAGAAAGCACAGCAAGAACAATAAGGGCGTAAAAAAGACTAGTTTCATGGAAGCGTGGCCCTACCCTAAATTGAATAAAATTAGCTCGCACCTTCTCACCATTAATACCCGGAATATAAATCTCAAGGCTGTAGTCTTGGTTACTTGGCAAGCGGTTGAAATGAATCCCTTTTTCAAAATCTAAAGTACGCCAAACCTCACCAAGTTGGGGTATTCGATAAAATACGAGTGCATTCTCCTGACGGCCAAAATAGGGATGCAATAGATTTATAACCAAACTATTAAAATCTGGATCCAAAATATTTGAAGAATCCAGCCTAATTCCTCTATCATCAACCTCTATACTTTCAATGATAGGCCAATCTCTAATCACACTTCTGTAATCGGAAAAATCAGCTGCTAAAAAGCTTAAGCCAGTAAGGCCAGGAAAGGCATATCGCCCAGACTCTAATTTAAGAAAGGAAGGTTCACATCCGCCATTAAACTCTCGCTCTAAAAGTCCATCTTCTTTATAAAAAGCGTAGGCTTGAATATGCTCACTTTGTCCCATGCAATAGGCGGTCACCTCTTCTTTCACAAACTCGAACAAACCATTATTGGTTGAAAAAAGCACCTTATCTCCGTAGGGAATTATGGCATGCACTGTTTCTATTTCAGGATATTCCTTTGGAAGGAACTTCAAGAGACTATCTCCTTGAAGTATAAATACCCCAAAGCCATACATACTAAACCAAACCTGCTCATCGATCAAACTCAGTGCCCGACCTCGAGTTGCCTTCTCCTTTACTTTAAACTCCTCAATTAAGCCTGATTTTAGATTCACAGAAGCCAAACCTCTACGATAGACTACCCAGAAAATAGAATCGTTTTGAAAGCGCATTTGGGCAGGTTTCGCTAGTTTCTTGCAACTCTCAGAAATCAAGTCCCAAACTCCTGTTTCTGCATTGTAGCGCATCAACCCCAAAGATTCGGTTAAGGCATATGCCCTATTATTATACTCGATCATTGGGGAAGGGTAGCGAGCTTTAGTGCTTGTAAAAAGAGAATCCTCTCTATAGGTCCAATCTTCAAGATTGAAATGCCCTACCTCATATCTTTCTCGGGCGGTAAACAATTGCCTTGATTCTTTCCGGTAAAGCAAAGGATACCAATATTCCGAGTTATTAAACCGCTTGGAGCAGTCAATCTTGGAGTCTGTAAAAATCAATCCGTCTGCAGTAATCACAGTATCAGCCCCAATCTCGGCGATAGCATAATTGTTATATGGATAGTCGCAAAAATCTCGATTATAAACTTGCTTAATCAACTTTGGCTTAAGTGTAAGTAGTCCATTTCGCCGAGTTCCCAAGTAAATATCTTTATTATGAGGCGTTTGCAAACAGGTGCTATACTCATGTTTAGGCAAATCCTTGGCAATTAGCCTAAGCAACAGGCCATTTTGGTCATGAATTATTTGATATAATTTTCCAGATATAATAAGATAGGGATGCTTATAATACTTTCGCCAAATAAGTTGAATTGAAGTCTCAAACTGCCCATTTTGAGCAAAGTCTGAATGATAGCCTATTGTATCAAGCATTAAATTATGTACTGCCAATAAATAGCCATCACGACTAAAACCAAATAAGGTATCACCAAATAAAAAGGAGTTTTGTCTGAAATACTGAGAGAAATAATTTGGATGAGTTCTAAAATCATCACCGCACTCCATAGACAGGGTGGTTGGTGGCCGTTCAGAAAAGACATATGCGCACGAATCAGAAATCACCATTTTGTAAAAGTCGTAGGTGTCTGAAGCGCTTCTTTTAATCATATTACCCCTACTTAAAAAGCTCATTCTCCTTCCTTTGAAACCCGAATCTTTGAGATGAACACCATCCGCATCAATTTCACAATAAGCATGTTCATCACCATATACCACATAGGCAGAGTCTTTATAAACATATAGATCCCGAATACGAGCATCTTTGAGCTTTTCAGAATTAGAAGGGCTTAAAACTTCTACTTTTCGTCCTGAGTATCTAACCAAACCATGTTGGGTAGCCAGCCAGATTATTTTAGAAACAGGATGATAAAGCGCATCTTTAATCTCATTTTGGAGCAAGCCATTAGAGGCATTCAAATAAGAATAGGAATAATCCATTACCTCAGAGCTATCCCATTGTATTCGACTTTGTGCTTCTACACGATTTACTCCCATCAAAAACATTCCAAGCAATAACACTAAGCAAGTACTAGTCGCAGTACCGCGAGATAAACCAAATCCTAAAGACAAGAAGAGGCTTCTAGGCTTTAGAGTCACTACTGGACCGGAACAGGCATTTAAGAACTTAAGAAACAAGAAAGCTTTGGAAAATAGCAATGAGAGGTATTGCCTTTTCAGCCTGACTTCTGACCCCTTGAGGGAAACTCCAACTTTTTCCATCCAAACAATTAATCACTCATGATTTGATACAATCTAAATTACTCATCAACAAACACTTAATGCTAATAGTGATTGGAAAATAAGTATCAAATCTTCTAAGCAAAAAAATGGATTGATCTCAGTTATGTTTGTAGACTTGGTCTATATGTCTCGTAGCAGATGTTCTACAAATAATAAAGCTAGGTTAAAAATCAATATAGAGCAAAGGTCAATGCTAGAGACTTATTGAGAGGTTAGGTATGCCTTTTACAAAAAGGGCGAAGACTCACAAACTGATTAAGACCACTTGCTGACTCATCCAAATTACCTCCAACGCAGTGTTCAGAAAATCCCGTCTGAATACCTTCACTTTATTTGCGGCAATTTTAAAAGTGAATTTTGGGCTTAAGCCTAAGCCTGAAAAAACCGACTCACTTAAAGCCTATAAGTCCCCTTGGGAATTGATTCAATACGAGTACGTGTTGTTATACTAGATACAACTGGCACCTTGTGTAGCAAGCCCGAAATCAGGGCTTAGTATAGCAGAAGCATCTCCACCTACAAATGGTAAATCACCTTGCTTGGCTTTAACATCTTGATAAAGGCCAATCAAGAAAATAATAGCTAAGACTCGAAGCACCAAGCTTTTAATTTTTCGTAATACCCATTCCATTGGGACGGATTGTATCAAGGAAAGTGAGAAAAATAGAAACATTAAAAATGGATACACCTTTTCCACTATATCTCGCATGAAATAAGTAGCAATTGCACTAAAGACTCTCATAACATTTTTTACTTGGTTTAGCAGCCCTTCTATTTTTAGAAGCTCTATTACTTATTTGTAATCAATACTTCAACCAAAAAGCTGATAGAAAAACAACTATAAATTAATAATGTGAAATAATAAAATGTGGAATCTAAAATCTGTAGAGCTGGTTCGAAGTAATTGTAGAATATGAGCTACAATCTACTTAGATCGGATATTGAAAATGAAGGACAACCATTAAGGACCAATGTCGTACCTAGCCCCTAAAAACAAAAAGAGCGTTAACTTTCGCTAACGCTCTCTTTATCAATGTGCCCCAGGCGGGACTTGAACCCGCACGGCCGTTGCTGGCCACGGGATTTTAAGTCCCGCGTGTCTACCAATTCCACCACCAGGGCATTTGGCAATTCATAAAAAAGCCCTCTTCAGAGGGCTTGGAGCGGGAGACGGGATTCGAACCCGCGACCCCGACCTTGGCAAGGTCGTGCTCTACCAGCTGAGCTACTCTCGCATGTGAAAACAAGCTTTAAAGAACTACTGCTTTCGCTTTGGGACGGCAAATATACTATCATTTATTTTACCCACACAAGACTATCCACCAATTTTTTTCTTGATTTCATTTAGCTTCATCAAGGCCTCAACTGGTGTAAGGGTGTTAATATCCAAAGACTCAAGCTCTTTGCGGATTTCATCCAAAATTGGATCGTCTAATTGAAAGAAACTTAATTGCATTTCCGCCGCCTGATCCCTCAATTTCGCAGCCTCATTTCCCTTCGAACGGGTAGATTCGAGCTCCGACAATATCTTTTGAGATCTATTAATCACCAAACTTGGCATACCTGCCATGCGCGCCACATGAATACCAAAACTATGAGCGCTACCTCCCTCCTTTAATTTTCGCATGAAAATTATCTTATCACCAAGCTCCTTTACCGAAACATTAAAATTTCGAATCCGTTCGAAGGTACTCTCCATCTCATTGAGCTCATGATAATG
>CATMQD010000023.1 GCA_950073045.1 uncultured Flavobacteriales bacterium | reverse complement strand
CAATGTTCAATCGTATCGAGTGGGTAGTAGAAATTGGTGGTAAAGTGTATTTCACCGAAACTGGACGCGATAACCCAGGAAGCCGTTGGAGAGGTGCAGCTGCTGCCGGTGCTGTTTATGCTCCTCATCATGTGCAACGTGCTATCGATCAAAGTGCTGAGTTTGGTAAAACCATAACACCAGATAGCTCTGAGTATTGGGACTATTACGGTCGTGTTATGGTATACGATCCAGCTACTGAAATGACTTCTGTGTTTTTAGAAGGTGGTCCTTACTTTACTGTTGATCCTTCTATTGCTTCTTACCCAGACAAGCACTTATCAAACCCTGACGGACTTAGCAAAATCACTATTAATGGTGAAGATTACATGCTTATTAACGAAGACTTGAACGGAACTTCTAAAGGTCGTACTCCGGCTGGAATTTCAAACCGTACCTGTGAGATGTTTATTCTACCAATGAGCATTAGCAATCCAAGCCTTAATGATTTAGTTCGCGTGGCGGTGGTTCCTGTTGGAGCGGAAATTACTGGAGCTATCGGTACTCCTGATGGAAAGACTATTATGTTTAACAGTCAGCATCCTAGTACTTCTAATCCTTTCCCTTATAACAACTCTATGACTGTAGCAATTACAGGATGGGACCAGGTTACTATCGGTTTACCAGAAGACGCATTTGAAGGCGAGGCATTCCAAATGTATCCTAACCCAGCTACTCGTACTCTTTATTTTAATGAGTCTACCGATGTGGCTATTTACGATGTAAACGGAAAGCGTATGAATGTGTACCGCAATGTGGAAAGCATTGATATTTCACACTTAAGTGCAGGTGTATATTATGTGCAAAATGCTGAGGGTACTACTCAGAAATTACTTGTAAAATAATCGACCAAACAATTCAAGTGAAGGGGGAGTGAAAGCTTCCCCTTTCTTGCTTTAATTCCTTTCTTCATGTCTAAGTTTTTATCATTAATTGGATTATTAGCTTGTGTTTTTGCGCTGCACCTTGCTTTTCGGTATTCGGAGAGTCCGATTAAGGAAGTTCGAACCAAGTATTTGGAGGACCTTGGGGAAATACAGCTCAAGACAGAATCATTCCATAAAGTATTGACCGCAGATGGGAGGGAAGCAGAGAATTTAGTCGAAGCTTTTAAAGAATTGCGCTATTCCTTTAAAAAGGCAGAGTTTCTTCTCGACTACCTTGAGCCTCAGGATGTGCGAGATCATTTGAATGGCGCACCTTTGCCAAAAACAGAGCGAAATGCTCCGCGATTGGTGGTTTTAGAGCCCAAAGGTTTGCAGAGAATGGAAGAGTTAGTCTATGCAGATTCTATTCCTTATCAAGAGCTTGTAAAGCTTAGCAAAGAGTTTAATTATCAATTTGGACAGATTTATCGCTTTGCTCATAAAATACCTTTTGATGATCGACAGGTTTTCGAGGCTTTACGTTTAGGTTTAATCCGTTTAATGAGCTTAGGGATTACTGGCTTTGATACTCCTGCAAGTGATCAGGCCATAGTGGAGTCGAGAATGGCCTGGCAAAGCATGGCCTCTTATGCTAAATACTATCTCGAATTAGCGGAGGATCGGAAACTGGCTTCTAAAATCACAAGCCTTTTAAAGGAAGGGTCGGAGTATTTAGCTGAATCTGATTTCGATGAGTTTAATCGAGCAGACTTTATTCGTGATTGCCTGCATCCTTTGTATGGTGATTATTTAGACTTACATCATCACCTTGCTTTTGAAACTGCAGCTGAAGTTTATTCAGGCGAGCTTCCTATTAACTATGAAAGCCGAGATATCTTCAACGAAAGTTTCTTTAATCTCACATACTACACGGGTTTAAATACTGATTCTGAAAGTTATACAGCACAAAAGCGTTTAGGTAGATTTCTTTTTTACGATCCGATTTTAAGTGGCGATCAAGATCGTTCTTGTGCTTCATGCCATAATCCTAATAAGGCTTACAGCGATGGCTTAGCGAAGAGTTTAGCTAAAGGGGGAGGTACCCTTTCTCGCAATTCACCAGGTCTATTTAATGCCTTGTATTCGGATCGCTTTTTTTACGATTTACGAGCCGATCGTATGGAGACCCAAATGGAACATGTGATCTTTAGTGCAGAGGAGTTTGATAGCGATTATCAATCTATTTTTAAGCGCTTAAAGGAAAGCGAGCACTATCAGTCACTCTTTAATCAAGCTTTTCCGAGTACAAATAGTAAAATTAATAGGAGCAATCTCTCGCAGGCTATTATGGCCTTTCTAAGTGACTTAAGTTCTTTCAATAGTCCGGTAGATCAGTATTTAAGGGGGGAATCAGTGGTTCTAAGTAATTCGGAAAAACAAGGGTTAAACCTCTTTATGGGTAAAGCAGCTTGCGCTACTTGCCATTTTGCACCAGCCTTTAATGGGATGGTCCCTCCTTGGTACGAGGAAGGGGAGTCGGAAGTGCTAGGGGTTTTAAGATACCCGGGAGCTAATGAAATCGATGAAGATCTAGGTCGCTATAAGGCCGGTGTAGTCTCTGATGAAGCTCCTTTTTTTAAGCACTCCTTTAAGACCGTAGGGCTGCGAAATGTAGCTTATACAGCGCCCTATTTTCATAATGGAGCTTATAAGTCCCTAAGGGAGGTACTCGATTTTTATAATCATGGGGGTGCCGCTGGAATTGGTATTGATTTGGAAAATCAAACCTTGCCACCGGACTCTTTAGGCTTGAACGAAGCTGAATTAAGATCTCTTGAAGACTTTCTGCATGCCCTCTCTGATACGAGCAATACGGTTTACGCCCCGGAGATGAGCGCTCTGGATTAGTTTTTCCTTGATTCTAAATCTATTGAATCCAAATCATAAAGTTTGAGGCTGAATGGTTTGGCTTATCACATTTCATTTCAGACCTTCCCTTCCCATAAAGGGATATGTAACCCCTTTTTCCCAATATGAGAAAAATAATCTCCTATTGGGAAGGTTTGGAATACGGCTGACAATTCAATACATTGAAGGTCAGTTGCTTATTGTTTTTGGATTGGCACTTGATTAGCTATACCAGTTTATATTAATGCGTAGAATTTTTTACATATTCGGTTTAATGCTTGTCTTAATGGCCCTACCCATGAAGGCAAAAACTGTATTGAACGGAGAGGTAACTCTTAACGATAAGTTCTATGCGGAGGAAGAAGACATCTCCCTTGAAGGAAAATGGCGCTTTTACTGGAAGGAATTAGTTAATCCGAAAGGCCAAGCAGATTTAAGTCGTCGTCCCGTTTTTGTTGATATTCTAAAACCTTGGTCTGAGCTACAAACTGAAAAGGATAATTACCACGCCCGAGGTTACGCTTCATATGAGTTGAATATATACTCTACCCAAGCTAGCGATCACTTAGCTTTAAGGGTTCCCGAATATTATAGTGCTTACGAGCTTTATTTGAATGGTGAACTGATTGCCAATAATGGCAAGGTTGGCGATAATATTTCAGACTCTGAGCCCTATTGGTTGCCTAAGGTAAGGGCAATTAAACTTAAGAAAGGTCAAAACCGATTAGTACTACACGTATCTAATTTCCATCACCACAAAGGTGGATCGGTAGCTGCTATGGCGCTAGGACCTTCATCGCGATTTTTCTTCTTTAAGAATATGGCCGTTAGCGGTTCGCTTTTTATTGCCGGAGCTTTATTAATTGCTGCAGTTTTCTCGCTGATAGTATACTATTTCCAGAAAACAGATTTCGCCTTTTTGTTTTTTGGCCTTTTTGCCCTTTCCTATACCTACCGAATAATAGGAACCGACACTTATATTTTCCACGAGATTTTCCAAGGAATGTCTTGGCAAGTGGGGATTCGCTTAGAGTACTTAAGTCTATTTATAAGCGTAATTTTCTTTACCTATTTTTATAAAAACCTAATTGCGCGTCGGGCGCCAGAATGGATTTTCCATAGCATTGCCATTGTTTCGGCATTATTGGCCATTTCGGTAATGTTGCCTACCCAGGTTTTTACCGCACTAATTGATTACTACCTTATTTTTATTGCTATTGCCTTAGTGGCCACCACCGTTTTCTACCTGCGAGTAATTCGCTGGAGCCATACTATGAGCTGGTTTACCACTGCTGCGGTAGGTTCCTTGATACTGGTTATGGTATTGAAGATGTCGGCTTTCTTTGGCTTTTCCGTAAACCACCTTTTCCTCTCTTTCTTCGGCTACTTTATCTTTGTGGTTAGTCAAACTATTGCTCTAAGTCAACGCTTTGGTTACAATATGCGAAACCATATTTCGCAAAGTGAAAATGCGGTAATCTCGCAGCGTAATTTCATGAATGCAGTTAGCCATGAGCTGCGCACACCGATGAACGCTATTCTGGGTATGACGGAGTTTCTCTCTAAAACCAAATTAGAGGCCGATCAGAAAGCTAAATTGGAAACTATTCGAAAGAATAGCGAACAGTTGAACAACCTACTTTTAGACCTATTGAACTTCTCCCAAATTGATTCTGGTGAATTGAAACTAGAGTCTAAGAAGTTTGGATTGAAAGAGGTAATCGATAAAGCCTTGGAGCAAGCTGGGGTGCATAGTCTTAAGCCTGGAGTAAACTTCAAATTGGATTATGATGATAATATTCCCGGAGAACTTGCGGGTGATCCCGAGCGATTAGGTCAGGTGATATACCATATTGTTGGAAACGCAGTGAAGTTTACGAGCAAAGGTATTATCAGCTTTAGCTTACGCCTAGAGAGCGTTGAAGGAAATCGGGTAAAACTTCACATGAAGGTTACCGATACTGGGGTAGGCATTAAGCCAGAAGAGCTTAACAAGGTGATTCAAGCCTTTAACCAAGGAGATGAGGGTAATACCCGTAAACATGGTGGTACAGGATTAGGACTTACTATTTCTGCCAACGTTATTGAAATGATGGATGGCGAAATGTGGATTGATAGCGATGAAGGTAAAGGTACTACTGTAAGCGCCGACTTTATTCTAAAAACTCCTCGCCTCGATTTAAGCAAGCATGCTGATGAATTGAAGGAAGAGAAGAAAGCCCAAAAAATTGAAGGCCTGCGTATTCTCTATGCTGAGGATAATCCGATTAACCAGAAGTTACTGGTGATGATTATGAAAACCATGGGCTATGAAGTAGACATCGCCAACAATGGTTTGGAAGCCTGGGAAATGGCTATCACCACTAGTTACCATATCATTTTTATGGATGTGCAAATGCCAAAAATGGATGGTATAGAAAGTACTAAGCGTATTATTAAAGATCAGCCGCAGCGGCCAATTATTATCGCGGTTACCGCTAATGCGGAAGTAGCCGACCAAAAGCGCTGTATCGAAGCCGGAATGAACGATTTCATTCCAAAGCCATTTAATGCGAAAATGCTAAAAGAAGCTTTAAGCAAATGGCAAGGTTTATTAATGTACATGGAGGAAGATGCCCGCAATGGTAAACTCCGTATCATTTCATAAATACCTAATCCAGTTAATCGGCCGCGAAGTAAAACAGCTACATAGCCTTAGCGGTGGCGATATCAATCAAGCCTTTCAAATTGAGTTTAGCAGTGGAGCGCCTCTCTTTTTAAAGACTAATCCTAATGTAGACCGCGATTTTTTTCAGGCGGAAGCCGATGGATTAGATGCCCTTAGAAAAAGCAAAACTTTATTAGTTCCCAAATGCATCGCAATAGATGATTTTGATGGCTACCACTTTCTGATATTAGAATACCTTCCTCAATCTACCCAGCGAGATTATCCCGCATTGGGACGAGGCTTGGCAGAATTACATCTATGTTCCCATGATTACTATGGCTGGGAGAAGGATAATTATATCGGTTCTTTAGAGCAGACCAATGCCTTCCTAAAAGATTGGCCAGAATTTTACGCAGAATATCGAATCTTAGCCCTCAGTCAAAAGGCTTTTAATGCTGGGTATATCAACCGACAAGACCTGAAAGCAATCGAATCCTTTTTATATCGATATCCAGAATTAATACCCAAGGAAAAGCCAGCTTTAGTGCATGGCGATTTATGGTCGGGGAATGTGCTTTATACCAAAGATGGGACTCCTGCTTTAATTGATCCCTCCGTTTATTATGGCCATCGCGAAATAGATTTGGCCCTGATGCACTTATTTGGTGGTTTCCCCCAAGCGGTTTTCGATAGTTATTCGGCCCATTATCCCTTGGAAGGGGATTGGCAATCGAGAATTAAATACCAGCAACTCTATCCTTTACTTGTGCACTTAGTTTTATTTGGCACTTCTTATCGATCTGCTTGTCGCGAAATTTGGCAGCCTTTTAGCTGATTTCAATAACTCGGTCTTCAGCAATTACAAAAACCTGGTCCTGTTTTTTAATCTTTAAAACATGGGTGCCCGTAAACTCGCCAAAGGCAGGTAAAATACCTTGGCGGTGATTAAAATAGTAACAAGCCAAGCGTAAACTTTGCCGAGCACTGCCTTTTAATCGTACCCCGGGGTGAATATGACCACATAAATTGTAGCCATCACTCTCTTCTAGAGGTTCGTGACTAAGAAAGAAAGGGCCGAGTTTTAGTCCTTGAGGATGATATTTAAGCCTTGCACGGTAATAGCTGAGCTCATCTAATATATCGTGGTTACCACCAATTAAATGAAATTCGGTAGCGGGAAAAAGGGCGATCACCTGTTTAAAGCCTAACCACTCCCGATTGAGGTCGGAATGAAAGAGGTCTCCTAAAAAATATACTTCTTTAGCTTGGGTAGCTAGAAGTAATTCTTCCAATTTAAGCAGGTTTTGCTTAGCCGCTTCGGCTGGAACTTTAATACCATGTTTACGAAAATGACTGATTTTCCCAAAATGGGTATCCGCAATAAAAAGGCGCCTTTCCTCGGGCCAGTAAATAGCTTTTTGGGGGAGGAGCCAAAGTTCCACGCCTTCGAGACTAATGCGTTCCTTCATTTTGCAAAAATAGACTAGCCCTCGGGCATTGCAAGGCTGTCGGCGCTATTAAGGGGAATTAAGCGACGATAGTGCTCATAACGCAAGAAAATGTCGTTTACATAACGATAAGGCTCTTCACCTCGCACGGGTCCATAACGCACAATAGGGTCGGAGTACACCTTGTATTGTCCCATTTTACGCAGCCAGTCGGCAGTCGAATTATCAAACTGTAGGGAGTCGAGACCATTTTTAGCCGCTAACCTTTGGGCATCAAGTAAGTGTCCGTAACCACAATTATAGGCGGCCATGGTAAACTTTATCCTTTGTACGGTATCCGTAATACCCGGGAATTTATCAAAGAGATATTGTAAATAGGCAGTAGCTGCCAAGAGGTTTTGTTCCGGGTCAAAAGGTTGATCTACCCCAAGGTCGCTAGCGGTGCCCGGCATTATTTGCATTAGTCCAGTAGCGCCAGCCCAAGATTTTGACTGTGGATCAAATCGTGATTCTTGATACACCTGCGAGGCCAATAAACGCCAGTCCCAGCCCAAGCTGTCGGCAGCTTTTTTGATCAACTCGTCGTACTCACTAATTTGGCCGCTATTCTTGCTGTAAAACTCACTTTCAATACGTCGCTTCTGGGTTTTTTTATGGGAGTAATACTTTTTGTAGATGAAATTATAGGTCCCATTTTTCCGCATTCCTGAGATCCATCGATTTACGGCCTGTTCCAATTCGGGTGAATTATTGCGGATTCCCCAGGCTATCCTTTGGGAAAAGCTAACCGGCGTTTCTACATCTAAAATGGGGTAGTAAGTAGCATTAATGGAGGCGAGGTTGTAGTCTGCAATGGTATAGTCGATTTTTCCATCAACCACTAGCTTGATAACATCTTCAATATTAAAGTCGCCGGTAATGGTGTCGATATTTATTTTTCCACCCAATTCTTTTTGCAGGTTTAGGAGTCGCTCATAATAGGAGGAACGGCGATGGACATGTACCGTGTCGTCAATCAAATCGATGACATCACGTACCAGTTTACGGTCAATTTGATCCCTGCGCATTCTTCGCCAATTACGAGGTTTTTTTTGCACTAAAGCTTGGTGGGTGGTATAGAGGTAATCGGTGAAGTGAATGAGCTCTTTTCGTGCTTCGGTAATGGTTAGGCCATAGGCGATAATATCTCCCTCTCCTTTGTTAAGGAGGTCGAAAACTTCATCGATATTATGGGCTAGTACAATTTCGAGTTCTAGACCTAGATCATCGGCTAATCGCTTAAGCAATTCATATTCGTAGCCCATGGCTTCGCCACGATAAAGGAAATAGGTAGTGCTGCTGTAGATCATTATGGCGCGCAGCTTGCCATCGGCCTGAATTTGCGCTAAATCACGCTCCAGTATCGGGCCATCTAATTGAGCCCGTGGACCACGATTTTGTGAAGAGGCAATATCCCCTTGATCGCAGGAACTTGAAATAAATATAAAAATGAGCCCGAATAGAATTAGCCGCATTTGGGGAAGTTAACAAATTCCTTTTTCGAGAAGAAAAAAAATAGAGCAGGCCCAGTGAAAATTGGTTGAGTAGTTTCTCTTTAGGCCTTTAGGGGATGTTTATAAGCAAGAAAAAAGGCCATCTACCGAAAGGTAAATGGCCTTAATAAGATTTAATCCAAAAGAGGATTAATATTTAAAAGATGCGGCTAAACCAAGATCCACGTTTAACGGGCTTAGTTACAATGGTCATCTCATCAATTAGATTTTGAGCACCGGCATATTTGTCGATGATGAAAAGGGTGTAGCGGATGTCTACAGAAATAGTACGCTGAATTTCTGGTTCGAAGTTAATATCACCACTCATGGCTTCCCAGTTACCATCAAAAGCAGTACCGATAAGCTCGCCACGAGCGTTAATTACGGGACTACCAGAGTTACCACCGGTAATGTCGGTATTGTGAATAAAGCAAACCGGAAGCTCGCCTTCTTCATTAGCGTAATTACCGTAATCCTGTGTTTTAATAAGGGTTTCCAATTTCGCAGGAACCACAAATTCAGGATCATCATTATCCTTTTTCTCTAAAATTCCTTCAGAGGTAGGGTAGTGGCTGTAGTGTACAGCATCACGGGCATCATAATCACCCACAGTACCGTAGGTTAAACGCATGGTGCTATTAGCATCTGGGTAGTAGTTCTTATTAGGATTCATCTCGCGTAAGCCAGCGGTGAACAAGCGGTAAGCTTTTTCCAATTTGTCATCTACCTCAGCATTGTCATTAGCGCCCATATAAGCAGCGTACATACCTTCACCAAGTGCAATACCCATGTCGGCATCCATTACGCTATCTACCGGATTTTCTAAAAAGGCCATATAGCTTTCCTTGCTAGCCATAAAGCTGCTAGCGAATAATGAATCAGCATAAGCTTTAAAATCACCATCAAAAGAATCGGCAATTGCAGTAAGCACTTCTGGGTGCTGAGCTTTAGGGATATCGTTGTAGTAAAGCTCTAATAAACCGGCAGTCATCTCACGGTCTAAGCTAGGATTGTAATCCTTGAAGAATTCTTCACCATTGGCTTTCATGGCATCGATAATAGCGTCAAGACGATCACCCATTTGAGTTTTGGTCTCTTCATCTTCGCTAGCTTCCATCATCCCTTTAGCTTGGAAGTAAGCCTTCATAGTACGACCAAAACGAAGACCCTGTAGGGCTAATTCTGGACCAGTAATTCCAGCTTCACGAGCGTAAACTCCAGAGGTCACGGATTTATTAGTTTCAGCGTAAGCATCAGCAAACATTTCCAATACCTCACCGTATTTGGCTTTGCGACTTTCATCGGCATTTACCCAAGTAGAGAATTTCTTCTCGATAGCTTGTTTCTTATCAAATACGTGGTTGCTCTGTAATTGCTCGGTTTGACCGATGTAGTATTTCCAGTAGTTAGAAACACGAGCATATTTAGAAGCGTATTGAATACGAGTAGCAGCATCAGCTTCCATATACTTCTTCATGATCTCTAATTTAAGATCACGCACACGTACTACCGCTGGTCCATAAAGTTCAATTTGTTCTTTAACACCCCAGCTGGTTAAATAGCGGTCGGTAGATCCTGGGTAACCCATTACCATGGTAAAGTCGCCATCTTTAACGCCAGTTACATTAACTGGTAAATGGTGCTTAGGAGTTAAGGGAACATTGTTTTCAGAGTACTCGGCTGGCATTCCATCTTTATCGGCGTAAACGCGGAACATAGAGAAGTCGCCAGTATGACGAGGCCACATCCAGTTATCGGTATCGCCACCGTATTTACCTACAGAAGAGGGAGGGGCACCAACTAAGCGGATATCGTTAAAAGTTTCGTAAACAAAAAGGTAAAATTCATTTCCGTGGAAGAAGGTTTGCACATTGGCATCGTAGTGATTTCCTTCGGTAGCTTCAGCGGCAATAGTTTTACCAATTTCGGCGATGGCCTTAGCGCGCTCATCTTCGGTCATGTCATCATTAAGACCATCTAAAACGCGGTTGGTAACATCTTCCATGCGCACAAGGAAACGCACGAATAAACCTTCGTTAGGAAGTTCTTGACTTTTCTCATAAGCCCAGAATCCATCGGTTAAATAATCGTGCTCGGTGCTAGAATGTGACTGAATTTGTCCGTAACCACAATGGTGGTTAGTAAGAATTAGGCCTTGATTAGAAATAATTTCGCCAGTACAAAAACCGCCGAAGGAAACGATGGCGTCTTTTAAGCTACCATTGTTTACATCATAAATTTGCTCAGGACTTAATTGAAGACCGTGCGCCTTCATGTCTTCGTAGTTGCGGCCTAAAAGGAGAGGAAGCCACATGCCCTCATTGGCAAATGCTGGCAAAGCCAAGGCAAAAACCAACAGAAAAGACAGTAATTTTTTCATTGTTATGCTATGTTTAATTTAAAGTGACGCGAATTTAAGGATTAGCATGCGAAATTTCTAAGAGAATGGGAATGCATAAGCAATCGCAGCTTAATTTCGGCTCTATTGCTTTCGTACCTTTGTGTAAACACATTCTCATTTTGAAGAATAGAGATTTACGCTTTAACTCGCTCACTATTCATGGTGGCCAAAAACCCGAGCAAGCAACCGGGGCAGTAATGACCCCAATTTTTCAAACTTCAACTTACGCTCAGGAATCTCCGGGCGAGCATAAAGGCTTTGAGTATTCTCGCTCCCAAAACCCTACTCGCAAGGCTTTGGAAGATTCCATCGCTTGTTTAGAAGGGGTGGATTTCGGCCTGGCCTTTGGCAGTGGTTTGGCTGCTATTGATGCGGTTTTAAAATTATTGAAACCCGGCGATGAGGTGCTTTCTACCAACGATCTATATGGTGGAACTTATCGATTGTTTACTAAGGTCTACGCAGATTTTGGAATCAAGTTTCACTTTACCGGAATGACATCAGCCGAAAGGCTAAAGGAAAAAATTAGCCCGGATACTAAGCTTATTTGGGTAGAAACGCCCACTAACCCAATGATGTCTTTGATTGATATTCGGGAAATGGCCGCATTGGCGCAGTCGGTAAATGCCCTTTTAGTGGTAGATAACACTTTTGCTAGTCCTTATTTACAACAACCCATAGCGCTGGGCGCCGATATTGTAATGCACAGTGCTACAAAGTATTTGGCCGGACATAGCGATGTGGTTTTAGGCCTGTTGGCGATAAAAGACTCGGCCGTGGCGGAACGCTTAAAGTTTATTCAGAATTCGAGTGGTGCCATTTGTGGACCGATGGATGCTTTTCTCACGTTAAGGGGAATTAAAACCTTGGCTGTGCGAATGCAGCGCCATTGCGAAAACGCCAAAATTTTAAGCGAATTTCTAATCGCTCACCCTAAGGTGGCAGATGTTTATTGGCCCGGCTTGGAGTCGCACCCTAATCATGCTATCGCTCGTGGGCAGATGAAGGATTTTGGTGGGATGATAAGCATCCGCTTAAAAGACGACCGTGCAGAAGCGGCAAGGGATTTTCTTTCTAAACTACAGGTTTTCACCTTAGCCGAATCTTTAGGTGGGGTAGAGTCTTTGGCGGGCCATCCGGTAAGTATGACGCATGCTGCTATTCCAGAAGATGAGCGATTGAAGATTGGCATTAGTGGTGGCCTCATTCGCCTAAGTGTGGGTATTGAAGATGTGCGCGATTTGCAGTCTGATCTCGAACAAGCATTAAAATAAATCAGCATTAAATATGAAGAAGTTTTACATCACCGGAACCAGCTCTGGTATCGGTAAGGCCTTGGCCGAAGCAGTCCTTGAAGAGGGACATTATGTAACCGGTTTTGCTCGACGAAATACCATTAGCCACCCACGGTATCGCCATATAACGGTAGATCTCTCCGATTTAGACGATTATTCGGGTATAGGTTTCGATGGATTAAGAGAAGGAATAGATGAGGTGGTTTTGGTGAATAATGCCGGTAGCCTGGGTTCGGTTAAGCCGGTGGCGCATATAAATCCCCGTCGCACGGCCGATGCCTATCATTTAAATTTAGTGGCGCCTAGCCTTTTGAGTAAGCTCTTTTTAGAAAACCTCAGTGAGAGCGATTTACCTAAGACGATTATTAATATTAGCAGTGGAGCAGGTTCCTATCCCGTAAAAAGCTGGAGTGTGTATTGTGCTTCCAAGGCTGGTTTAGATATGTTCTCGGAAGTTTTAAAACTCGATCATCCAGAGGTGCGCTGCCATGCGGTGTCACCAGGAATTGTAGATACCGAAATGCAAGGTGAAATTCGTCGCACTCGGGCCGAAGACTTTCCAGATTTACAGCGATTTGTGGAGTATAAGCAGAATGATGAATTAAGTCCGGTTAGCGAGGTAGCGCAAAAGCTTTTGCACCTTATTAATAATCCCGAAAGTTTTCCTGAGGTGAAAATAAACCTTCGCCATATCGATTTACCGAAATCTTAAATATATCCTAAAGGCAAGTGCACCATTAAACTTCTGGTCTTCGATAAGCTCCAAGTAGCAAATCAATAAAATTGAAGATCATGAAAAACTTAGTGTTAGCTCTGGCCATCGGTTTATTTAGTTTACCCAGCTTCGCCCAAGAATGTCCACCGCATCGCGGGGACAAGAACTTAAGCGCCGAGCAAAAGGCTCGAAAAATGGCCCTACACATGGGGGCTCGTTTAAACTTAAGCGACGAACAAATTAAAGAACTGCAGCCAGCTTTGGAGGAATTCCATAAAAAGGAAGAGCAGGCCCGAGCTGAGCGCAAACAGCGCAGGGAAGAGCTAAAAGCAGATTTAGCAGAAATTTTGGATGAGGAGCAAATGGCGAAGGTGAAAAAAAGAATGGAGCAGCGTAAAGGTAAAATGCGCAGACATCGTTTCCATAAGGAGATGAAGCTCGAAGAAGCTGAGGAGATAGCCGAGTAAAATTTTTGATTTCGTTTTAGTTTTTAAAACCCTCTTTTCTAGTGATAGGAAGGAGGGTTTTTCTTTGGATAGCCTAGGTTCTCTGGGCTACCCTCGCCGCTTGCCTAGCAAGGAAGTACTCAGTTTCAATAATTGATAGTCCTAGGCTATGCAATCCCATTTTAATTGGGAAAACATGTCGAATGTCAGCTTCTTGGACTTCATTCTTTAGTACTTTGCGGTGTTTTTAAAAACAATCAAATACTTTTTCCATGTCAAGCATGCAGGATAAAATCAGAGATCTTGAAGCAAAGATCGAAGAGGCTCAATTAGGCGGTGGACAAAAGCGTATCGATGCGCAACACGCCAAAGGAAAACTTACCGCTCGCGAGCGGATTCACTTTTTATTAGATGAAGGGAGTTTTGAAGAAACAGGCATGCTGGTTAAGCACCGCTCTAATTTCTTCGGCCTAGATAAACAGCAATTTTTAGGTGATGGTGTAGTAACTGGTTACGGCAGAATAGACGGACGTTTGGTTTACGTTTTCGCACAGGACTTCACCGTTTTAGGAGGATCTTTAGCCGAGGCCCATGCCGAGAAAATTTGCCAAGTGATGGATATGGCCATGAAGAATGGCGCTCCAGTAATTGGACTTAATGATTCTGGCGGTGCCCGGATTCAAGAAGGGGTAGTTTCCTTAGGTGGCTATGCCGATATATTTTACCGAAATACAAGAGCCAGTGGGGTAATTCCACAGCTTTCAGCCATTATGGGACCTTGTGCCGGTGGTGCAGTGTATTCTCCAGCCCTAACCGATTTTATTGGCATGGTTGAGAATACTAGTTACATGTTTGTTACTGGCCCTAATGTGGTAAAAACGGTAACTCACGAAGAGGTAACTTCTGAGGAATTGGGTGGAGCATCTGCGCATAGCACTAAATCTGGGGTAACCCATTTTACCTATGCCAATGAGATGGCCCTAATTAAAGGTTATCGTAAGTTGCTTTCTTACATTCCACAAAACTGTGAAGAGGAGCCTCCTCAACTAGCCTATGAAGCTGGCGACGAAATGCGTCCGAGCTTAGATGAGATTATTCCCGATAATCCGAACCAGCCTTATGATATTCGTGAAGTTATTGACGGTACGGTTGATGAGAACAGCTTTTTAGAAGTACATAAAGATTTCGCCCAGAACATTGTCGTAGGTTTTGCTCGCTTAGGCGGAAAATCAATCGGTATTGTAGCCAACCAACCAGCTTATTTAGCAGGGGTTCTGGATATCGATTCATCTACTAAAGGTGCCCGCTTTGTGCGTTTCTGCGATAGCTTCAACATTCCGTTATTAGTATTTGAAGATGTACCTGGATTCTTACCTGGTACTGATCAGGAGTGGAATGCCATTATTACCAATGGTGCCAAATTATTATATGCCTTTAGTGAGGCTACCGTGCCACGTATTACCGTAATTACCCGTAAAGCTTACGGTGGCGCCTATGATGTGATGAACTCGAAACACATTGGAGCCGATCTTAACTACGCATGGCCATCCGCCGAAATCGCCGTAATGGGAGCTAAAGGAGCCGCGGAAATCATCTTCCGTAAGGAAATTGCGCAAGCGGATGATCCTGAAGCAAAACTGAAGGAGAAGGAAGAGGAGTATGCTTCCATTTTCGCTAATCCCTATCGCGCTGCAGCTAGAGGATATGTGGATCAAGTGATTCCTCCACATGAAACTCGAGATAAACTTATTAAGGCCTTCCGCATGTTAGAAAACAAAGCGGATACCTTACCCAAGAAAAAGCATGGCAATATTCCATTGTAATTTTTCTTTTTAAAAATCGGCCTGGTCCTAGTGATCGGGCTTTTTTTTGCTTGAGCTTAACAATGTTGAAAATCGATGTGCTAACATTATTTGCTAATTTGGACCAATTCCAAAAACACCTATACAATGAATAAGAAATGGACATTATTAGGAGCAGCCCTCCTCCTTATTTTCAGTTTTAACTTAAAAAAGGATAATCCTCTATTAGCTTTTGGCGAAAAAGCCCCTATGGCAGATCAAGAGATGAAGAGCATTAATGGGGAATCGTACAGTTTAGAAGATTTAAAAGCCGAGAATGGCTTGTTAGTCATTTTTAGCTGTAACACTTGTCCCTTCGTATTGGGTTGGGAAGATCAATATCCCGGCTTAAAGAAATTAGCAGATGCCCAAAAAATAGGGATGGTGCTGGTAAACAGCAATACTAAAAAAAGAGAGGGCGATGATAGCATGAGTGAAATGGTGAAACACGCCAAAGAAGCGGGCTATACCATGCCTTATGTGGTAGATGAGAATAATGCCCTTGCCGATGCTTTTGGTGCCCGCACTACACCGCATGTGTTTTTATTTAATGGCGATTTAGAATTGGTTTATCGAGGTAGTATTAATGACAAATATGAGAATCGCTCTAAGGAGGCGGAGGATGAGTATTTGCAAAAAGCCCTCAAAGCCTTAGGCAGCGGGGCAGAGATTGATCCTAATGATACCCGCGAATTAGGTTGCTCCATTAAGCGGTCCTAATTCGGGCCATAAAATTTTAGCATAGAAACTGCGTTTCCTCTTCAAATTCAGAGAGATGAGGAACGCAGTTTTTTTTGGCTTATGGCTAATCTATTACTTCTTTTTTTGGCAAGAGGGCATTGGGCTTAATCTGGTGTTATTTGCCTTATTACTCAATTTGAGCTCGCGTATTTTTCAGTCTAATTTAAGTTTAAGAAAAGGGGAATGGCCTTATTTACTGGCCTTTGTGCTGAGTGCTTTTGGAATTATATTTTTTAATTCAGCTATCAGCATAGTCAGTTTTATAATGCTTAATGTGGCTTATTTAAGTTTTGTGTGGGGTGCCGAGCTTAGCGTAAGTGAGCATTTTGCCAATGGATTAATTCGAATCTTTAATGTGCAAAAGGCGATTTTGCCAGAAAGGCTCCTGCGGAAATCAAGTTCAGCCAGAGGGGTTTATTCGGTGCTTAGGTTAAGCCTGGTGCCTTTGGCGGTTTTCTTGGTGTTTTTCGCTTTATTCCGGGCCGGAAACCCCATCTTTAAAGAGTGGAGTAATGGTTTAACCTTTATGTTCCAAAACCTATTTGTTGATTTCTCTTGGCCTCTATTTTGGTTTATGGTGATGGGCTTATTGATTCTTAGGATGGTTTTCTTGCAAAACAAAAGTTGGCCCATGGTATTCAAAATTGGAGACCGACTACAAAGAGGCCGAAGCACTACTTACAAACGAATATTTCCAATTAATGGCCTAAGGCGTGAATACCGCATGGCATTAATGACCTTCATCTCTTTGAATGCCTTGCTCTTGGTGGTGAATTTAATTGACATACGCTGGTTTTGGTTTGGATTTGAAATGCCTCAAAACTTTAGCCTTAAAGAGTTTCTTCATGAAGGGGTGGCCTTTTTAATTGCCTCTTTACTCCTCGCCGCTAGTGTGGTATTTTACTTTTTCCGCAATAGCCTCAACTTCTATCCCAATGAAAAGTGGCTTGGAATTTTAGCGAAAGTTTGGATTGTGCAAAACGCGGTTTTAGCTGTTTCGGTTTTACTGCGTACTTATTACTATATCGATTTTCATGGTTTGGCCAATGGACGAATAATCGTGGTAAGCATAATAAGTGTGGTTTTGGTGGGATTGTATTTACTCTACCGCAAGGTGGAAGGAAAGCGGAGCCATGCTTATGTTTTTAGGTACGTGTCGATGTATGTGATGTTGATGTTCGGTTTAATGAGTGTTTGGGACTGGGATCGAAGCATTGCAAGTTTCAATTTAGCGCATGGTAGGATTAATGAAATAGATGTAGATAATTACCTCAATATGCATCCTAGGGTTTACCCTTTAATTTATGAGAACTTAGATCGCGTAGAGACGCAGATTAAAGCCCATCAGAACAATGAGGACCGATGGATACGAAGCTCGGACCTAGCCTCATTTGAGCAGGCCCTAGGCGATCGGCGAAGAAATTATTTAAAGCGTGAAGCAAGCGAAGGACTATGGTCTTGGAATATGGCGGATGCCAAAGCGGTGCGCGATTTAAATCAAATCAGTAAGCTTTAATATTGGCGAGGCTCATTCTTTAAAGCTTCGTACTTTTGTCGCTCTAAATTGAAAAGCATGAAAATCGGGGTAGTCGTTTTTCCAGGTAGCAATTGTGATCAAGACATGATTTACACTTTGCAAAAGATGGATCACGAAGTTGTAGAACTTTGGCATAAAGATACCGACCTACAGTCTGTAGAAATGGTTGTTTTGCCAGGAGGTTTCTCTTACGGTGACTACCTGAGAAGTGGCGCAATTGCCCGTTTTTCCCCAATTATGGAGCAGGTGATTGAATTTGCCAACCAAGGAGGTTTCGTGCTAGGAGTATGTAATGGTTTCCAAGTTCTTTGCGAAAGCAAGCTTTTACCAGGAACCTTATTACATAATACCAGTCACACCTTTATTTGCAAGAATGTGCACTTAAAACCAGCATCGAGCTCGGCCGCTATTAGTGCTTCTTTAGATTCAGATCGTAGTTATAAAATTCCAGTGGCCCATGGTGAGGGGCGCTATTATGCGGATGAAGAAACGTACAATAGCTTAGTGGCAAATGATCAAATAATTTTCCGCTATGCGAATGCCGATGGCAGCGTAAATGATGCCGCTAATATTAATGGTTCCATCGATAATATTGCCGGTGTATGTAATGCTGGTAAAAATGTATTTGGCATGATGCCTCACCCTGAGCGCGCGGCGGATGCCAATCTAGGAAATGAAGATGGCCGCCTTATTTTCGAGAGCCTCTTTAATAACCTTTCGGTAGAAGCCTAATCCGAAAATCAGAATAGTAATTAAAGTCGTCCCGGCTGTGCCGGGGCGACTTTTTTTATTGCCTTTCTATACTAGTAAGCCAAGCCATGCAAGGTGAGTAGCGCAAGTGGTCAATTCTGCTAGAGTATCGGTGAAAAAAAAACCGCCTCCTATAAGAGACGGTTTTTCTAGCTTACTAGAGCTTCAAGACTTTCTTCTGATAAAGTTCTGCTCCTTTTCTGAGGTTTAAGATATACTCTCCTTTCGAGAGGTCGCTTAGACGATATTGGCGATCACTCACTTTAGCGGACCAGCGATCTTTCCAAAGCATTTTTCCATCCAAGCTAAATAGTTCCATTTCCCATAAACCTTCCTTCTCAAAGTCAATTTGGAAGTGATCCCTTACTGGGTTTGGATAAAGTTCAAAAGCATTATCTGTTTTTGAGATTTGATTCTCTTCAGTGCTTAGTCCACCTTTAAACTGGGCAGTATAAACGCCACGGCCATGAGTAGCCGCCATAATTGTATAATCGCTTTCGCGCATTTGCAACATATCTACCCGCACATTTGCCAAGCCATTATTGGATGGATTCCAATTAGGTACCGAATCCATAAAGTTATGCGTCTCCCATACGCCTAATTCGGTAGCAAGGATTACATTATTCTCATCGCGAGGGTTTCTTAAAACCCAGCGTACAGGCATATCGGGCAAGTCTCCCTCTTTATTAAACCAGTTCAGGCCTCCATCGTTGGTATAAAACACAGATGGGATTCCATAATTGGAGAAGGTGGCAATTAGCTCATCTTCACTATCACCTACCTCAATACAGGAGATATAACCGGTAGGGAAATTACTGCCCGTAATTTCGGTGAGGATTTCACTTCCTGCAACATCGGCGCTATCTATTCGGAAAATCACGCCTACTCCACTGGCTACCCATATTGTTGCCGTATCATCAATAAAAGGACTTACTCGAATATGACTGGGCTGATCTCTAAGGCCAGTAATTCGAATTACCTCCTCATTTACTTGGGAGGTTACATTGGTATAACGGTAAACCTGATAGGCACTTTTGCAGGAATACAAGATTTCCAAATTTGGATCGTAAGCGGCGGGGTTTATAAAACGGCCATCATTATTGTTAATGAAGGTTTGCCCAAAGCTATTTCCGTAGTTATAAGAGCGGTAGTAATTATTGCGGATATAACTGGTAATCCAGAAATTAGGGTTAATCTGATCGATGAAGCAATAACCTCCATCACCGCCTGTGGCGCGGTCGGTAAATCCTAAACCAGGCTGATTAAATCTTTCGGTGCCATTATCTTGTGATCCTGCCGCCATTTCATTGGATCCCGCAATTGGTGAAATTGCTCCGGCATAAAATTGAGTAGTGTTATAGGCCGCATTTCTGGCTTCGAAATTCGGGAAAGTGGTGTTTAAATCGGTAGAGATAAACACCCCGCCATCATTGCCAAATAGTGCTTCGGCCGAATTTCCTGGCCGGAAGATTATTTGATGTTGATCGGCGTGCATAAATGGATATTGGGTGCCGCCATACCATTGGGTCATTTTATCCCAGGTGGTACCGGTATCTTGACTACGATGCACATTAATTCCACCCACAAAAATGGTATGCTCATCATTGGGGTCAACCTGAATAATTAAATCGTACCAAGCCTGACCTCTCGTGAAGTCATGCGATGGAATTCCCGGGTCATCATCATCGGGGGCATTCATTTGAGTCCAGGTGCTCCCGGAGTCCACACTTCTCATCATCCGAAAGATGATTCCATTTTTTTCGATTAAAGCATAAACGTAAGCCGCATTGCTAGGGGCCACCGCTAAATCAACTCGTTCACCTGAAGTGTTTAAAGCACGATTGAAATTAATCCCGTCATCGCTGTAAAGGATGTCGCCACCCCCACGAGAACCATTGGTGTTTATAGTGTTTACAGAGCCCACCCAAATACGGTTATCAGCACCGATTTCAATATCTCCAATAGCCCAATGATAATTTCGGCCAGGCACCGTATCCATAACTTGGCTAAAGCTTGCTCCACCATCAGTGGAACGATAAAGTCCTTCGTGGCTGCCAGAGCTTGGTTCGAAACCATTGTAACTGGCATCGCGAACTGCTACATATAATACCCCATTGCCATTTTCATCGCGAACCGCAATATCGCGAACCGCATCAAAATCTACGGAAGCTGGTAATTGACTCCAGCTTAATCCACCATCGGTAGTTTTCCAAACTCCTTGTCCGCGTGTGCTCGAAAGCGAGCCAATACCTTCACCTGTTCCTACGTAAAAGATTTGTGGATTTGTGGGGTCGTAGCTTATGCAGCTTACGCCTAGGGTTTGCCAAAAGTCATCCACGGGAACCCAAGGGTTATTGGCATTGCGGATGTCATTATTATACCATAATCCACCGCTAACTCCACCAGCCCATACTTTGCTGTAAGTAGTATCGTTGGGATCGTACATCACTGCTCTGGTGCGACCTCCCACGTCGTAAGGACCGCGTTCTTCCCAAATTAAATCTGGTAAATTACTGCTGTCCATGGCCGATTTAAACCGAAAGTCGTTGCGGGCGGCAATAATTCTTGACTTTGCTTTTATAAGCTTTTCGGGGGTAGGATATCCCAAAGCGGGATCCATAGTCATGATGAAATTTTGCTCACCTGCTAAATCGGGGCGGTCTGCTTTAGGCAGATTCTCCCACTTTTCGGGATCAGTATCTCTTTGATTAAAGGGGTGATTAGCCAGAAACTCGGCATATGCCGCACGTTTGTCTATTGGCTTTTGGGAAAATTGACTCCATCCTAAGTACATTAAGGTAGCTAGAAATAGGGCAATAGCTACCCGTCCATAGATATTTTTCATTCCTTCATTTTAGGGCAATACGGTAAACCGGGAGGCGAAGATAAACAGAAAGATTTATATGCCTTCCTAGATATAGACGTAGAAAACACTAAAACGTTTGAAATTCATCGAATTAGAGGACGGAGGCCGAGTATTAGGCGCTTTTTGGCATAATATCTTTTAATGGCTTAAGTGGTTCTTCAGGCTGTTTGGCAACCACGTATAGATTGAAGCTGTGGCTTTCTTCCCAATTAGAACTGCGAGAAGCTCCTTTTTTATAAGGCCGATTTGGTTTTTGCCTAGGATTGGTGATTTCTCTAAAGTAAAATGCGGGATCGGTATCTAGAAACTCTACAATTTGAATAAAGCGATCTAGGCTTAATTTGGAGATGCCGTTTTCTATTTTGGCATAGGTGCTTTGGGATACCCCAAGATGCTTTGCGATTTGGACTTGGCTAATGGAGCGAATTTCTCGAATGGCCTTAATACGGCTGCAGATTTCGGCGGAGTTCATAGGCTTTAATTACCCCACTAAGGAAGTATATTTCCTTCTAATTTATTATAAACTTTTATCAGAAGGTTTGTACACTTTGTACTACATCTAGTTAAGAATCGACTAACCGAACTCCATCAATTTGCGGCGGTAAACCGAGAAGAGTTTACTCTTTGATACGAAGCCTCGGTATTTGCCTTCCTCTACAACGGGTAGGTTCCAAGCGCCAGTAGATTGAAACTTTTTCATTACATCATTCATGTTTTCTTCATGATGTATTAAGGCTGGTGGCCTGCTCATCAACTCCGAAACGAAAGTGTTTTCATAGCGCTCACTTTCAAACATTATTCCCCTAAAATCGTCGAGGGTAAGCACGCCTACCAAGGCTTCATCTTCATCAACAACTGGAAAAAGGTTTCGCCTCGATTTACTCACTACCTCTACGAGCTCCCCAAGGTTCATTTCGGGGGATACTTTCTTGAAGTCACACTCTATAACCTTCTTTAAATTTAAGAGGGTTAAAATTGCTTGGTCTTTATTATGAGTGATAAGATCTCCTCGTTTGGCCAATTGCATATTATAGATAGAGAAAGGCATGAGGCTGCGTGTTACCATGTACGAAATGGTAGAAACAGTCATTAGGGGGATGAAGAGATCGTAACCAGTGGTAATCTCGGCAATCATAAATATCGCGGTAAGCGGAGCATGAAGTACTCCTGCCATTAGGCCTGCCATTCCTACCAGGGCAAAATTGGTGGTATTTATTTCTCCAATCCCGAATTCAACAATTATAAAGGCGAAAACAAAGCCTAAGGAGGAACCTACAAAAAGAGATGGGGCGAAAATTCCACCTACACCACCAGCACCCATAGTGAAAACGGCCGCAAAAATTTTAAAGAGTACCAGTCCTAATAAAAGCGACATAATCACATAGGGTCCTTCAAACTTTTGGAAGATCACACTCTTTTCTACCACCGCTAACACATCTCCCGTAAGGAGGTGATTGATTGTTTGAAAGCCTTCACCGTATAATGGAGGAATTAGCCAAATGCTTAAACCTAGAGCCAAACCCCCCATGAGCAACTTGCGCCAGCGGTTTTTTATATTGGTAAAGTATTCATCGAAATAGTAGTACACCTTATTAAAGTACACCG
>CATMQD010000022.1 GCA_950073045.1 uncultured Flavobacteriales bacterium | reverse complement strand
TTCGTACCTAAAGCCGCTAATCGTCCGGTTTACTCTTACCGCCTTTCTATTGTTCACTTCTGGGCCTTGATCTTTATCTATATCTGGGCTGGACCTCACCACTTACTTTACACTGCTCTTCCCGATTGGGCACAGAGTTTAGGTACCGTATTCTCTATCATGCTTATTTTCCCATCATGGGGTGGTATGATTAACGGTTTGCTTACGCTGAGAGGCGCTTGGGATAAAGTGCGCGACTCTGCCGTACTGAAGTTCTTCGTGGTAGCCATTACCGCCTATGGTATGAGTACCTTAGAAGGTCCACTTTTAAGTTTAAAAGGCTTAAACGCGATTGCGCACTACACCGACTGGATTCCTGCTCACGTGCACATTGGTACTTTAGGATGGAACGGTTTCTTAATCTTCGGTATGATTTACTGGTTAATGCCGAAAATGTACCGCACTAGCCTATTCTCCGAAAAACTGGCTAATGCCCACTTCTGGATTGGTACTACTGGTATCTTATTCTGGGCCTTACCGATGTACGTTTCTGGTTTTACTCAAAGCTTAATGTGGAAAGAGTTTAACCCAGATGGAAGCTTAGTATATGTAAACTTCCTAGAAACTGTAACTCAGTTAATTCCTCTCTACGCAACTCGTGCGATTGGTGGTAGCCTTTATGTGGTAGGTATGCTAATCATGGTTTACAATGTGATTAAAACCGTTGGTTCCGGTTCTTTCTTAGCACAAGAAGAAGCCAGCGCACCAGCTTTAGCCAAGGACTGGAACGCACCAAAAGGCGACTACTGGCACCGTTGGATTGAGCGCAAGCCTGTACAATTAATGGTTTGGTCTACTGTGGTAATTCTTATCGGTGGTATCATCGAGATTGTACCTACTATAATGATTAAGAGTAATATCCCCACCATTGAAGATGTGAAACCATATACTGCCCTAGAAATTGAAGGTCGCGACCTTTATATCCGCGAAGGCTGTAATGCTTGTCACTCTCAAATGGTTCGTCCATTCCGCTCCGAAGTGGTGCGCTATGGCGAATACTCTAAAGCGGGCGAGTTTGTATACGATCACCCATTCTTATGGGGCTCCAAGCGTACTGGTCCGGATTTACATCGCGAAGGCGGTAAACGTCCGAACAGCTGGCACTACAAGCACATGATTCAGCCAACTTCTATGAGTGCTGGTTCTATTATGCCAACTTATGAATGGCTCGCCAGTAATGAGCTTAATACCAGCTATACTCAAGCGAAGTTAGAAGCCATGCAAAGCTTAGGGGTTCCTTACAGCGACGAGTATGTAGCTAATGCAGAAATGCATTTAATGGCTCAAGCAGAAGAAGTAGCAGCCAAAATTGTTGAAGAAGATCCGGACATCACCGAGGTGAATCCTAAAGAGGAAATGGTAGCCTTAATTGCCTACCTGCAGCGTCTGGGTATCGACATTAACGGTGAGCACAGCAAACACGTTGAAGCCACCACCGCCGGAACCTTAACTGCTCAAAACTAAGGACATGCTGAAATTCATTAAACACAATATGGAAACCATTGATGGGGTATCGATTTACCCCATCATCTCCTTCCTTATTTTCTTTTCCATTTTCGTTTTAGCCATCGTTTATGTGATACGAAAAGACCGGAAAAGCATCGAAGAGATCAGCAATTTACCATTAATCGATAATGCCAATCCTCATGAAAAAACTAAATAGAATACTAATCCTCTTTGTGTTACTGCTGATGATCGGAGCGGCCTCCATCACCACTTTAAGCCCTGAGAGTTCTCAAGAAATAATTGCCAATCCTGTTTACTGGTTGGTAGCCGTGGCCGCATTCTTCTTAATTATTGGCTTTATCGCCACCTTCGAGGCCCTAGATGCCATGAAGAAGATGATTAAAGGCAGTCAGGCTGAAAGCAGTGAAGACGCTGAAGTTGAGGAAGAGAAAGATTGGGCTGCTGGTTTACTACACAGCTTAACAGATGCTGCGCCTTTAGATAAGGAAGACGAGGTAGCCACCGATCACGAATACGATGGTATTCGCGAATTGGATAATAATCTACCCCCTTGGTGGTTGATCGGTTTTTACGCTTCTATGGTTTTTGCGGTAATCTATCTTTTACGTTACCACGTATTCCAAACCGCTCCTTTAAGTATTGAAGAGCTTAAAATAGAATTAGCGGAAGCGGAAGCTGCGAAGGTCGAATACCTTAAGACTGCCGCCAATTTGGTGGATGAGAGTAATGTAGAATTGCTAACCGAAGAATCTCGCATTCTTGCTGGTGGCGAAACTTTTACCCAGAACTGTGCAATTTGCCACGCCGCTGATGGTGGTGGTAGTATTGGACCTAACCTTACCGATGCCTATTGGATTTATGGTAACGACATTAAAGATGTGTTTAAAACCATTAAATACGGTACCAGTAATGGTATGACCAAGTGGGATGGTATGTTGAGTCCTTCCAAAATGCAGGAAGTTGCCTCGTACGTACTTAGCCTACAAGGTACCACGCCTGCTAGCCCTAAAGAGCCTCAGGGTGATTTATTAGAAGCAGCTCCTACTGAAGAGGCAGCCAGCGATAGTACATCTACCCCAAGCGATAGCACGGTGGTTGAAGAAACTGCGATTTCTAGCCTCTGATTCAATAATAAATAAGAATCAATTATGAAATCTAAAGACACGGAGGAAGTATTGAAGGAGACCTTGGAGATGGACCAATCCTTCCGTGATTCAGTAGGCACCATTAGTGAGGATGGAGGACGTAATTTCCTTTTTCCAAAGAAACCTAGTGGACGATACACCTATCGCCGACAATTAATGAGCTATGTGCTCTTGGCGATTTTCTTTAGCATACCATTTATCAAGATTGGCGGACAGCCATTCTTAATGCTCAATGTTCTTGAGCGAAAATTTGTAATCTTCGGGCAGATTTTCTGGCCCGAAGATTTCTTCATCTTCGTAATTGCCATGATTACGGGGGTGCTTTTTGTGGCGGTATTTACGGTAGCCTTCGGTAGATTATTCTGTGGCTGGGTATGCCCCCAAACTATTTTTATGGAACACGTTTTCCGTCGAATCGAATATTGGATCGACGGCGATCGTAACCAACAACTCCGCTTAAAGCGGATGCCTTGGAAAGGAGAGAAAATCCGTAAACGCGTTTTAAAGAACGGAATCTTCTACGCCATTTCCTTTATCATCGCCAACTTCTTCCTGATGTATATCATCGGCAAAGAAGCCTGGTGGGAAATTGTAAGCGACAATCCAGCGAATCACCTCGGTGGTCTTAGCGGCATGTTTATTTTCTCGGCCGTATTCTTCTTTGTTTTTGCCTGGTTCCGCGAGCAAGCCTGTATCATTGTTTGTCCTTACGGCCGATTACAAGGTGCGCTTTTAGATCGCAACTCGATCGTAATTGCTTATGATTACCTGCGTGGTGAAAAACGCGGTAAATTCCGCAAAAGCGAAGATCGTGAAGCTGCCGGTAAAGGTGATTGTATCGACTGTAATCAGTGTGTAGATGTTTGTCCAACGGGTATCGATATCCGTAACGGCACCCAGCTCGAGTGCACCAATTGCACCGCTTGTATTGATGCCTGTGATAATATCATGGACAAAACCAATAAGCCACGAGGATTAATTCGTTACGATTCGGAGAACAATATCGCCTCTGGCGGAAGCGGAAAGGTTTTCACCGGAAGGGTAAAAGCCTATGTAGGCATTCTTACAGTATTACTTACCCTTTTTGTGTATTTACTAGTTAGCCGCGCTAATGTAGAAGCTATCTTCCTACGCTTGCCTGGCCAGCCACTTACTAAGGTAGATGAGGACACTTACAAAAATGCTTATAACTTTAAGTTGCTCAATAAAACGGCAGAGGATAAAGTATATCAGTTTAAACCCATCTCTCCTAGTGAGGGCCTAAGTTTAGAGACTGCCGGCGAATCTGAGTTGATAGAAGTTGAAGCCTCAGGATTAGCGCAAGGCGCGGTGATGTTGTACCTTGACACCGATCAGATGGAAGGAATGACCACTGATATTAAAATTGGGGTTTATGAAGGTGATATTTTAATTGATGAAATTGAAACCTCCTTTACTGGACCATTCGTTAAACCCAAAAAGAAGTAGGATTATGAAGTTAAATTGGGGCACCGGACTAGCCATTACCCTTGCAATTTTTGCTATTGGAATGGGCTATACCGTTTACCAGGCGATGAATCAAACTCACGACTTGGTTACCACGGACTATTATCAGCAAGAGCTGGCTTACCAAAGCACTATTGATGGAAAGCGGAATGCCTCTGCCTTGAGCGGCGATTGCCAACTTAAGGTAGAAGAGCAGAAGCTTTTCCTCGATTTTCCAGAAGCTCTAAAGGGTAAAACCGGTGAATTAGAAATCACCATGTATTTCCCCACTGGCGCTGAGCACGATTTTAAGCTTAGTGAAAAAGAATGGTCGGTAAGTAAATTGGAAATTCCTGGAGATAAGCTTAGTGCTGGCAAATGGATTGCCAAGGTGAGCATTCTAATTGGCGAAACCAATTACTATTTCGAGCCCTCAATTGTAATCTAATGATTTGGGTAGCCTTTACATTTGGGCTGCTTTCTTCCTTGCATTGCTTAGCCATGTGCGGACCGCTACAAGCAGTGGTAATGGGACAATGGCTACAGAGTAAGCATAAGGCAAATTGGGCTTTATACCACAGCGGCCGCTTGCTTACATATATAAGCTTAGCGCTGTTTGCATCCTTTATTGGAACTAGTTTAGGTATTCCCGATCTGCAGGGTAGTTTCACGATTTTCGCGGGACTGCTCCTGCTGTTCGGGTATTTTGGTTTTAAAGCCCTCAAGTGGGACCGTAAAGCCATGCAAATCCTTGGTCCGACACTGGGCAAGTTGCGGCAAAAAGTGCGCGGTAAAAAACATCCCGCTTGGTATCTTATCAGCGGAGCTTTAAATGGCCTATTGCCTTGCGGAATGGTTTACGCTGCTTTAGTGCCCGCCTTGGGATTAGAATCTTCAGGCAAGGCCTTAATGTACATGGGAGCCTTTGGACTTGGCACTTTGCCTTTGCTGCTAAGCTTCAACCTCTTCTCCAATGCATTATTACTACGATTTGGCCCCTATCTAAATCGCCTGATCCCAATAAGCATCGTACTTATTGCCGCTTTATTAATATTAAGGGGAATGGAATTAGACATCCCATTTATTAGTCCAGAAATGCCAAAACCTGGAGCGTCTACCGAAACCTGCGGATAAACCAAATTGAGATTGAAGGTGTTAGCTTATAAAACACCTTCATGAAAACAAGCATATACTTTTCTTTTGTCTTTCTAATTGCCTACGCTATATGCGTACTATTTGGCTATATCCAAGCAGCACTTTTCTTTTTCAGCGTAAGTCCGCTAGTGGTGCTCCACATGGTTTATAAAATACTAAAAGACCCCCACGAAGTGCAGGTCTCTTTTGATGATGAGTTTTACCAGGATGGGAAACATCCTCGCGTAAAATAGTATTACACCGCCTTACTAAAGGTGGGTTTTTGCAATTGCTGCACACTTAATCGGCGATCGAGCACCGAGCACACATTCCTTATAAAGGCTTGTCCACGACGGGTTACTTTCACCTGATAAGGAAAGAGCTTTACCAAGCCATCTTCTTCTAGGAGTCGGAACCTTGGTTTTAAAAAGGCATCAAAATAGGCGCGATCATTTAGCCACTCGCCCTCGAAATGGCAAATAAGGTGTAGCAGTTTGGCGCGTACTTTTAGGTCCTCTTCGGTATGGTAATGACTTTTAACTACTGGCGGTAAATCCTCTTTATTCACCCTATGTAGGTAATCTTTAAGTTTTTTCTCATTCTGTGCAAAGGCGCCCCAAGCATCACTAATCGAGCTTGCTCCCAAGGCCAAAGCTAGTTTTGTATGGTGCGGGGTATAACCCATAAAGTTTCGATGCAGTTTATGCTCGCGGGCAGATGCGGCTAGGGCATCATTAGGCAAAGCAAAGTGGTCCATACCAATTTCTTGATAACCCATTTTCAAAAACCCTTGGGAACCTAAGTTATAAAGGTTCCATTTGGCTTCTCCTTTAGGAAGGTCGTTTTCATCATAAGCTCGCTGACTGGGAGCCACTCCCGGAACATGGGCATAAGAGTAGAACGCGATACGATCGGGGCGAAGTTTTTTTACCCAGTCGAGGTTACGGTAAATATTACCTTCATTTTGTTGCGGAAGACCATAAATGAGATCGAAGTTTATCGACTCATAGCCAATCTCACGCGCTTTAGAAACAATATGCTCAACTTGGTCTTCGGTTTGAAAACGATTAATAAGGCTTAAAATCTTGGGATCAAAATCCTGTATCCCCAAGCTTAATCGGTTAAAACCTAGATCGAATAAAACTTGTAAATGTTCATCGCTGGTGCTGAAAGGATGGGCCTCGAAACTGAAAGAGTGAAACTCTGCTACCTCAGCATCTTTTAAAATTCCTTCGATCAATAGCTTTAGATTCTCTGGACTAAAGAAGGTTGGGGTTCCTCCGCCTAGATGAATCTCACGTAAAACAGGTTTTTTGGGAAACCGAGAAGTGTACATTGCCCACTCCTTTAAAACTGCCTTTACGTAAGGCAGCTCCACCAAGTGGTTTTTTGTGATGTGCTTATTGCAACCGCAATAGGTACATAAGCTCTCACAATAAGGCAGGTGAATGTATAAACTCAACTCTTGGTCCTCTTCAAATGCCTGTAAAACGGTATCCATCCACGATTGCGGATTCAGATCTTTATTGTCCCATAAAGGAACAGCGGGATAAGAGGTGTAGCGGGGAACCGCCACATTATATTTTTCAACTAAGGTGTAATCCATATCAAAGTATTGCCGCAAAGCTAAAGGGCTACTAAGGCTATGGAAATGACAATTATCAGCCTGCTTCCTCTATTTTTGTCGGATGAATTGGTACTTCTTTTTTAAAGCCTTACACATTATTGGATTTGTAAGTTGGTTTGCGGGCATCTTTTACATCGTAAGATTATTTGTTTACCACCGAGAAGCCTGGGACAAAGGAGCGGAGGACCTAGAAGCTTCGGTATTAAGAAAGCAGTACCATATTATGGAGAGCAGACTTTATAAGATCATCCAAAACCCAGCGATGTATCTTACACTCACCGGTGGTATTGGTATGTTAATTATCAACTCCATTTGGCTTAGCAGTCCTTGGATGCACGTAAAATTGAGTCTTATTCTATTGCTCATGATTTACCATTGGTCCTGCGCACGCCAAATAAAAGCCCTGCAAAAATCACCAACCGGTATCAACAGCTTCGGTTATCGCTTATACAATGAGGTTCCCACTCTAATTTTAATCGCAGTGGTAATGCTAGCTATCTGGAAAAGCCTGGCCGGATTGTGGATTGGATTAGCCACATTACTGCTTTTGGGAATACTCTTTTTTGTGGCCGCCAAGCTTTATAAGCGGAAAAGAGAAAATAACTAAAATTATTCTCCCTGTCTTCCAGTATGTTACGGGAATGTTAAGGGTTCAGTATTATTTTTTGCAACTGGCATTTGCATTATTTAAGTCGACTGTCATATATTTGTACCAGCGAAGCAGATTAATCAGGTTAAGGTTTTACCCCAACGTCCTCTCTGGATGTTGGGGTTTTTCCATTTTAAGGGGTATGGAAGGTTTATACTCCTTTCTATTTCAATATCAGCACCGCCCGAATTCACTTTACACACTGGAATCTGAATTCATCGCCAAATTTTAATTAGGCGATTTGTTATTCATCCAATAATAATTCTATATTTGAGTCTGCGAAGCAGATTAATCAGGTTAAGGTTTTACCCCGGCATTCTTCACGAATGACCGGGGTTTTTCTTTTAAAGCCTTATTCTCAAGCCTAATCAGTTGCAATTTTTAATAATATGTGAATTTTCTGTATTAAAATTTGCAACAAGTTTGGTGGTTTAAAAAGTATTTGTACTTTAGCACCAGCGAAGCAGATTAATCAGGTTAAGGTTTACCCCAACGTCCTCTCTGGATGTTGGGGTTTTCTATTTTATAGAGCTTTTGCTTCATACAAAACTGGGCGTGATGGAACGGCATCGCTATGAATATTAGCCGTTTGTAAATTGATAAAATAAAAGCCCTCTTTCAGGCTTGCATCAAAATTGGTGAACTCGGTTATCGTAGCCTCTTCTCTAGTCGCATTCGGATAATCCCAAAAGGCACGATGGGCCGCTAAAGCACCACCATCTTCTTCTCGGTCCACCGAAGGTAAATTGGTAAGTAAATGCTTTACCCCGAATTCCGCCAAACGCTTACATAAAGCAGCTTCGATATAAGGTGGATTGGAATTACTAAAATGTCCTGGAAAAGGCAATCCTTCGGCCTCAATGCCTACAAAGTCTGGAAAGCCCTCTTCTGGAATCTTTAAATCCTCTAACAATAAAAGGCGATCTCCATTTTGTTCCTTAATCGGCAAACGTTGAAAGTGAATCCAACCATGGGCCTCTTTTAAATGATCGCTCAACTTTTGATGTCCTTTATCAATATGCCCGTAGCACTCCGTATGGGTTCCATTACCATGTGGATTTAGTTGCACCTCGTAAAAGTTTACACTAGAACCTTGAGCCACCGAACCTACCCAATCTTCAATTCGCACGGGTTCTATCCTTACCGGATCAACATACCAAGCTGAGGGTTCGCGATTTGCATCACCAAAAGTGCTCCCACAATCTATCCCTCGCGAAAGATCCACTTCATAAGGTCGACCTTCGCGTTTAACTGTAATTTTCATCCATTAATCTTTTATAAAAAACAAGTCGGAGGCTATGCCATCACTATAAAATCGCTTGTCGGCTGGAATATATATCCTTCCAGAATTCTGCTTCAAATTAGCCAAAGATTCTTGCCTTTGAAACTCCTTCCAAAAGTGGTCTTGAAGTTTTTTGTCAAAACGCTCTAAGTCCGCCAATTTCAAACCCTCTTCTAAGCGTAAAGACACCATCAACCACTCATTATAGCGATCTACCATACTGAGGTCTTCTTGCTCCAACTGTAAATCACCTGCTTCCATAGCCTTTAAATACAAGGTATTATTCGAGATATTCCAATGGCGGGCTTCTCCATTATAAGAATGAGCCGAAGGACCTAGCCCTAAATAAGACTTGCCTTCCCAATAGGAATGATTATGTACCGCACGGTGCTTTGGCTTCGCAAAATTGGAGAGCTCGTAATGCTCATAAGCCTCTTTGGCCGCAAATTCCTGTAAGAGCTGAAAATGGCGGGCCGAAGCCTCTTCCTCCAGTTTCACCTTTCCCGACCTCACCCAATGATCTAAAACGGTTTTTTCTTCTACCGTAAGGGCATAAGCCGAAAAATGACCGAGATTAAAATCCTTTAAAAAATGCAGTTGTTGGAGCCAATCCGTATCGCTTTGGTTAGGCAAGCCGTAAATGAGGTCGATGCTTAAATTGCTAAAACCATATTTCGCTGCAAGCTTTAAACAGGCTCGGGACTCTTCCGCCGAATGGGCTCGATTCATCAGTTTCAGATCTTCATCCTTAAAACTCTGGATACCAATTGACAGTCGGTTTACCTCGGTATCCTTCAAAGCCTTAAAAAATTCCTCATCTAAATCATCAGGATTGGCCTCAATGGTAATTTCTGCCGAGGTATCCCAAGTATAATACTTCTTTAGGCCATCAATAATGGACTGTAATGTCTTAGGATTTAAAACACTGGGCGTACCACCACCAAAGTAAATGGTATCGAGCTTTCGCTGATTTAAATAATCGCTGCGCAGGTCTAGCTCCTTTAATAAAGCCGCTGGCATAGCCTTTCGATCGCGCTCTAAGGTGCTAAAATGAAAATCGCAGTACACACATGCCTGATGGCAAAAAGGGATATGCAGGTAAACACCAGCCATTATGCAGGAATGCGTGGTAAAGTAATTCGGAAGGTTGTACCTTCCCCTACTACCGATTCAGCAACGTAAATCTTGCCTTTATGATAATCTTCTATAATTCTGCGGGCCAAACTAAGTCCTAAGCCCCAACCGCGTTTTTTGGTTGAAAATCCTGGTCGAAACACTGAATTTACTTTAGGCGCTGGAATTCCTTTCCCGGTATCTTTCACATCAATTTGCACCATTTTATCGGTGGAAGTTAAGCTAACATCAATCCTTCCTTCACCTTCAATAGCATCAATGGCATTACGCACCAGATTTTCTATCACCCACTCAAAGAGGTATAAATTGGTTTCTGAGTAAACGGGCTCAAAAGGCAAATGACATTCCACTGCTATTTTTTGGGGACTACGCGTACGTAAATATTCTACCGCTTGCTTGGTACCCAAGAGCATATCTGTTTTTTTAAGGGATGGTTGTGATCCAATTTTAGAAAAACGGTTGGTAATGGTTTCCAGACGTTTCACATCCTTCTCCATTTCCTTTACCATATTGGGATCCATGTTCTGCATCTTCATCAGCTCCAGCCAACCCATTAAGGAGCTTAAAGGCGTGCCAATTTGATGAGCCGTTTCTTTGGCTAGCCCATTCCAAACCTGATTTTGCTCGGCCTTTCTGGCACCGCTAAACGCGAAGTAGGCCACCACCACAAAAAGACTAATTACCACTAGTAACACAATGGGGTAAAATCGCAGCTTACTTAATAAGGTGGAGTTTTCGTAATAAATGTAATGCTTCTGGTCGCCAGCAAAGTTTACCTCAATAAAAGTTCCGGCATCCCGTAATTGCTGTACCCGTTCTTTTAAAAACTGCTCCTTACCATTTCGCGGAAGCTTTAAATTATTGGTATTAATTACCGAATCTTTAGCATCCGTTTGAATAATTGGAATGGTGGTATTCGACTGGATTATCTGAATAGCCAAGGTAAGGTTGGTCTGGTCATCCGCCTGCTGAATGAAGGTCATGGCATTAGCCCATTGCTTCACCTTTTTCACCTCCTCTTTACGCAGCTCTTTTAAAAAGCTTTCGGTATAGAAAAGGGTTACCAATCCGATAAGGATGGCAAATACAAAGAGGATAAACTTCCAGAGGTTCTTGCGTCCGTAAAAATCCATAGGCTAGCAACAAAAATAGGGGATAAATATTGCCGGCCCTGCCAATTATTTCAATTCCAGCAAGTCGCTCAATTCGCCCAAGTTAGGCGTAATGATAATCTCGGTGCGACGGTTTTTTGCTTTCCCTTCGGGAGTGTCATTGGAGGCAACCGGCACATATTCACTTCTACCGGCGGCAATAATATTTGCTTTATTCACCCCAGGGTTAGCCACAATGATCTTTACAATGCTGGTTGCGCGCATCACACTTAAATCCCAATTATCTTTTACCGCCGTTCTACCGTTAAAAGCATCACTATCGGTGTGACCCTCCACCATTACTTGGAGATCTTTATTCTCGGCTAAAACCACGGCCAGCTCTTCTAGGGCTTTTTTACCTTCCGCTTCAACGGTCCAACTTGCAGATGGAAACAATAAACGGTTCTCCAAGGAAACGTAAACCTTGCCATCGCGCTCTTCTACGGTTAAACCTTTACCTTCAAAGTTTCGCAGGGCATCGCGTAAACGTTGTTGTACAATTTGTACGGTACTGTCTTTACGCGCCATGGCCGATTCTAGCTCAGCAATTCGACTTTCACGTTCTTGGATTCCTTCGCTTAAAGCTTGAAGGTTTTTATCCAACTTTCGGAGGCGATCGCTTTCCATTCTCAAACTATCTTCTTTTGCCGCTAATGCTGATTGCAATTTATTAAGACGCTCTACTAGCTTTTTATTCTCTCTTTGGTTTGAGGCTAAAAGCTCATTATTATTTTCTAGCAGGTATTCGTAAGACTTATTTAAATCGCGGTAACGCTTCTGCACACTTTCTAGCTCTTGCAATTGCTCAGCATGCTCGCTGCGAAGCTTTTCTAGTTGAGACTCTAAGCTCTCCACTTTACCTTGAGCAAGCTCACCAGCCGCTTGGGCTTCATCGCGATCTTTACGTAGTTCGGTATTCTCAGCTTCGAGATCTGCAAATTTCCCTTGCAAATCCTTGTACACCTTACTGCTTACACAAGAAGTAGCAAAAAGGGCCAACACTGTAAAAAGGGCAATTTTCTTCATGGTCTTCATTTGCCCCAAATGTAAGCCGCCAAATTACTCGGCTGGAGGAATGGTATCCTTATTTAGCAACGGTGCTTTGTTGATAGCGGCCTCCTGTTTATAGCGCCATTCCAATTCCAAATCCCAGTTTTCCCGAACCTCAATTTCCTCAGGATACTTAACTCTAGGTTCTGGCTGTCGATTGAGCTCAAAATCACCGGTAGTGTATTCCCCATTAGCATCCTTATCCAGAATAAGATAGGCCTGCAACTTCCGGGCAATGAAGTTTTTAAAATGCACTTGCGTAGAGTCGGTGAAAGCTCTTTCAAGTAATATTTTACCATCTTCTTCCAGAATTTGCAATATCATCGTCTTACCCGAATCGGCTGTCACCTTAAACTCCAAGGAACCGAGTGCTTCACCTTTTAAAACCGCGAATTTAAGATCGAGGGAATCTTCCAATTTCCGCTCCCCGCTTTGCAAGGCTCCCACTTTAAATCGAAGGTTAAAGCTACGTTTATGCGGTGGCATGACGCGCCATAAAAAGGGATTACTACTATCTGGCACGATCTCCAAATTTAGGGTATCTACATCTGAAAAACTAAAAATAGAATCCTTATACCACCTATCAATCTGCACTGGGCTTTTTAGAACAATCGTATCCCAAGGTCGAATTTTAGTTTTTTGAGGAATCATTTTAAAGGGAGGAGGATCCATCTCGCGCAAGCGGACATTAATAATCGAATCCACAAAAAGCGTATCGTAATTCAGTTTAAACAGCAAGCTATCTGCAGCGTAGGAAAAGTAAAAATTAAGGGTATCTCGCTCTTCGTTCCAGCGGAAAAAGGAGGAATCTGCTTTGATATTCTGCCCTTCTACTTTAAAGCTATCTGCCGGAAGGCTAAAAGCAAACTGCACCATACCCTGAGATTGCTGTCGAGCCCCAAAAAATCGAAAAGATTGAACCGGCTCAAATACGCTAAAATCGTAGCGATAAAGACTATCGGGTTTTAAGAAAATTGTATCCGACACAAAACCCAAATTGGCATTTTTAGAGGGTAGCTTAAAGGTTCCACTTTTATCTTCAAAAGCCGCCATTAGGTAATCGCCCACTCCCAAATAAGCCATCCCAAAGGAGCCACTTTCATCGGTATACGCGTAATAGTCGGGGCGCTCCTTTAATAAAAAAGAATCTCGACTCTTTAGTTTCTTAAGATCGTATAGGGCTACCAGATAATTGGGAAGAGCTTCATTACTATAAGCCCTTTTTAAGGTTCCCGAAAGACGAAGGCTATCGAGGTAATCGCCCGTAGAGAAAACATATTTGAAATTCTTATTCTCGTTTCCTTCATTAAGGTCGGTAAGGCTATTACCAAATGAAATGATGTAGGTCGTATTCGGCCGTAAACTATCATTTAATAGTATTTCCACGGTTTTGCCACGAGAAATTACTTCCAAATCCTCGCCGAGAAGCGGATTAATATTAATCTGCTGTGCAGGACTTTTAAGGTTTAGGTACTCATCAAATTTCAAGATTATTCGATTGGCCTTAAAGTGCAAAGACTTATTGGGAGGAAAGGCTGTATCCAGCTTTGGAGCTATGGTATCGCGTGCTCCCCCTGATGGACTCGACTTGCTCGCACAGGAACTAATTATGGCTTCAAAGCCAAAAATGAGAGCTAAAATTAGAAGGATAGAAAACAGGGGACTCTGTCTAATGGACTTCATATGCATATTCTGGAACATTCGATTTTGACTTACAGAGACTTATAATTTCTATATTTGATAATTAACTAACCCTAGAAGCCATTTAATGTCTCTGCAAAGATTTCTCTTTTTGGGCGTTTTAGCGACGCTTAACTTTTCTGTTAATGCGCAATGCCCGAGCCAAAGTTTACCCTATTCCGAAAATTTTAATTCTAACCTAGGCTGTTTTGTTGTTACCGATGGTGGAACCAGCACCGATACTTGGTCGCAGGCTGGCCCTGGCGGCGGAAGTACGGGCGGGGACCTCGATGGTACTGGCTTATTAATCGTGGACAGTGACGACGCCGGATCGGGCGAAACTTTAGAGGAAATCGCCACCTCTCCATTTATCGACGCCTCCAATGTAAGCGGCACCTTATTCTTGGAATTTGATCATTATTTCCGTTCTATTGGGGTTAATGACACGGGATGGGTAGAAGTGTGGGACAGCAGTGCTTGGGTAACCGTGTACAGCACGGCTACTACTATTGGCGCTTTTGGAAGCCCTGATCAGCAACAAATTGATATTAGCACTTACGCGCATGATAGCTTGCAGATTCGTTTCCGTTACAAAGACAATGGCTCTTGGGCCTGGTGGTGGGTAATCGATAACTTTAAAGTTGAGGAAGTGCTTTGCCCGAGTGTATCAGTACAGAGTGTTACTGCTTTAACCGATACTTCTTTTAGCATTGCCATCAGTGGAAGCGCGGATAGCTTAGCCTTTGAATGGGGCCCAGTTGGTTTTAGTCAGGGTACCGGTTGTTCTGGAAGCATTGCCACCAACGGTAGCAGTACTGTTAACCTTTCTAACTCTAATGCCGCAAACTGTTTTAATCTGTTAACCGCTGGCACATGTTACGATGTATTTATCGCTAAGTCTTGCCCTGGCGGTGGTTATTCCTCTTATGTTGGTCCCTTTACCTTTTGTACGCCTTGTACTACTGTAAACCTTCCTTTCACTGAGAGTTTCGATCAAGGTATTGGCTGTTTTACTGTTGTAGATGGCGGAACTAGCACCGATACTTGGCGTACTGCTCCTAGCGGCGGGGGAACTTCTGGCGGCGACCTTGATGGCACTCCACACATGGAAGTAGATAGTGATGACGCTGGCTCTGGAGAAACCTTGGACGAAATGTTAGTGAGCCCCCTAATTGATGCCAGCAGCATTTCCGGCTCTCTAATTCTAGAATTCGATCAGTACTATAATAATATCGGCTCTGACTCTATTGCGGTGCAAGTGCACGATGGTAGCTCTTGGAACACGGTATATTCTGCTTCTTCAGATGTAGGTGCCTTTAGTAATCCTGATCATCAAAATTTAGACATTACGGCTTATGCCAATGCTGCATTACAAGTGCGAATGGTTTACCGCGATAATGGCTCTTGGGCTTGGTGGTGGATTGTAGATAATTTCAGCGTAAAGGAAATCCTTTGCACCCCCTCAAGTAATTTTGCTGCCTCTTTTACGGGTCCTGATAGTGTACACTTAAACTGGACTGCGGGCACCGCCGGAGGATTTGTGATTGAATATGGCACCAGTGGTTTCACTCCCGGAAGTGGTACCCAAACTGCAAGCACTACCGCTTCAAGCATCGGCATCAATGGCTTATCGGTTAATACCACTTACGACTTTTACCTTTTAGATAGTTGTTCTGGTTCCTTCTCCGACACCTTGGGTCCTATTACAGTTAGCACTGCCTGCTTAAGTCAAAGCATCCCTTATTACCAAAACTTTGATTTAGGCATAGGTTGCTTTACCATTACTGATGGTGGTACTACGACCGATACTTGGGTAAATGCTCCAATCGGTGGTTTAACCAGTGGTGGCGATTTAGATGGCACGCCTTTTATGGAGGTGGATAGCGACAATGCCGGTAGTGGCGGTGTAACTATGGTGGAAACCTTGACCTCTCCAATTTTAGATGCTTCTTCCTATATGAGTACCGGATCTTTAAGCTTAAGCTTTGATCAATATTATCGCCATTTAGGATCTGGATCGGCCAGTGTGGAAGTATTTGATGGCACCAACTGGAATCAAGTGGCAAACTTTACTTCAACTTTAGGTGCCTTTAGTGCTCCTGATTCTCAGAATATCGATATCACCGCCTATGCCAATCCTAATTTGCAGGTACGATTTATTTATAATGATGGTGGTTCTTGGGCTTGGTACTGGTTGGTAGATAACTTCCGTGTGGAAGGTCAACCTTGTGGTGCCGTTTCTACTGCGGATACCATTAGCGTGGGTACCAATAATGTGAACTTTAACTGGACCTCTGCCAATGGTAGTTTGTGGAATATCAATTGGGGGCCCGCCGGTTTCCGCCAAGGAACGGGAACTTCTGGTACTTATATTAATGGTGTAAGTACTTCTACCTATAACTTAAGTGGCTTGCAAGCGAGCACCTGCTACGACATATATATTCAGGATACCTGCGCAGGTATTGGAGCCGGAGCTTGGTACGGACCATTAAGCGTTTGTACGGATACCAGCTGCTTTGCACCAAGTAATATCACGGTAAGTGGAGTGGGTACAAATTCCGCATCTTTAAGCTATGTGGCCTTTGGCACCAGTCATCAATACTCACTAGTAAACAATGCTACTGCCCTTCCGAGTTCAGGTACAATTTCAACTACCAGCAGCCTTAATGCTTCTTTAAGTGGCCTAAATGCCGCTTCTACCTATTGTGTTTATGTGCGCACCATTTGTGCTCCTGGCGATACCAGTGCCTGGGCTGGGCCAGTATGTTTTAGCACTGCCTGCCAAACCTTTACTGCTCCTTATTTAGAGGACTTTGAAAGTGGCACTGCCGCTTGCTGGAACAATGATTATGTAAGCGGACAAAAGGACTGGACCATTGGCTTTGGCTCTAGTGGTGGCACTATTACCGGTCCTTATGGAGGAAGCAGCAATGCAGTCTTCACGAGTAGCAGCGGCGGTCCGTATACCACTCGTTATGTATCACCAATTATAGATGCCAGCGCCTTAAGCGGCACGGAGCTTAGTTTCTGGTATGGGCAAGAATCTTGGGCAGGTGATCAAAATACACTTACGGTTTACTATCGTACTAGCCCTAGTGGTACTTGGACCCAAGTTTGGCAAGACATCAATAGCGTGTCTAGCTGGACCCAAGCGGTGGTTGCTATCCCATCTACTTCTTCTACCTTACAAATTGCCTTTGAAGGAACAGACGATTGGGGTCGAGCCAATGTATTGGATGACATTCGTATTGATGTACCAGGCGGTTCAGTTATTTGTCCGCAAGTAACTAATGTAAGTAGCTCTAATAGCAGCTGTAATAGCATCGATCTCACTTGGGTTTCTGGATCTGGAGGTTCAATTATCGAATATGGTCCTGCGGGCTTTAGTCCAGGAAGCGGAAGCTTTACAGGAGTGGTGACATCACCTTATACCTTAGGGAATTTAATGGCGAATACTAGCTATGATATTTACATTGCCGACACTTGTGGTATTCAGGATACTGGTGCTTATACTGGTCCAACCACTGCTGCGACAAATAACAGTGGAATTGCCAATGCGGCCTTTAATTATACGGTAAGTCCGAGCAATATTTTCGACTATAGTTTTGATGCTTCTACCTCAACTGGATCTATCCAGAATTATGTTTGGGACTTTGGCGATGGCACGGTTGGTAATGGGGTGAATGTTAATCACACTTACACTTCGGCCGGTGCTTATACCGTGGAGTTAATCTTGGTGAGTTCTTGTGGAAACGACACCCTGCTACAAACCATTGCCGATGTAAGCAGCGTAGAATGGAAGACTGAGCAATTAGAGCTATTCCCGAATCCAGCAGAGGATTATATAAGCTTACAAGTTCCGGTGAGCGAGCAAATCACCATTCAATTGCGTGATGCCAGTGGACGTAACATTCGTACTTGGAGTCGCAAAAGCGAGGCTAATGAAAGCATGCAGCTCGACCTCAGCGCTTTAGCGGATGGCGTTTACCTTATTGAAGTTAATGGCTCCGACTGGAATTACCAGGAAAGACTATTAGTGAAGTAAACGACTTATGAATTACAGAAAACCGTCTCAATTTTTTGGGGCGGTTTTTTTTTATTGAAGACCGCTCACTGCCTTCGCTTTTAGATCTTAGACCTTAGATCGGTCGCTGTGCTTCCTGTTAGACTAGACTCTGCTTAAATAATGGGCTCTGAATAGAATGAAGATTGCGGTGAGGTGATGGTTTGTGACTGTGTTTTAAAGCAAAGCCACTTATTTATAAATGCAACGAATCGATCAGAGATCCGTCAAATAATAAATTGAATTATGAAATTTAAAACCTACCTATTTGCTCTGCTTGCTTGGAGCACCAGCATTTTTGCACAGGACTTTGAATCTTATGAAGCCCCAATCATAGAAGTGGTTGGAAAATCTGAGATCGAAGTTCTCCCGGATGAAATATACCTCTCTATCCGCATCACCGCCAGTGACGAAGATCGGGAAGATGGTTATAGCATTGATGTGAAAGAAGATTCGTTAATCGCTGGTCTACGGAAAATTGGAATATCAATGGATCAATTGAGCCTTACCAATGCAAATTCTAGCACGGTCCAAATAAATTGGTTTAGAAAAGACCTAGTGCAGGATAAAAATTACAGCCTAATGGTAAAGGATGCTGAAACGGCCAGTGAGGTGTTAACGCTACTTGCAAAAATCCGAATTCCAAATGCTTATATCTCGAAAGTAGACCATTCTAATTTGATTGAAATAGAGAAGGAAAACAGAATACAAGCTATAAAAGCAGCCAAAGAAAAAGCGGACTATCTTCTTTCCGCCATCGATGAGGAAACAGGCCAAACCTTGCATGTTGTGGAATTTTCAGAGAATCCAAATTCTACTTATAGATCGAATACAGTTAGAGGTTCAAGAGGTGAAGGCACCGTGTATTTTATAGATGGTGTAAAAGTGCGGGGCTCCGTTTCGGGAGGTCCTTTACAATTTCAAAAAATTAAGATAAGTTCAGTGGTGGAGGTGACCTTTGCAATCAAAATAAAAAAGCAGCAACTTGAAAGCTCTAAATTAAAACCATGATGAAACTGCGAATATTGCTACTACTCCTGTTCTGTAGCAGCTACCATATCAAGGCTCAAGAAAAGAATTACATCAAGGTGCTTGGCTCCGCGAAAATGGAGATTGTGCCTGATGAAGTTTACATAGCTTATGTGCTGGAGGCTAGGGATGACGATGAAGAAAGCATAGACGATATAGAAAAAAGTCTCAAATCAGAATTTCTTCAATTGGGCTTCAGCGCTCCTGAGCTTAAAACAGCAGTGCCTACACCGCTAGTTTCCTGTTTAGCGAACGCCAAAAGGAATTCCGGGAGTACCGAATTATGGTTAGTAATGCCGAATCAATAAAACGGGTTTTTAGCATCCTCGAAAATCACGGGGCCTTAAAGGCAGGAATTGAAAAACTGAGCCACTCCAAACTCGAGGACTTCCAAAAACAATTGCGCGTAGAAGCAGTAGAAAAAGCGATCAAGAAAGCTGAAAATATGCTAACGCTCTTTGGCCTTAGCCGCGGGAAGGCCCTAGAAGTGAAAGAGTTTAAGCCTATAAGTTATTTGGACAGTCACATTAGACTGCCAGGTGAAATAGCCTATCAGGCACCCTCAATAGATCCCTTTAATGTGCGTGGAGGTATAGAATTTCAAAAAATTGAATTGGAGATTGAAGTGTTTATCAAGTTTGCCATTCAAGAGGAGGACTTAATCCCAAAATTAGAAAGCAATGATTAATAAGCTGAAATTCATTCCGGTTCTGCTCCTTGCTCTATTTCAATTAAAGGCACAAAATGATAGTGCTAAAAACTTCATCGAGGTAATTGGTGAAGCAGAAATTGAAGTGGTTCCCGATGAGATTTTCATCGCCTTTACCTTAGAAGAAAGAGAGCTCGATGACGAAGAAATAGGACTAGATCAGGCTGAAAAAGCCTTGAGCGACACTTTACAAAGCTTGGGAATAAAAGCCCCCGTTCTAACTAATTCCAATGCTTATACTTCCCAATTCTTTTTTAGTCGCCGGCAAGAGGAACGTCGAGAATACCAAGTAATGGTACAGGATGCTCAATCACTAAAAACAGTATTTGAAATTTTAAAGAAAATCGGTGCCGTAAAGGCCAATATCGAAAAGCTCAGTCATTCCAAAATTGAAGAGCTGGAATCCGGAACCCGTTTAAAAGCAATTGAAAATGCGATTGAAAAAGCAGATGATATGCTGGCTCCCCTGCGGCAAAAAAGGAAGGCACCGATGCTCATTATAGAACATCCGAGCTCAAACCCCACTATAATTAACGGTGGCTTACCTTCTCAATATGATCTAAATAGTTTCAGATATCAAGAACCTTCCCGGAGCACTAAGGAAAACCTAAGTTTTCAAAAACTGCTAATCCAGGTGCGGATTTATGTGAAATTTGAGATTGATTAAGGGTAGCTCGGTTCAATTTAGGGTGAGAACGCTCACTGTGTTCGCTTTTAGATTTTAGACGCTAGATCGGTCGCTGCGCTTCCTGTTAGATGAGTACGCTCAATTGTTCGCTTTTAGTATTATTACAAAGTACGTTCGCTGGGCTCACTTTTAGATTTGATTCTGCTTAAATAATGATCTGTGATTAGAATGAGGATTGCGGTGAGGTGATGCTCTATGCTTTCGTATTGAAGCTAATTAGTATTTACTAAATACATTATCATTACCCCGCGCAAAGTCTCAAATCTCACATCTCGCGTCTCACATCTAATGCAAGAATTACCCAAACCTTAGCTCCTTTGATATTAAAAAACGAGCGGCCGCGATAATAGAAAACACTAAGCTCTCGCTAAGGTTAAAACCGAGAACTTTGCTTCTGGAATATCCGTCATGGCTTGCAAACAGGCTTCTAAAGTAGCTCCGGTGGTTACCACATCATCAATCAATAAAATATGCTTAGCCTTTAAGGCCTCTGGCTTTTCTAGCACAAAGACCGATTTCACCTGAGACCAGCGATTAAAGCGATGTTCTCGGGTTTGCGACCGCCTATAAACCTGACGTTTCAGCTGATCTAAAACCAAAGGCTTGTCTAGTGCCTCGGCTAAGCCTTCCCCAATTTTGGCCGCTTGGTTATAGCCCCGTTTCCTTTGCTTTCGCGGATGCAAGGGCACTGGAATAATCAGGTCTATGTTTTTACAGATAGAGGCTTCCCGCCATTCTTCACCTAACATTCTACCTAAATGCACTGCCAGCTGAGGCTGATCCTTATACTTAAACTGATGCATAAGATTTTGCACCTTTCCTCCTTTTTCGAAGTGTAGCCAGGCCGCGGCATATTCTAGCGGAAATCGTCCGATAAAACTTCTGTAAACAGGGTTCTCCAAAAACTTCTCGAAATCCGTCCGAGGTAAATCAAAACTACAAGCTAAGCAAAGCTGATCTTCCTCTCGAAACAATCGCTGATCGCAAGCCATGCAGAGTGGTGGATAAACTAGGTCCAATAAATCTTGCCAGTATAATTTTAGCTTCATGCTTTTTGGCAGCAATTAGCCACATCTGCTGAAAAGCAGCCTAATACCAAACGTTTATAAACGTTTACAAAAACGCCTTTACCTGCAAATTCCCCGTATGAATAGCAAAGCTCTCCCGGCTAAAACGTCCGGCATAATTAAGACTAAGCACGATATTTTTTAAGAAAGTGCGCTGCAAGGTGATATTCAATGAAAGGTTATCGCCAGGCTTAAAGGCTTGCAGCATCTCAAAGGCCGCCGGACTATTTACATCCCCTTCAAAGTCGTTGCGGATATAGGCCAACTCACTCTGCAGGGCCACGCTTTTCGCTAGATTGTAATTCACCTCCATCCGGTATTCCTGAGCCAAAAGGGCATTTTCATTGGCCCCCGTACTCATTTCATCACGATACTGAAAAGTACCTGTTAAGGTCAACTTTTGAGCCTGCTGATAGCTTAGGCTCATTTCTTGAGTCCAACGCCCTAAATCGAAATTCCGACTTTGAAAATTCCCCGAACGATTACGTTTATCCTCCCGCTGGCCTTGGTAACGCAAAACAAAATGCTCATCAAAACCATAGCGCAAGCCTAAACGATGGGCATCTAATCCACGCTCTTCAATTCCGAAAGTGAGCAAATTACGTCCGGCGCTACGATTAAAGCTATACTCGGCACCAAAACCCAACATGCTGCGGTTAAAGAAAACACTTTGGCGAAAAGCATTCGACTCTGCCACTAGTAAACTATCATTACTAAGCTCCCGAAAAGGATTTAACTCGTTTAAGCCACCTTCCAATAAGGTTCTTTGCTCCAATTGGTATGAGCTCACCATCGAAAACTTTTGCAACCAAACTTTATAACCATCTTTGGCACTAAGCCAGGCATTAGGCGCCTGTAGATTTATGGTTTGACCAAACTTAACACTGCTGGTGCGCACAAATTCCAAGTTGGGACTAAATACTCTTACGAAGGTGGCTAAATCAGGAGTGGGCGCTATTTCAAATTCATCCAGTTCGCGGATACCATTGCCATTATAATCGATATGCGTGTGGGTACCGGTACCGGCGGGCACCTCTATAAAAGTAAAACTACGTCGTGGTTCGGTTCCAGCCCCACTTTCGTAGAAGGACTGCCAACGTAAGGCCCGGTCAAAAAAGGGTTGTTGGAAGTTTATTCGGGTAGTAAGCGTACGCTGAAGCGATTGCTCCTCCGGCTGTAATATCTGCAGATTGCGGTAATAAGCCGCCACCTGTAAACGACCATTTTGCTTAGTTCTCCAGCTACTGCGACCAAAAAAGGTATAGGCGTAAGTAAATGGTTGCAGGTCGCTAGTGCGCACCGAATCATCATAGCGCTGTAAAAAACCGAGCTCCACAAAAGTGGTATTGGTATCGCCAAAACCCTGAAAAAGCTGATACTCTAAAAAGGAGTAGGAATTGGCAGCAAGACTATCGCCCGCCAGTTCTTTACGGTTCCACTCGCCTATCGATTTAAGTCCTAACCACGATCGAGCGGTTAAATAATAGCGGCTTTCTAATTGCTCCCGCCAAAAACGTTCGTTTAAATCTCCTCCTTGAGTTTGGGTAACACTGGCTTGTGCATT
>CATMQD010000021.1 GCA_950073045.1 uncultured Flavobacteriales bacterium | reverse complement strand
TATTTGATCTTCTTTGGACTTTGGCTATTTGGGCAAATATTACACTTCCTCCTAGTTGGTTTATGAAAAATAAGCGCCCGAGAAGGATTTGGGCTTATATTAGAGATCAGTATTAGGAAAGGAGGTCTAGTCTTACTTAAGCTAAGTCCTAAAGCAAGTTACTTAATGCCAGCAAAACAGGAAATACCGTCAAAACTAAAGACCTTCTCAAAACCCTAAGCCTTAAAATCAAATGAATCGCTTCGCCCTTCTCCTATTAAGCCTATTCTCTTTATTGAGTCAAAGCACATTTTCCCAAGACTTTGATTTCGAATGGAGTATTAAGCCGGCCTTCAGGCCCAAACTTCGGCTCGAAATAAACCATGATTCCGCAAACTCGGAATTAAGGCTGAAGCTAGAAGACTCTCTGGTATTGACTTTACAGGACCTTGAGCCAAGCAAGGTTAAAGAATTATATAGGTTTTTATCGGATTACTCTTTTCCCAAGCGGGGCTCAAAAAAGCTCCAAGAGCCTAAGAGGAAATACGAGCAAACAATTCTATTACCTGAAGATGGATTAGTGGTAATTGGAAGGGACACTTTAATTCAAGACCTCTCAGCCTTCATTTTTGCGGGAGATACTTTTAAGCTTTCTCCCAAAAGCAGGGCTGAGATTAGATTCGACAGTATTAAGCAGCAGTATTACCGAATTGTACAACCAGTAACAATTTGGTGCGATGGAACTTACTATTCAGGGAAGTTCACCACAAGCAACAAAAGTCAAGACTTTAAGCTTTACTACACAAGGTTTACAAATCAGGACCTAGCCTTGATTCATCTTTTGCTTAGATTCTTCGATGAGCCCGAAGCGTTCTATTACCGCTACATTAGCTCAAACATTAAAGAAATTGAAATAGAGTCGGAGAAAGATTAATGTTTTAATGGTCTGGTAGAAGGCCAAACTCAAAAGAATCAAGAAGCTCTCCTGCTTTTGATCGTTCAGAAACCAGATATCAGACTCTAAATCCGCCTTGATTAGCACCTACAAAACCAAAGCCTTAATCCCTCAAATAGATCTCTGGCTGGGTTTATAAACTTCTATCTTTGGCCATGATCTTTATTAACCTAATAACAGCTTATACTTTCCAGAGCATTATGCTATTGGGGGAGATCTCAGGCTATATGAATAATTATTTAGAAAGGTTAAGTTTATAAAAGAATGGACGACAAGAACCTATACATCATCGCGGGCTGCAATGGAGCTGGTAAAACAACTGCTTCATTCACAATTTTGCCAGAAATTATTGACTGCAAAGAATTTGTGAACGCTGATGAAATCGCTAAAGGATTGTCACCCTTTCAACCAGAGAAGGTATCATTTGAGGCTGGAAGAATAATGCTTAATAGAATCAATGAGCTTTTAGAAGGAAATGAAAGTTTCGCCTTCGAAACAACTTTATCAACAAAAAGCTATAAGAACAAAATACTTAGCGCAAAAAACGAGGGTTATACGGTAACATTGCTATTCTTTTGGCTCGAGAATATAGAACTCGCCAAGGAACGCGTGAAAATTAGGGTAAAAGAAGGCGGACACAACATCCCTGAAGATGTTATCGAAAGAAGATATTTAAAGGGAATCAAAAACCTATTCGACATTTACCTTTCCATTGTTGATGGTACTTTAATATTTGACAATTCCTACGGTAAACACGAGCTTATCGCTCAAAACTTTGATCAAGAAGAAATTTTGATACTCAACTCCAATAAATTTAATCATTTAAAGAGGTATTATGACCAAAAAGGATAGTCAGCTGGAACTTAGAAATAAAATAGTAAGTGGCCTTGATAAAGTCTACGACAGGCTTATTGAATTCAAGAAAGAGAAAAATAGTGAGCTCGTAATTATGAGAGATGGAAAAATCGTGAAAATCAAACCTGAATAAACCTGAGCGCTCAGTCAGCCACAGCCTATAACACTTTAAAACCAATGCTTTTCAACACACAGTTCTAGCCATCCGATACCTAGAACCCAATCAAGAAAGGAGGCTTCACAATTCTAAACCTTAAATGCTAGCGGAAGAAAATGAGTATTAAAATAACGGAGCTCGAAACAACAAGATATCGGACATCCTACCAAAAAGACCAAAGGGGAAATAGACAGCGAATCCGTACTCCTTACAAGGCTAAACGTAAAGTTAAAGCGGTAGAAGGTGGAAAACGTTTTGCTCACTTTTTTATCGACGCTTTAATTTTTGGCTTTTTAACGATTCCTTTCGATTATGCTTTGTCTTTTATAGACTACCAACCTCAAACTCTTGGCTTATCGCTTTCCATGAGCTATTTCCCTAGCTACCTATTATACGCTCTGTACTATTTCATTTTCGAAAGTATAAGTCAGTCTACTCCAGGTAAAATGCTCACCAATACCCTTGTTATTAATGAATACGGACAAAAACCCAGCAGGAATGAATTGATTGTAAGAAGCTTAATTAGACTAGTTCCTTTCGAAGCCTTCTCTTGCCTCTCTGAAAGAGGATGGCATGATAGATGGTCCAAAACTTGGGTGATTAGTAAAGAAGAGAATCAGAAAATACAAGCCGCCTTAAATAAGCATAAGGAAATGATGAGTCCAAAAACGGAGAACGGCGAAAAAGAGCATTATACCCAACAAATCTCCTAAAACCCATTCCAATTCATCCTAAAAGCCCAATCCCGCTCCCAGCCTCTGCTCATCAATCATCCTGATTTTCAAAGCTCCCGTGGAAAAATCGTTGATCAAGCATTAAAAAATGTTTCTCCCACTAATTCAAATAATTAAGCGACCTTTGCCGCGAATTATAACTACTATTCTTTGACCTCTTTTTCAGATCTGGGTTTATCCCCAGCCATTCTACGTGCCCTCGAGGAGATGGGCTTCGAAACACCCTCTCCCATTCAAGCACAAGCCATTCCTGCTTTAATTGAAGATGCCCGCGACCTTATCGGTTTAGCACAAACTGGTACCGGAAAAACCGCTGCCTTTGGTCTTCCTCTTTTAGAGCGCATTGATCCGGATTTCCCGGAAACTCAAGCTTTGATTTTAGCGCCTACCCGAGAGTTGGGTCAGCAAATCGGTGAGCAATTAGACACTTTTAGCAAATACCTGGATAGAATAAATGTACTTACCGTTTACGGTGGTGCTAATATCCAGACTCAAATGAAGGCCCTTAAAAAGCCACAACATATTATCATCGCTACCCCAGGTCGTTTAATCGACCTTATTAACCGTCGGGCTATAAATCTCCGTTTCTTGGAAATTTTAGTACTCGATGAAGCCGATGAAATGCTCAACATGGGCTTTAAGGAAGCCTTGGACGAAATCCTAACTTATACCCCTAAAGAAAAAATGACCTGGCTTTTCTCGGCTACCATGCCGCAAGAAATTCGTCGCATTGTAGATACCTACATGCACCAGCCAGTGGAGGTTAAAATCGACCAAAAGCAAACTTTAAACCCGAATATCGAGCATCAGGTGGTGCACGTACGCCATCACCAAAAAGGTCAGGCTTTACGTCGCTTTATCGACCTCGATCCCGAAATTAGAGCGGTAGTATTTTGTCGTACCAAATTGGATACCCAAGGTTTAGCGGAGGAATTAATGAAGGAAGGCTAGGCCGCCGATTCCCTGCATGGCGACCTTAGTCAGGTACAACGCGATCGCGTGATGCGCCGCTTTAAAGAGCATGAATTACCAATCCTTGTGGCTACCGATGTAGCGGCGCGAGGTATTGATGTAAACGACCTAACACACGTTTTCCATTTTGCCTTGCCCGATGATGCGGCCTACTACACCCACCGTTCGGGACGTACCGCTAGAGCAGGTAAGAAAGGTATTTCTATGGCCATGATTGGTCCACGTGATACTGGTAAACTAAGAGGCTTAGAAAAGGATTTAAAAATCACTTTCGAGAAAGTTGAAATTCCAGAAGTAAAAGATATTGCCAACCTACGTTTACAAACTTGGGGCAAGCAAATTCTGGATCAGCCGATTAAAAACAATATTCCAGACGGAATTTATGAAGAGCTAGCAAACCTTTGGGGCAACCTTTCCAAAGAGGAATTGATGGCCAAAATTATGGCCTTCGAAGCAACTAAGCTTAATCTTCAAGATACCGACAGCTTAAACGTTCATCACAAAGGTGGTGGCGGTAAAGGCGGCGGTGGCCGTGGTGGCTATAAAGGCCGTGGCGGCGGTGGTGGCGGTCGTGGTGGCAGCGGCGGTGGCCGTGGTGGCGACCGTAATCGTGGCGGCGGAGGCCCTTCATTTAAAGGAAAGCGCAAGCCCTTTAAACAAGGCGGCAACGGACCAAGCGCCAAAAGAAAAAGAAAATAAGGTGATGGCCTAAAGCCTTTCCAGCTTAAAGCCTAAACTTTCACAATCATTCCAAAAACCCGGATAGCTCTTTTCGACTACTTCCGGGTTTTCTATTTCTAAGGGTTTCAATAAAGCCAAAGGCGCAAATCCCATGGCCATTCGATGATCGCCATAAGTAGCCACCCGAACTTCGCTGGCCTTAAAACCTCCTTGTAAACTAAGATGCTTGTCACCAGACTCTAGCTCACACTGAAACTTTCGTAATTCATTTTCCAAGGCGGCAATGCGGTCTGTTTCCTTAATACGCAAGGTTTGCAATCCTTTAAATTGTAGTTCTTGATTAAAAGCCGCGTAAATCGGAATTAAGCTCTGGGCTAAATCAGGGGTATTTATAAGGTTCAACTCCTTGCGAATGGGAAAGGGTTTTGATTTATGAATGCGTATTCCACCACCAATAAAAACTTGCTCCACCCCTAATGGCGCCATCAGCTGTTGCACGATCGAATCGCCTTGTAAACTATATTGCTGAAAACCGGGTAAATAAATTTCTGCTTCTCGCGAAAGCAAAGCCATCGCAAACCAATACGATGCCGCCGACCAATCGGGTTCCACCCGCAATGTTTTTGGTGGACTGCTAAGCTGATGAGCTGGAATACGAATTTCATCGCCCAGGATAAAAACCGGGAAACCCATTCTCCGCATCAAATTTCCGGTTAACTGCAAATAAGGCATCGACACCGGATGACCCTCTAATTTCATCTCTAAACCCAGCTCTAAACTCGGAGCAACCATCATTAGAGCACTTAAGTACTGACTAGAAACCTCAGCATTTATACGAAGGCGGCCACCCTTCAGGCTTTGACCTTTAATTTTAAGCGGCGGAAAACCCTCTTTTCCCAAATAATCTATTTCGGCACCCAATTGCCTTAAGGCTTCCACCAGAACTTTTATCGGACGCTCCCGCATTCGCGCAGATCCATCTAAAATCCACTCCCCATCAGCCTGAGCTAAAAAAGCACATAAAAAACGCATCGCTGTACCAGCATCGCCCACATTAAGATGATCCGAATTTTGGTAGCGCTCCAAAAGCTCCCGCATCACTACCGTATCCTTGCTCGTAGACAAGCCCTTCAATTGCGCTTCAGGCGTATAAAGCGCTTGTAAAATCAACAAGCGATTCGATTCGCTCTTGGAACCTGGTAATTGAAGCCGACCGCGCAGCTTGCCTGTGGGGTGACTAATTCGGATCAAGCTCATTGTTGCTGATCTTGTAAGCTGCTCCAAATCGATTCGGCCGGTACTTCCACATCATAAACTGCTTTGCCAGGTTCTGCCAATAATACCAAACGCAATTGCCCCCCACTGTTCTTTTTATCGCCCGCTAAAAGCTGATGAAAAACCTCGGCCTCAATTTCCACTTTGGGAAAAGCATAAAATTGTTTAAGCGCCGCAATCATACTACTGGCCTCTTGACTGTCTAAACCGGCATAAGTCGCCGAAAGCGCCAACTCTACTTGCATACCTAAAGCCACTGCATGTCCATGCGAGATTGCCATTCCCGCCTGATGGTAATAAGACTCCAAAGCATGCCCAACACTATGTCCGAAATTGAGGATTTTACGCCGACCACCTTCCTGTTTATCTTCCTTCACCACCTCCGCTTTCAAAGACACCGAATGCTCAATAAGTTCTTTATTTAAACTTTCGGATTTAGGCTTTCGCCTGATGAGATCTTGGTAATGATTAAAATCAGCGATTAAACCGTGCTTTAGCATCTCCGCCCATCCTGAAGCCAGTTCATCTGCCGGAAGGCTCTGCAGGAAATCGGGGATAATCCCCACCATAAGGGGATCGGCAAAAAGTCCAATCCGGTTTTTATAGCCCCCGAAGTTTATTCCGGTTTTACTACCTACAGAAGCGTCAACCATGGCCAGTAAAGAGGTAGGGAAGTTTACAAAGTCGATGCCCCGCATAAAAGTAGAAGCCGCAAATCCCCCTAAATCGCAGATTACACCGCCCCCTAAATTAATCACCAAAGAATTGCGATCCAGAGCTAAAGCCCCCATGGCATCCCAAAGCTGGGCCAATACTTCTATGGACTTAGTATCCTCACCTGGTTCTAATTCCAAAATTTCAATTTGGTCGCCAGGAAGAAAAGGACAGTCCGCTAAAAAATCGGCCAGGCAATGCTCATGGGTATTCGAATCGCAAAGAATTGCCACTTTAGAATAGTCTTTCTGGGTATAAACCTGCTCTAAATGCTGCAAAGATTCCTCCTCAAAAAAGACCGCTAATTGCTTTAGTTCAAAGATCATTGAACAAAGGTAAGCAGGGCTTGTCAATAAGGTAATCAATATCCTCATTTTGGGTTTGGTTTTGCACTAAATTAGATTGTACATTGGCCGCGGTGAAATCGGGCTCTGTCGGTTTGGCTATAAGACATTGCCGCGTTTCACTCACCTCTCAAATTTTGTCTTATGCTTGACTTCAACGATACTAAAACAGCCTTTATCCTTAAGTCGGATAATCAACTACGTAAGGCCTATTGGCTCTTCCGTTTGGTAGCCAATTCCAGTTTAGTCGGATTGGGAAGATGGGCCAGCGAACTGGCTATTAAAGTTGGTTTACCGATACGCAGTGTGGTAAAACAAACGGTTTACGATCAGTTTGTTGGCGGTGAGACTATTGAGGAATGTCAGGCTATAATTGACAAACTCCAAGAATATGGGGTGCATGCACTACTCGATTTTGCCGTTGAAGGGAAAGAAACCGAAACCGATTTTAATGCCTGTAAGGATGAAATCGTGGAAACCATTCGCCATGCCGCCAAACACCCTGGAATTCCCTTTGGAGTATTTAAAATGACCGGCGTTGCGGCTTTTGATCTAATGGAGAAGATTAGTGCCGAGCTTCCCCTTAGTGAAATTGATGAAAGAGCTTGGGAACGCGCCAAAACTAGGGTTGATGAAATCTGCTATACCGCCAAGAAATACGGTCTTCGCATTATGATCGATGCCGAAGAAACCTGGATTCAGAAAGCGATTGACGAGGTGGCCAATGAAATGATGGAAACCTATAACCAAGATCGTATTGTGGTAATTAACACCCTCCAAATGTACCGCCGTGATCGTTTGGCTTTCCTAAAAGAATCGATGGAACATGCCAAAGCCAAGGGCTACCATTATGGTGCAAAATTGGTGCGCGGTGCCTATATGGAGAAAGAAAGAGCCCGCGCTAAAGAAAAGGGTTATGATGATCCCATCCATAAAACCAAGGCCGATAGTGATGTGCATTATAATGAGGCCATGCTTCACATGGTGGAGAATCTAGATAAAACCATGATTATTGCCGGCAGCCATAATGAGGATAGCGCTCGATTATTGGCCGAAAAAGTGGATGAACTAAAAATTGAGCGCGGCGATGAACGCGTTTGGTTTAGTCAGCTTTTTGGCATGAGTGATAACCTTAGCTTTAATCTTGCCAAGGAAGGTTTTAATGTTGTAAAGTACCTACCCTTTGGCCCAGTTACTGAAACACTGCCCTACTTAATCCGTAGAGCCGAGGAAAATACCAGCGCTTCTGGACAAAGCAGTCGCGAGCTAAGTTTAATTAAGAAGGAAATGAAACGTCGGGGAATCGATTAATCCTCCGCCAAGGCCTCTACCTTAAGAAGCTTTGCGGTAGAATCGCAGTTTTCGATCACGAAAGTTTTATGCTGCTCCTTAAAGTTTAAGAAGTACACATTACAATCGTTTTCCTCAATAGTACTGCGGGAAAAATCCACCCGAGCCCGTTCTAAAGCAAATTCTAAACCGGTAGTATCCTCCATATTGAGGTCTGCCGAAAATCCCATTTCCTTCTTCCGTAGATCGTAAAGCACCCGATCATTCGGAAAATAATTACACTGAATATCGCGGTCGCCAAAAAAAAAGAAGACCATAACTACTCCTAAACCAACCCCTAAGAGATAATACAGGATTTTTCTTCCCATGTGCATAGCTTGTATTCAATGGCGACAAAGGTAGAGCGGACATTCATTTTTTTCGACCTTTACCACAGATAACATTTAAAATGTCGGATTTAAGCACCCTTCAAGCAGGCGATAATCACTACAAAGCATTTGTGGGCCCACCTCTTAAGTATGATCTTTTGGGGGCCTTACAATTTAGTTTGCTCGCTGCCGCTGGATTAAGGTCGCATCATAAATTGGTGGACATCGGTTGTGGCTCCCTTCGAGTTGGAAAATTGCTTATCCCTTATTTAGAAAAAGGAAATTACTTCGGACTTGACCCCAATCAGTGGCTTATCGATGAGGCCATTGAAAAAGAAATTGGTCCATCGCTAGTGGAGCTTAAGGCTCCCGAGTTTAACAATAGCACCGACTTTGAGATTAGTGCTTTCGGCGAACGCTTTGATTTTGCTATTGCTCAAAGTATATTCTCTCACGCCAGTGGAGCGCAAATTCAAACTTGTTTAAAGGAGGTTTGCCAGAGTTTAAAACCAACGGGACTATTCTTAGCCACCTTTATATGGGGCAAGGAAGATTATACTAATGATGAATGGGTATATCCGGGTTGCGTAAGCTATAAACCAAACACCATCCAAAAATGGGCTTGGGACACTTGTGGCTTAAAAATGCAAACTACTGATTGGCCACATCCTAATGGTCAGAACTGGGCTTTGTTTTATTTCCCCGGACAAGAAGAAAAGGTTGAAAAGCTAGCCAAGTTTAACATGGGCCAATATCAAGCTGATGTGGTGGCCATTCCTGATCAGAATGTGGGCCTAGTTGATAAGGTAAAATCAAAAATGAAAGGCTTACTCAAACAGTAAGTCACCCTCGGCATAGGGTAAATCAAACCACTCGCCAATGCCTTTAGAGGTTAAATTTCCTTTATAGAGATATAAGCCCTTGCGCACGTGTCGATGTAAGTGCAACATCTCATCAATTCCTCCTACTTCCCCAATCGAAAGTAGAATAGGCGCCATAATATTGCTTAGAGAGAAGGATGCCGTTCTACTTACTCGAGAAGCGATATTGGGCACACAATAGTGGATGATATCGAATTTGCGGAAAATCGGCTCATCATGACTGGTAAGATCACTACTTTCAAAGCAGCCGCCTTGATCGATGCTCACATCAACAATTACCGATCCCGCCTTCATATTGCGGACCATATCTTCGGTAACCACACAGGGAGTCCTTCCCGACTCGGAGCGAATGGCACCAATAGCCACATCACAGCGCATCAAAGCCTTTTCCAATATTTTGGGTTGTATCACGCAAGTGTAAATCGGAATATTATTAAGCTGCGATTGCAAACGGCGTAATTTGGAAAGTGAACGGTCAAATACCTTCACATTGGCTCCTAAGCCTAAGGCCGTGCGCGCCGCAAAAGTTCCTACTGTGCCCGCGCCGATAATCACCACCTCTGTGGGTGGAACTCCCGAAACACCACCTAATAAAAAGCCTTTACCATCATTGGCATTGCTTAGATATTCGGCGGCAATTAATATAGAGGTATTCCCGGCTATTTCGCTCATACTACGCACCACCGGTACTATCCCATCTTCATCTTCAATATTTTCGAAACTTAAGGCGGTAACGCCCTTTTTCATTAAGGACTTAAAGTATTTCTTTTGACGAGTTTTAAGCTGAAGGGCCGAAATTAGGGTTTGCCCTTTCTTCATCAGGTCGATTTCGGCTTCACTGGGTGGCTCCACCTTAATAATCATATCTGCTTCAAAAACCTCTTTCGCGGAGTACACAATTTTGGCTCCCGCTTCTGAATAATCCTTATCGCTATAGTGGGCGTCCTTCCCTGCTTCGGTTTCGATAATTACTTCGTGCCCATGTTCGCTTAATAGCTGAACCGCATCTGGCGTAAGCGGCATTCTCTTTTCCTGCAAGCAGGTTTCTGCGGGAATGCCAATTTGTAATTTTTGACGCGACTTTTGAACTTCCAAAACCTCCTCCTGAGGCATTAATTCGGAAGATGAAAAACTAAGAAATTCGGGTTTACTCATGGTGGTGACTTAAGCGAATGCCTCGCCTTTCGGCGGATAGAATTTCGATGGTGATCAGTGCGAAATGATCGGGTATTAAATTACGAATTTTTTCAGGCCACTCAATAAAGAGATAATCACCCCTTTCTAGATAGTCTTCCCAACCAATATCCCAAGCTTCCGATTCATCCTCCAATCGGTACCAATCGAAATGAAAAACCTGCTCTCCTTGGGCACCTCTATATTCGTTTACCAAGGAAAAGGTCGGACTATTAACTTCATCCTTTACCCCTAATTGTGCACATAGCGATTTAATCAGGGTGGTTTTCCCCGCTCCCAAATCACCTTTAAAGAGAACCACGGAGCTTTGTAAACCGCTTAAAATGGCGGCCGCTACCTCTGGCAATGCTTCTACTGAAGCTACATCAAATTGCAGGTCACTCATTCCGCAAATGTAGAGGAATGCCGTATTTCTTCAGCATTCCCCCACCCTTGCTAGTGAAAAATAAATTCTATTTTTTGGGCTTTAAGCTCACGAAGGGGATAATCATCTCCTCTAGGGAAACTCCACCATGCTGATAGGTATTCCGATAATACTTCACATAGTGATTGAAGTTATTCGGATAGGCAAAAAACAAATCTTCCTTGGCGAAAATATAGGAGCTATTAATGTTCTGCTTGGGCAGATACACCGCTTCTGGATTTTTAATCTCCAGCACATCCTTGCCCTGGTAGGTCATCCCTCGACCACTCTTATAGCGCAAATTGGTATTAAGCGATCGATCGCCCACCACTTTGGTAGGATCTACCACATTAATGGTTCCGTGATCGGTGGTTAGTAAAACCGGAATTCCTTTTTCGGCTAATTGTCGTAGCATATCTAAAAGCGGTGAATTACGGAACCAGCTTAAAGTTAGCGAGCGGTAAGCTTTATCATTATCCGCCAATTCGCGAATCACCTTCATATCCGTTTTAGCGTGAGAGAGCATATCCACAAAATTGTAAACCAAGACATTTACATCATTAGTAAGGAGATTGCTCAGATTATCAGACAGCTTTTTCCCATAATTATGATTGGTCACTTTTTCGTAGCCCATATTTAAACTACCAAAGCCTAAACGCTGGAGGTTATCGGCAAAGAAGTCTTTTTCATAATTATTCTTACCCTCGTCATCTTCATTGTCTTCCACCCATTTATCGGGAAAGCGCTTTTTAATTTCCGAAGGCATTAATCCGGCAAAAAGGGCATTACGAGCAAATTGGGTAGCTGAGGGTAAAATACTCCAATAGGTACGGTCGTCCTCCAAACTGAAATACTTTTCTATTTCCGGCTGAATAACTTTCCATTGGTCATAGCGTAGATTATCAATCACCACTAAAAAGAAGGGATCACCTTTATCTAAGCTAGGTCGCACCCAATCTTTAACCAAGGTGTGACTCATCACGGGCGCTTCTTCGGGGTCGCTAAACCAGTCTTCGTAATTATTTTGTACGAAGCGGAAGAATTGGGCATTGGCTTCACTTTTTTGCGAGCGCAAGATGTCGTTTAAACCTTCATCCTCTAACTTATCCAGCTCCAGCTCCCAATAGGTTAAACGCTTAAAAAGCGACTCCCAACCTTCGATATCGCGAACCATGGAAAGGTCCATGGCTAATTGACGAAACTCTTGCTGGTAGTTACTGGTGGTTTTCTCGCTCACCAAGCGTCGATTTTCTAAATGCTTTTTAAGGGTTAGTAATATTTGATTAGGATTAACGGGTTTAATCAGATAATCGCTGATTTGGGAGCCAATAGCATCTTCCATAATGCTCTCCTCCTCACTCTTGGTAATCATTACCACGGGCAAGGTGGAGAATTGCTCTTTAATTCTTTGCAGGGTTTCCAAGCCATCCATGCCTGGCATATTTTCGTCGAGGAAGACCATTTGATAGCGCTTTTCCTGCACCATATCTAAAGCATCGGAACCGTTATTGGCAGTGTCTACCTGGTATCCCTTCGCTTCCAGAAATAAGATGTGAGGTTTTAAGAGATCTATCTCGTCATCAACCCAAAGAATTTGAATATTGTCCATACTTTCGTTTTCGATTTACGCAGCCCAACAAGAATACGATTTTGAGGCGTACCAATAAGCTTAAGATACTTAACGATCCGATTTACGGCTTCATTACCATTCCAAGTCCATTAATTTTCGACTTGATGGAGCATCCTTATTTCCAACGCCTTAGGCGGATCACCCAATTAGGATTAACCTACCTCGTTTATCCCGGGGCCTACCATACCCGCTTTCATCATGCGCTTGGCGCGATGCATTTAATGCAAAAAGCGGTAGGCTTGCTTCGTAATAAAGGCCACGAAATTACGGCGGAAGAGGAAGAGGCGGTTACCATTGCGATACTTTTACACGACATTGGTCATGGTCCTTTTTCCCATGCCCTGGAAAATTCCATAATTCCGGGTATTGATCACGAATCGCTATCCCTCGCTTTTATGGAAGAGCTCAACAAGCAATTTGATGGTCAGTTGCAAATGGGGATCGACATTTTTATGGATCGTTATCCCAAGCAATTTTTGCATCAGCTAATCAGCTCCCAGCTGGATGTTGATCGCTTGGATTATTTACGTCGCGATTGCTTTTACACCGGTGTTACCGAAGGGAAAATTAATTCGGAGCGATTAATCACCATGCTTAATGTGGCGAATGATCAAATTGTGGTGGACTCGAAAGGGATTTACAGTGTAGAGAAATTTATTGTGGCGCGTAGGTTAATGTACTGGCAGGTTTACTTGCATAAAACCGTCTTAGGTGCAGAATATCTACTGATTCAAATTTTAAAGCGGGCGCGGATGATTTACACCGACTCCATGGCTATGCCCAGTGTATTGCGCCCTTTCCTTAGCGGGAAGCTACCTGATTCGCAAAAGGAAATGATTGCCTTATACGCTGAATTAGATGATAGCGATATAATGGCGGCCATAAAAGAATGGCGCCGTAGTAAAGACACAACTTTGGGAATGTTATGCGCTCGCATCCTAGATCGAAACTTACTCGGTGTTCGCATGCAAGAAAAACCTTGGTCGGATGAGGAAATGCACAGTTTAAGAGAAGCAGCCACCCATAAGTACGGGATCTCCGAAAAGGATGCCCGTTATTTAATTTTCCAGCAAGAAATTAGCAATAATGCCTACAATCCAGAGAAGGATCGCATCAACCTGCTATATAAGGACGGAAGCCTTATTGACATTGCGAAAGCGGCCGATCAATTAAACATTAGCGCCCTAGCAAAACCGGTAGTTAAACACTTCCTATTTAGTCCTAAATCTCTACTCGGCTCTTAAGGGTCATTATTTGTACTTTTGGCCCAATGGAATTTAGCGCGCAACAAATCGCCGATATGCTGCAAGGCATTGTAGAGGGCGACCCTAATATTACGGTTAACAATCTCAGTAAAATTGACGATGGTAAACCGGGTACTCTAAGCTTTCTGGCAAACCCACAGTACACCAGTCATATTTACGAAACTCCGGCTTCCATAGTAATTGTGGCTAAGGACTTTAAAGCCGAAAAAGAAATCAAGGCCACTTTAATTAGAGTAGATGATGCTTATGGTGCATTTGCCCAATTATTAGAGGCTTATAATAGCGCTCAATTTCAGGATACTGGAATTGATGCTCATGCCTTAGTGCATGATAGCGCCGAAATTGGTGAAGATGTTTATATCGGACCAGGCACACAAATTAGTGCCGGAGTAAAAATCGGTAAAGGCAGTAAAATTTATGCTAACTGCGTAGTTGGTGCCAATTCGGTAATTGGCGAAAACTGTCTAATTCACAGCGGTGTGCATCTTTACCGCGAATCTATTTTAGGAAATGAGGTAAGTCTGCACAGCGGAGTAATTATAGGTGCCGATGGTTTTGGCTTTGCCCCCAAAGGAGCAGAATATGCTAAGGTTCCTCAAATTGGAAATGTGATTTTAGAGGATGGAGTTGAAGTAGGTGCCAATAGCACTATCGATCGGGCCACCTTAGGATCCACCATTATCCGTAAAGGAGTAAAATTGGATAACCTTATTCAAATTGGCCATAATGTAGAGATTGGTGAAAACACGGTAATCGCCGCTCAAACTGGTATTGCAGGTTCTACTAAAATTGGCGCTAATTGTATGATTGGCGGACAAGTGGGAATTATTGGTCACCTTAAAATTGGCGATCGCGTAAAAATTGCCGCTAAAACCGGAGTAGGTAATAGCTGGCCCGATGACACCATTTTGCAAGGAAACCCAGGATTCCAAGTTTTCTATTTTAAGAAGTCATACGTATATTTCCGAAAGTTGCCGAAGATTATCAGCGACTTACAAAAAAGTATCAAAGCTTAATGAGCGACCACCAACATACCTTAGCCCAAAGCATTGAAATTTCTGGCAGCGGACTCCACACTGGGGCCGAAGTTAGTTTGCATTTTCATCCGGCAGAAGCCGACCATGGCATCTGCTTTAAGCGGGTTGATTTAGATAATAAACCGGAAATTCCTGCCCTAGCGAAATATGTTACGCATACCGAAAGAGGCACTACCTTGGAGTTGGGAAGCGCTTCGGTAAGCACCATAGAACATGTTTTAGCTGCTCTAACGGGTTTAGAAATTGACAATTGCCTGATTGAGGTTAATGGTCCAGAAATGCCAATTATGGATGGCAGTAGCCTTCCTTTTGTTAAGGTCTTGGAAGAAGCTGGCCGCAAAGAACAAGCAGCGGAACGTCAATATTTTGAGGTTACAGAACCGATTCGCTTTTATGATGCGGAGGATGATGTAGAGCTTATCGCGATTCCGGCAGAAAAGTATGAGGTTTCGGTAATGGTGGATTATGGCACCAAGGTTTTGGGAAGTCAAAATGCGCACCTTGAAAACCTGAGTGATTTTAAGGCGGAAATTGCCCCATGCAGAACCTTTAGTTTTTTACATGAGCTGGAGCTCCTACTGGATCATGGCTTAATTAGGGGAGGCGATTTAAACAATGCCATTGTGTATGTGGATCAAGAATTGTCGCCCGAAAAACTTGAAAAATTAAAATCGGCCTTCGGAAAGGAGCAGGTATCCGTAAAGCCCAATGGGGTGCTGGATAATTTAGACTTACATTTCTCCAATGAAGCCGCCCGACATAAATTATTGGATGTAATTGGTGATCTTCGCTTATTGGGAGCGCCTATTAAAGGAAAGATAATTGCAACAAAGCCCGGACATAAAGCCAATACCTCATTCGCAAAATTGTTAGCTAAAGTCATGAAAGAAAACATGCAGAAAGCCGAAATACCGACTTACGATCCTAACCAGGTCCCGGTACACAATGTTACAGAGATCATGCACATTTTACCACACCGCCCGCCATTCTTATTGGTGGATAAAGTGATGGAAATTAGTGCCGAACATGTGGTAGCGGTTAAGAGTGTTACTATGAATGAACCCTTCTTTGAGGGGCACTTTCCTGGGGCACCAGTAATGCCGGGCGTTTTACAAGTAGAGGCCATGGCACAGGCCGGAGGTATTCTTGCTTTAAGCACCGTTCCCGATCCTGAGAACTACCTCACTTATTTCCTAAAAATCGACAATGTGCGTTTTAAGAAGCAGGTGGTTCCTGGAGACACTTTAATTTTCAAGCTCGTGATGAATGAGCCGATTCGTCGGGGAATCGTTAAAATGACCGGCAAGGCCTATGTTGGCACTACTCTGGTTTGCGAAGCTGAAATGATGGCGCAAATCGTAAAAGAAAAGAACAAAGAATGAATCAACCCCTCGCCTACGTCCATCCCAGCGCCAAAATTGCTCCAACCGTAGTTATAGAACCATTTACCACCATTCATAAAAATGTGGTAATTGAGGAAGGCACTTGGATTGGATCCAACGTAACTATCATGGAAGGCGCCCGAATCGGTAAAAATTGCCGCATTTTTCCAGGGGCCGTTATTTCTGCTATTCCTCAAGATTTAAAATTCGAAGGTGAAGACAGCACCGTGGAGATTGGCAACAATGTTACCATTCGAGAATTTGTAACCGTAAACCGCGGTACCAAAGCTTTAGGTAAAACTATTATTGGCGCTAACAGCCTTATCATGGCCACAGCACATGTGGCTCACGATTGCATTATTGGTGAAAACTGCATCATTGTAAATGGCGTGCTTTTAGCCGGCCACGTTGAAGTAAATGATTGGGCGATTGTGGGTGGCTTAACTGCCGTTCAGCAATTTGCAAAAATTGGCACTCATGCTTTTGTGGGTGGTGGTTCCTTAGTTCGGAAAGATGTACCTCCATTTGTAAAGGCCGCGAAAGAGCCGATTTCCTATGCTGGAATTAACTCCATAGGCTTGCGCCGAAGAGGCTATACCAACGAGCAAATTAATGAGGTGCAAAACATCTATCGCATCCTCTTCCAGAAGAATTATAATGTGAGTCAGGCCCTTTCTATTATCGAGGCCGACTTTGAAGCTACCCAAGATCGGGATGAGATTTTAACCTTCATCCGGAATTCTCAAACGGGTATTATGAAAGGTTTCCGATTGGAGTAATATGGAAATTCACTTCCAGCAAGCTGGCCGTCGCTTTCCTGGGCAAATTGTTTTTCAGAACCTCGATTTAAAAATTGAGGAAGGAAGTCGCTGGGCTATTTTAGGTGGTAATGGAAGTGGTAAATCTACCTTTTTAAAAACCGCTTTTGGCGCTTTAAGCTTAAGCGAAGGTAAGGTTCAACATTTTCAGAATGGAAAGGCGCTTAGCCTGCAAAGTGCAGCTTTACAAATTGCTTATGCCGCGCCCTACTTTGAGCTAATCGAAGAACTTAGCGTTTTAAACTTTTTGGAAAAGGCCGCTGGCTTCCGGAAATTTAAATCGACCTACAGCCCAAAAACAGTGCTGGAAAGAGCCCTCTTAAAAGATGCCGCACAGAAGAAAATTCGCAATTTAAGCTCGGGTATGAAGCAGCGCTTGCGCTTGTGTTTAGCGCTATTAAGCGAGTCTGACTTTTTAATATTAGATGAACCTACCTCCAATTTAGATAAAGCCGGAGCAGAGTGGTTTCGGGAATTATTAGAAACCGAACTGGAAAATCGCAGTCTGCTAATTGGCACCAATTTTAATGAAGATGAGGGATTTCTTTGCGAGCAGCAATTAAGAATCACCGATTATCAATAGGCTTTAATACTTTTGTTCAAAATCAATAAGATGGCAGATACTTCAGATATCCGTAATGGACTGTGCATCACCTGGAATGGTGCGCCACATCAAATTACAGAATTCTTACACGTTAAGCCCGGTAAAGGACCGGCTTTCGTTCGTACCAAACTTCGTAATCTCGACACTGGAAGGATGATTGACAACACCTTCCCTTCTGGAAACAAATTAGAGATTATCCGAATTGAGAACCGTAATTATCAATTCCTTTATGAGGATCCTAGTGGATGGCACTTCATGAATATGGAGGACTTTAACCAAATTACCATTCCTAAGGAATTGATTAATGCACCTCAGTTTTTGAAAGAGGGTATGGAATGTCAGGTATTATTCCACGCGGATGAGGACCGCCCCTTGGTTTGTGAACTTCCCCAAAAAGTGGCTTTGGAAATCACCTATACCGAACCCGGAATTAAAGGAGATACTGCCACTAACACCCTAAAACCAGCCACCGTAGAAACTGGCGCGGAAGTAAGGGTTCCATTGTTTATCGATCAAGGCGAAAAGATTCTTATCGATACTGCTTCAGGTAGTTATAAAGAACGTTATAAAGGTGAATAATGGATTTCTCCAAACCGCTTAAGCTCTCTGAAATCGCCGAATTCCTCGGTTGTAAATTTCGTGGTGAAGCGGAACACCTCACCTATGGTTTTAACGAGATTCACCGGGTTCGTCCCGGTGATCTGGTTTTTGTAGACCATCCAAAATACTACAAAACGGCCCTGGAATCTGCCGCTACAACTATTCTTATAAATCAAGAAGTTGCCGTTCCTAAAGGCAAGGGCCTCTTGGTTTCTGAGGATCCTTTCCGAGATTTCAACCGTCTCACTGAAAAGTACTTTCCTTTTCAAGCTCGCCATTCCGCCATATCTCCCAATGCCGAAATCGGAGAAGGCACCATTATTCAACCAGGCTGCTCCATTGGCAGCGGGGTTAAAATTGGTAAGGATTGTATAATCCATAGCAATGTGAGCATTAATGATAATTGCCAAATTGGTGATCAGGTTGTAATACAAGCCAACACGGTAATTGGCTCCGATGCTTTTTATTATAAAAAACGTCCGGAGGGATTTGATCGCTTGCTTAGCGGTGGCAATGTAGTTATCGAAGACCAGGTAGAAATTGGCGCCGGCTGTACTATAGATCGCGGAGTGAGTGCCGATACGCGCATTGGTAAAGGTTCTATCCTCGACAATGGCGTGCATATTGGTCACGATACGGTAATTGGCGAGAAATGCCTTTTTGCCGCCCAAGTGGGAGTAGCTGGCTGTTGCCAAATTGGTAATGAAGTTACCCTATGGGGCCAAGTTGGAATTAGTGCCAATTTAAGTATTGGCGATAAAGCTGTGGTACTGGCTCAATCGGGTGTGGCTAAGTCTTTACTCGCTGGTAAAACCTATTTTGGTTACCCCGCTGATGAAGCTCGTAAACGTCACCGCGAATTGGCTTCATTGCGTTTATTACCCGAGATTATCAATCATATTGAAATAGAAAAATAGCCTTCGTTATTTTTTTTAAAAGCTTTATAAATGAAAAGCCCCGACGTTTCCGCCGGGGCTTTTTTATTGGATTACCAATTTATTAATGGAATGGACATACATAATCGGTGCCTTTATTGGCAACAATTAGAGCGGTAATATCATGAGTAATAGTACAAGTACGAGCGGTTGCGTCGTAATCTATAGCATCAATCTCAGTTGAAATTGGTGCTAAGAATGGAGGAATGTCTGCTTCGGTATCACCAGAACTTACATTCTCATTTAGCAATTGCTCATTTTGAGAAACTACGAAGGTGAGTCCCATATCAACTGACCGCATACCTTCGGCGATAAATACCTCTTGACGGATATTGTAAATCGCTTCTAGCAAATCATCTCCCGTAAGGCCAGTTACCATAGCAACATCGTAAGAAGTACCCGATACCACTGGAATATCTACATTACCACTTTTACGTGCTAATACCAATCCTGCGCGACCATCAACAGTGATGTCGGTGCTATCTGGACGAGTAGCTGGGTTACGCTCGGTACGATCTTCTGCCGCATCGTTAATGCTACGTACTTCGCGATTTGCAATTACCCCGAATAGGTCTGTAAGCGCTACTAAAGCACCAGGGTCATTACCTGCAGCATTAGCCGCTTCGGCTTTAATCAAATGCGCTTCCTCAATTTTTAATAAAGGAACATCCGCATCTTCTACTGAAGAAACAACCGCAAACTTAGGATCTAAGAAATCCAATTTAGGTAGTGGCTGTAAATCATCAAAACTACCACGATCGTATAAAGCATCCTGTAAAGAGTTTACAGTGTAGTTATTACTATTGCTGTTACCACGACTGTTTTGTGGATCGAAACGAATTACTCTTAAGAAGTCGGCTTCTGCAGCAATGGCGTTATCCGCCCAAGTTACTGCATTGGTAGCATCACCCTTCATATAATACGCACGTGCTAAACCTAGCATAGAGGAAGTGTTAGAAGCAGTAGTATTAGAAGTAGTGAAGTAGTTAATGGCAGCATCTAAATGAGCATCTCTGCTTAATACAGCACCACCGGCCTCACCTGGAAGGGCACGGTAATACATCGCAGCCCATAAGTGAGAAAGTCCCGCAAAGAACTCATACTCCGCTTGAGTTTCGGCCGAATAGTTTGGATCGTTTGGTCCAATTTCATTCAATCCGAAAAGTGCCATTTCGCGTAAACGAGCAATATGGAATTGTGAGTCATCCACATCGTCGTCCTGGAAATCAATTGTCAAACCATCCATAAACTGGTTAAAGAAAGTTTGAGTGTTCACATAATTGTCAGATGCTATTTCTGCGATAATCAAATTGTTATTCGCAGCTACGGCAAGCTGACGCTCGATACCGTTCAACCAGCTTTGAGCGGAGTTAGGCTGACCAACCAAAGCATCCTCCGAGAGGTTTGGGTTTACCACATCTGTGGGGTCTATAGCCTCACAACCTACAAATACCAATGCTGAAGCGGCTATGATAGAAATTTTAGTCAATATCTTTTTCATCTTGCTTCTTATTAAAGGTTAACACGTAGGGTTGCTAAATAGATACGTGGTGCAGACTGGGTACCATAACCGAAGCCACCACCGGCAAATCCGTTCTGAGTTTGGAAACCTGAACCAGAAATATCTGGATCAAAGCTAGAGCTCACCCAGTTGTAAGGGTTTTGAACTGTGAATCCAATACGGAAGTTTTTGATACGACTATCTAATAAGCTACCGAAGTTATACTCAGCACCGATAGTACGAATCTTGATATAGTTGGCATCTTCTACCCAGTAACCTGCAAGGTCGAAGAAAGAAGTAATACCACCATCAATTACCTCTTGTGGGAAACGATCTTCATCATTCACACCACCGAAGTAACGTAATACATCATCTACATTAACACCCTGACCACCAAATTGGTAATCACCGTTAAGGAATACGCTCAACTTATTGTCGAAGGTATAGTCGATACCGAAAGTACCGAAGGTTGGAGAGAAGGTAGTACCTAAGTAAGCATTACGCTCTACTTCGTAGCCACCGTTTCCGTCTTCTACCACTTTAGCACCACGTAGGTAACCCAAAGGCTGACCTTCGTTAACCCAAGAACCTAGGAAGGTAAAACCACCTACCACAAACTCTGGAGCACCACCGGTGCTTAACACGATGTTTTCGTTGTAGTTATAAGAAACACGGGCATTTAAGTTATGCTTCTCATTGCTAAGGATATTTACACCTAAAGCGATCTCATAACCTTTGTTTTCGATCTCACCTACGTTTTTCTCCTGCGCAGCTTGGCCAGAAGAAGGTGCCTGAGGAGGAGTAAATAATGCTCCCTCAGTAAGGGTACGGTAATAAGTAAAGCTTAAAGTTACACGCTTAAACAATCCAAGATCAACACCATACTCAGTGGTTTTAGCAATTTCCGACTGCAACTCTGGGTTACCTGGATTAGAGAAGGCAAAAGACTGTAATCCATTGTATGGGTTAAGAGCGAAAGTAAGGTCGTTCGCGAATGGTGTTGGGAAGATTGTAGCCTCACCATAGTTTGCACGGAATTTCATCATGGTAACATAATCCGCAGAAATATTATCACGGAAGAAATCCTCATCTGAGATCACATAAGATCCACCTACTTTGATAAGCGGAATTAAGCCAATCTCATCACCAAAGGCTGTGTTGCCATCGAAACGAAGACCGAAATCTAAGAACAGCTTGTCTTTCCAACCTACGTTTTCGGCTAAATAGATACCATAAGAAGTTACGGTATTGTAAAAATCCTGCACATTTTGATCGGCAGAGTTATTTACAGACTCCGAACCATCAGGCACACCTACGGCATTAATTAAGGTTTGATAATCATTCTCACGGAAGGCTTGACCACCGACAGTAGTAATGAAATCAAAGTCTCCCCATTTTTCATTGTAAGCGGCATTTAAGTTAGAACTCAATACCAAGAAGTTACGAGAACTCACATCGATATAACCTTGATCGGTAGTACCATCAGGATAAGAACCCTTAACAATTTGTAAGGCATTAGTTCCTAATTCCTGCTGCTTAGAGTTACGACTATCTAAACCAAAGTCGAAAGAAACAACCACCTTGTCAGTAACATCGTAAGTGAAGTTGTTTGCCACATTAAAGCGGTTAATGCGCTCGGTTATATTGGTAACATCAGCTTCATCTTGTAACTGACGCTTTAAATCATCGAGATAAGTTTGGCTAGAATCACCTAGGTTACCGAATGAGCCACCCTCTGCATTACCAAAACGAGCATAGCTGGTATTGGCATTATAATCACGAGTAAACTCACTATTAGAATAAGCCAAAGAGGCTGAATAGCGTAAACGGTTAGTTACTCTGGCCGAAACCGTAGTACGGAAGTTGCGACGAATTTGCTCGTTAATGGCGTTAAAACCATCATCTTGGTAAATAGAGCCAGAGAAGCTGTAGTTAAAAGCATCAGTACCACCCGAAAAACCTAAGCGGTAATTTTGCACGAATCCAGGCTCAAATAATAAGTCTCCCGTTTCTTGCCACTTAAGGAAGTCGCGAGTACCCTGCATTTGACCCAATTGAGTTTCAAAGAAAACACTTGAGCGACCAGCTTTTCCGCGCTTAGTGAAAATCTGAAGTACCCCATTTGCTGCATCCGCACCGTAAAGGGTAGTTGCTGCACCACCAGGGATGTACTCGATACGCTCGATATCCTCCATGGGAATATCCGCAATTGCCGAAGACTGTGCACCACCCGTATTTAAACTTAGGGCTGCATTCGAGTTCAGGTTATCCACTCGCACACCATCGATCATAATAACCGGAGTAGTGTTTGTGTTCGCCGAAACTGGTCCACGAGATCGGATGATCGAAGCGGTACCTGGCTGACCAGAACTTAATTTAATTTGAGCATTTGGAAGTTTAGATTGGATCAATTGAT
>CATMQD010000020.1 GCA_950073045.1 uncultured Flavobacteriales bacterium | reverse complement strand
GGCGTGAATTCAGAAGATGTTGAATACTTTAAACTTAATTTCTTTAAACCCCTGAGCACTTCAGAGAAGAATAGCCCTCAGAGTTCTAACAGTATCCAGTGTAACTGTAAAGCAATAGTTCCAACTGGTTTACTACCGCAGCCTCAAAACTCTTCACCTAACCAAAAGTTTAAGCATTATAATCCAGGCCCAGGCCCAGGTCTCTTTTCCTACAAATGGAAAGCCTATGAAAAAAGGTGGCAAAACCATGGTCTTTCTTCTGACTTTTTCATTCGAACTTGGAGTCATGATCGGTATTCTGCACTTAATGAAAAGCAAGCTGGCAGTGCAGTATTCAGGATCATAAATTAATGTACAGATCAAGACTTCTTGCGTGATGACCTTTGTAATTGTGATAAATTCATTGAATATGACGGTGAATTTCGGAATCAAATCAATACCGAACTCGACCATAAAGGCGGCACACTCTACCCTTCTTCAAGTCGATACGCCTTTAAATCCACATACTTTCTTTATAAAGCAGAGCATAATCCTTTTAAGCCTACAAACAGTGAAATACTGGATGGCAAGAATTGGGAAGCTGCAGGAACTATGGATTGGGGCATTGATTGGACAAAACTAGGCGATGCCGTGGGGGATGCTTTAACTGCAGTAGATAAGACAGTTGACACCAATTACGCTTCCCTGCCAAGCCATCTCTCAAGTTTCATAAAGAATACAAATGCCGCACCAAAAGTTTCGATTAACGACCCTTGGGCTAATCATACGGAAGTCGAGGCTTTCACCGGATGGGATACTCTAAAAGCTAATATCCCGATGTATTTTGTGGCTGCTCATGGCTATTCTGGTATCGTAGAAACCAAAGGCCGAGCAGATAACAATGCTCAAATAAGATACCGCTCTGCTTTTTATTGGAGTTTTAAAATTGCTAATTCTGAAGCAGGCTATGACATTGACGGAGATTATAGAGGAACTTTCTCAAGATGCTGCAATGAGGATGTGGTATTTTGGGACCTACATAATGACTTGTTGAGCGGAGACCTGAACGGGGGAATCCCTCAAATGGCCAGCAATATGCGATACAATCTTAACCGTAGCTTTTTAGGAGCTAAGGCATTCAACTTTGAAGCAAGCTCCTATGGCCCTAGTATTTTAACAAATGGCTTTTTGGATTTCAGAGCCCAAATCGATCATTTTAGTAAAACCAATAAAGGAACGGCCTATACAGTAAGCCAATGTGGTTGCGAAACCTTTACGCAGAGAAAGCAAGATCCACAAAGCGGGGAACTGATCACCTCATTTATTCACCCTGAAATAAGGTTAGAACCAAACCATGTTTGCCCCGGACATAAACCCAGCCTAGACCTATTAAATATTGGCACGCTCCCTTCTTCAGGTTGTCCGATCCAAATCACGGTTAGCCATGAAAAAAACGGAGTGATTTACAATAGCATAGCCAATGGAAGTAACCTTCGTTATGCTCTAATCACCCCTGGGGTTTACACCGTAACCTACACTGATTCGTGTTCTAAATGCGCAGTGAGCAGCCAGATTGAACTACTTGAATGCGTTGAGGCCAACAATCAACTAAATTGTATCTGGAATAAGTTGAATACCTATCCTAATCCAATTCCCTTAAACTATGATGGTCCTCTTAATTTTGAAGTTTGTTTAGCCGATTGTCTCGAGGATTCAGATGATTTAGATGCAATGCTATCGATGCATTCCAGTTACTTTCCCGCCAGTTACGAAATCCTAGACCTCCAAGGTAATTCTTTATATAGGAACCCCTCAATACTTAAACTGTCTAGCCTTAACAGCAATAATTGCTTCTCGGAGACCATGGACCTTAATCAAATCACAAGCTTCCCTTTACCTGCTGGAGTGTATATGCAGAAAATAACATTTGCTACCGGTGAGGTTCGGACAAAAATACTTAGTGTAAACTAAATCGATTTTTGATCGCAAAAGATCACCCCTACATAATTCATAATCTATCTGTTATGGGCAAACTACACCTTGCACTCTTTTTAAGCTTCTTAAGCACTATAGCATTGGGCCAAAACCTCAAAGGCTGGCAAATTGATATTCAATCCGGAATGCAATTCGGCCTTTTCATCGATGCTCATAAAAATGGCTTGGGCGACTATGATCCATTGTTAGACGGTTTTGAGGAGGAAGAAACATTAAAAAGATTTCCTCTAGCCAATCTTTCGCTGGGTGTTGGCGTCGCGTATCGCTTAAAACCCTACCTTAAAATTTCCACTAGTTTTCAGCAAGCAGGTTTGTGGCGTAGCACCAATTCCATGGAAGTTTCTGACGGTATCGAAAAGATTACCACAGAAGCTTTAACTGACCAAATCCAAAGATTAAGTCTTAACTGTCAGCTGGACATGCTTTATAAAAGTCCTTTTGAGGAGTTGAGTTTTATTCTAGGTATGTCCGGCTTTATAATTTACAACAGATCTATAAGCAACGATTATACACAAAATAATAGTCGCCCCGGATTCACAATTAACGGCAGCACTCGCACCATGCGTCAAATAAGGTATATTGGATTAAACCTAGGACTTGAGTGGCGTAACTTTTTTAGTGAGCACTTTGGATATTTCTTTAGAATAAGCTACCAACCAAAGGTTAATGTTGGCACCAGCAGCCTGCTCTTTGAACAAATTAACATAGATGGAGTGAGTAATCATCCGCTTGAAGGAGAGACTATCAAACCAGGCAATAATAATTATCCTGAAGAAAATTTTTCCTTTGATTTATTGCTCATCAACTTTGGATTAAGCTATAAGTGGTAAGCCGTCCTGAAGATTTCTATAACTATCTTATGGACCTTCGAAATCCTTTAATGGAGCAAGAAGTGGTTCCCGGAAATATTTCCTTTAGCAATTTAGAACGAGGCACCGGACTTATCGCCTATCAAATTCGGTATCGCCGCTAGAGCTTTGCTTAGAATATCACGCTATTTGCTCAAAACATTAGCAAGTTCATAAAGCACTAAAAATAAGCGCTGCTTTTTAGCTTCCAAGACTTTGAACTCCGAATGGCGGAAATCGCGCAAGCCTGGCTTTTGCTCCTTAGCTTCGATTCTCCCAATATCAAACTGTGCATTCTCCCACAAGATCACCCTTTTACCCATTGCTTGAGGCCAATCCTTTTTATCCTTCAGCTCCCGTACAATTAATAAGTCCACTACTTTCCCTTCCGCATTAATCCAAGGTAAGCCTGCATGCGGCTCAAAGGCCAGATAGTCGGACTGTATAGTGGGTAAGGGTAAATTCAACTTTAAAAATTGCTCTAATTCCTTGCCTTCGAAATAATCACTTCGCTTTTCGGAACTGATATACCAAACGGCACTAAAGCTCAAAGGCATTTTACTGGGGCGGAGCTGGTTCCCACTGCTCTTAACATAGTCCTTCTTAAAGATGTCGAAGTGAAAAAGATCATTCACCGAAAGCTCTTTATTCAGCAGCTCATCGATGGAAATACCAAAATGCTTAGCAATTTCCTGTAATGTTCCGATTTTCGGCTCCGCCCTACCTTCCTCATAAGCTCCGATACTAGCGCGCTTGAGATCAAATAAATCAGCAAACTCACTCTGATTCAGATTTTTAACTGAACGTATCTTCTTTATATTCTTTCCAACGTAGGACATAAGCTCAAAAATATTTTTGCTAAAACTTTTGGCGATACTAAAAATATTAGTACATTAGCGGTGTAAAACTAATAATAATAACATGAATAAAGTCTTAAAGCTCTTAAATCGACTTTTTGCCCCGCCAAAAAAACCTAATTTGGTACCTATCTACGCTAAGCAAAAATCGAAAAACCCAAACATCACAAATCATGGATAATTATTTCGAACGAGTTAAGAGCTTCCTTTTAGATCTGGATTACAGCATCACCTACGAAAGTGCCGAAGAAGATGTCTTCGTAGTGGAAAACGCGGAAGCGGGAATACACAATTTGGTGGTAGCCATTGCCGATCCGATTCTAATAATGGAACAATACCTCTTCGAACTGAAAGAAGGAAAACCAGAGATTTTCCAAAAGCTTTTAGTTAAAAACCGCGACATCGTTCACGGTGCATTCGCGCTTGATGAAGGTGGTCGCAAGGTGGTTTTCCGCGACACATTACAATTGGAAAACCTAGATCAAAACGAGATTGAGGGCTCGATTAACTCCCTCGAATTATTACTAAGTGAGTATTCTGACGAATTAATTGAATTTTCTAAAAACTAAGACATGAGTATTTTTAAACGCATCTTCAGCATCGGTAAAGCCGAAGCTAATTCTGCCCTCAATAAATTAGAGGACCCCATCAAAATGACGGAGCAAGGTATCCGCGATCTTAAAGTGGATCTCGATAAAGCCCTGCAAAGTTTAGCCGAAATCAAGGCTCTTTCCATCCGCGCTCGTAACGACGCGAATACCTATCAGGCGAAAGCCAAAGATTACGAGAAAAAAGCGATTGCCCTTTTGCAGAAAGTAGAAAAGGGTGATTTAGATGGTGCCGAGGGCGACCGTTTAGCGGGTGAGGCGCTTAATCGTAAGAAAGAAAACGAAAGCCTTATGAATCAAGCTAAAACGGATAAGGAAAAGTTCGATGGCAATATTGCCACCATGGAGAGTAAGATTAAACGCTTACGCCAGCAGATTTCTCAATACGAGAACGAGCTTAAAACCCTAAAGGCCCGAGTAAAGGTGAGCACTGCCACCAAAAACATCAATAAGCAGATGGCCCAAATCGATTCTTCCAGCACCATGAGCCTACTAGAACGCATGAAAGACAAGGTAGCGGAAGAAGAAGCTCTAGCGGAAAGCTATGGCGACATCGCCAATGAGAGTCGCAGTTTAGACGAAGAACTAGACAAGGCCCTCGAGGACAATGCCCCAGCCAGTGCCGACCTTGCCGCCCTAAAAGCGAAAATGGGTCTTACTAAAGAGGACGAAACTAAAGACAGCGAGACTAAAGACAACGAATAATAAGCAATGAACGACTTCCTGAATTATATCTTCAATGGAGCTAATGCCGTACCCACGGCATTACTCCTCTTCGTTGTCCTCTATTGGATCATTGTGATTTTAGGAGTGGTTGGCACCGATTTCTTGGATTTCGATCTAGAAGTAGATGCCGAGGTGGATGCCGATGTAGAAATTGAAGGTGAAGGACTGGAAGTTTCCTGGTTTAACAATGTGCTGCAATTCTTTAATCTGGGCAAAATCCCCTTTATGGTATGGCTCTCCTTTTTAGCCCTACCGGTATGGTTTATCACCATAAACATTAATGCCCTTTTAGGATTTGAAAGCTTTTTAGCTGGCCTGATTGTTTTCTTACCCTCGCTATTTGGCGGATTATTCCTCGCTAAAATTTTAACCTGGCCCTTCGTAAAGGTTTTTGAGAAACTAGATGAAGATGAAAAACCCAAAGAAATTATCGGTCGAACCGGCATTGTAACCAGTGCTGCTAGCGATAAGAGTCGTGGCATGGCCGAAATAAACTACAGCGGAACCTTCCTGCGTATGATGATACGCTGCCATGAAGGTCAGAACGTGAAAAAAGGCGATGAAGTCCTTTTTATTCGCAAGCTCAATACCCAGGGGGAGTACCTCGTGGAACCCTATACATCAATCGATTAATCAACAACAGACTATGGACATTTTTCAAGAATCCTGGATTACAACCGTCATTATTGTAGTTGTAATCCTTATCGGGATCATCGCCCTTGTATCTAAATTTTACAATAAAGCCACCCAAGGTCAAGCTTTGGTAAGGACCGGTGTTGGCGGAATTAAAGTTAATTTCAACGGGATGTTGGTTATCCCAGTTTTACAGAAACTGGAAATAATGGACATCTCCCTCAACACCATTACCATTGAGCGAAAAGGCAAAGATGGCTTGGTGTGTAAGGATAACCTCCGTGCTGATATTAGCGTTGCATTTTACGTTCGCGTAAATGAAATGCAAGAAGACGTGCGGAGAGTGGCCCAATCGGTGGGTTGCAGTCGCGCATCTTCAAAAGACGCCCTGCGACTTTTATTCGACGCCAAATTCTCTGAAGCCTTAAAAACAGTAGGTAAGAAATTTGAATTCGTAGACCTCTACAACCAGCGGGATGAATTCCGTAAGGAGATCATCGACATTATTGGCACCGACCTTAATGGTTATATCCTCGACGATGCTGCGATCGACTTTTTAGAGCAAACTCCACTCGACTCCCTAGACCCCAACAATATTCTAGATGCAGAGGGTATCAAGAAAATCACCGAGATCACTTCTCGTGAAGCGGTAAAGTCTAACTACATCCAAAGGGATAAGGAAAAAACCATTAAGCAGCAAGATATTGAAGCGCGTGAAGCGATTCTAGTTTTGGAACGTCAGCTGGCAGAATCGGAAGAAAAGCAAAAGCGTGAAATTGCCAATATCCAAGCCCGCGAGAAAGCCGAAATTGATCGGGTTAATGAAGAGGAGCGCCTAAAAGGTGAGCGTGCTCGCATCCAAACTGAGGAAGAGCTGCAAGTAGCCGAAGAAAATAAACTTCGTCAGGTAATTGTAGCCGCCAAAAACAAAGAGCGTACGGACGCTATTGAAACCGAACGCGTAGAAAAGGACCGCCTCTTAGAAGTTACTGAAAGGGAGCGTATTGTAACCCTTACTCAAATTGAGAAGGAGAAAGCGATTGAAGAAGAGCGCAAAAACATTCAAGAGGTTATTCGAGAGCGAGTGGCGATTGAGAAAACTGTGGTTGATGAGGAAGAACGCATCAAAGATACCCGCGAGTTTGCCGCTGCCGAACGAATGAAGAAAGTAGCCCTTACCGAAGCCGAGCAAAGAGCCGAAGCCGCCTTAGTAGAGCAAATAAAACGTGCCGAAGCTGCTAAGCAAGCCGCGGAGTTTGAAGCCAAGAAGAAAGTAATCGATGCCGAGGCCGAGCAACAAAGTGCCGCCCAAAAAGCGGAAGCGGTTAAAACTCTAGCTGAAGCCGAAGCAGCCCGCGAAGCTGCCAAAGGAATGGCCGAAGCGCAAGTAATGGAAGCCAAAGCCGCCGCCCGTGAGAAACAAGGTGAAGCGGAAGCCAGCGTACTCGAAGATCAAGCCATGGCCGAAGCCAAAGGCATTGAAGCGAAATCGAATGCTCAGGCTGCTGCCGACCTACGTATAGGTAAAGCCGCTGCGGATGTAGATAAAGCGAAAGGTTTAGCCGAAGCCGAGGTAACTCGCGAAAAAGCAGAAGCCGACAAAGAAAAAGGTCTGGCTGATGCCCAAGTACTATTCGAAAAAGCCCAAGCGGAAGCAGAAGGTATTGATCGTAAAGCTAAAGCGATGAAGACCTTTAATGATGCCGGTAAAGAGCACGAAGAGTTTAAGCTTCGCTTAGATAAAGACCTGAAGATCGAATTAGCCGGCATTAATGTGCAGAAGGACATTGCTGATGCTCAAGCAGCAGTATTATCCGAAGCCCTGCGCAATGCCAAGATTGATATTGTAGGTGGCGAGCAAGTATTCTTCGATAAGATTATGGGCGCCATCACGCAAGGTAAATCCATGGATCGCACCGTACACAACAGCGAGATCTTTAGCGAAATTAAAGGTCAGCTTTTAGACCCTAATGGGGAGAGTTTACTGGACCAGGTTAAAGGAATCTTTAAGGAGTCGGGATTAAAAAGCGAAGATATTCGCAACCTCTCGGTAGCCGTATTCTTAAACCGTTTGATGCAGCAAACCGAAGATCCGGTGAAGAAGAGCAATCTTCAGCAAATGTTGGAACTCGCCCGTAAGTCGGGTATTGGAAATAATTCTGTGCAGGATTTAGGAATCTTAGGCTAAACCTGAAAGCCTTTAGCACAGCTTAAATCCTTGGGATGCAGAGTCATTCTGCATCCCATCTTTCAAAACTTTTAAATGTCTGAACCAAACCATACATCTGAAACCAATTCTCTAGAGGCCGGCGCCTATTCGATAATACGCGAACGCCTACAGAAGAATGGAAAAGACCTGCAAGCGCGACTCCAAGAGCTCAACAGTGAAAGGCGAACTGTATTCGGAGCTACCGAAACGCGCTTAATCGCCAATGAGCGTATCAGCACCGAAAACAATTGTCTGGCCCGCGATATTGTACCTGTTGGCGATGATTTCTTTTGGTTTGGCTATAATGTGCAAATCGGTCTAAAAGCTGAAACCCACATTAAAGATGTGTTTAGCGTGTACCGCTACGATCGCAAGGAACACCGTTTTCAAAGTGCGGAAACCGAAGTTTTTAAAAACGAACAATTTCAGCTCGACTTTCAAAACCTTTACCAATATTACCGCGAAACCCGCTTCAGTAAATTCGCATTAATTGGCCCTCACCTCTTTATGGTTTTCCAAGTTGGTAAAACCAGCGCCGATATTAAAACCTTTAAATGGACTTTAAAAAACGGTCAGTACACTTATGTAGATAACCGTAGTGACCATGAATTTAGCTTTCCAGATCAGCATGAATTCCGTTGGACCAAGGTTAATCGGGATATGCATCGCAAAGGATTACATCCCCATATCTCCATCTCCGATCGCCTCTTTGTAGAAACCATTGGCGGCGACCTCACCTTAAAGGTAGAAGACAATACCAATACCGGAAAAGGAATTTACAGCGAGCCGGTAGATAATGCCGATCAAACTTTGGATGATGCCGAGATCTACTTCTCAGAAGTGGGAAATCTCATCATTTTAAAAATATTACCCTACCAAGAAGAGGCCTTTCGCTACATCATTTTTAATGAGAAAATGCAGGAGGCCAAACGCGTAGATGCCATTAAAGATTCTTGCGTACTACTACCGGAAGATCAAGGTTTAATTTTCGCCAAAGGCTATTATATCCAAAGCGGAGAGGTCAAGCTTTTTGATAATGAATTGCAGGGTATGCAGTTTGAAAAGCGCATAAACTCCCCCAATGGCGAGGATGTACTTTATGTGTTTTATCAAGCGGAAAGCGGCACCTATGCCCTTATGCGCTATAACCTTATTGAGCAGGAAGTTGGCACCCCTATTATTTGCAGCGGCTATAGTTTGTTTGAAGACGGAGAATTAATCTACTTCCGCGCGGAGGAAGAGCAAACTAAGCATCACCTCATTCAGATTTGGCAAACGCCTTTCTACTCTCCTAACCGTCAGGCGCAAGCCAGCAACGATTCCTATTTAGCCAAGCTCGGAAATAAGGAAATAGTAAGGGCCATGTCGGAAGCACGTGAGCTCCTAAAATTGGTTTACAAAGAAGATAGCTATCAAAACCTCTATGCGGATCTCACCAAAAAGAGTAGCGATATTCTCGACAGCTATCATTGGCTTGGCGCCGAAGAAGCTTTTCAGCTAGAAGCGCCCCTGCTCCAAATTCGCAATACGGCCAAAAGTGCCATCGACGAATACGAGAAGGTAAGTCAACTTAAAAAAGATAGCTCTAGTCAGTACCAGGCTTTCGCCGAGAAAAGTAAGAAGCAATTACGCTCCTTAAAATCGGGATTGGGTAATCACATCGACGAGTACGTTAAGCGTATGGCCGAAATCCGCAGTACCCGTGGCGAAGTTTTGCAACTCAAGGAATTGCCCTATATCGATGTTGAAGCACTTGAAAGCTTAGAAGCACAATTGGTAGAGGCTTCAGAAAACTTGGCTAATGAAACGGCAAGCTTCCTAGTAAAGGATAAAGCCCTCGATCCTTATCGAGATAAATTAGACCAATTACAAAAGAGGTCGACTAATCTGCAAAAATCGATTGATGCTCGAAAATTAGAAGAAGAGAGCCTTCAGCTTTCCCAAGAATTAGAAATGCTAATTGAAACGGTGAGTAATCTCCAAATTGAAGATGCCACCCAAAGCACGGCCATTATTGACCGTATCTCCAACTTATATGCAGAATTTAATCAGGCGAAAGCCGGTATAAAAAGAAAAGCCAAAGAATTAATACAAAGCGAGAGCGCCAGCGAGTTTAAAGCCCAGTTGCGCTTAGCCGATCAGAGCTTAAGTAATTACCTGGAATTAGCGGATGAGCCGGAGAAATGCGATAACTACCTGAATAAAATGATGATCCAGTTGGAAGAATTGGAAAGTCGTTTTTCGGAGTCGGAAGAATTTCTGGATCAGATTAGCAGCTTGCGCGATGAAATTTACAACACCTTCGAGAGCAAGAAAATTCAGCTTAAAGAAGCCCTAAATCGCAAAGCCCTTAAACTTAGCGATAGCGGCAAGCGGATTTTGGAAGGCATTCACCGTCGTTTGCAAAACATGAGTAATCGTGAGGAAATTCAGTCTTATTACGCCTCCGATTTCATGGTACTCAAATTACGTGATCAGGCGAAAGCCTTAATGGACCTCGGTGAATCGGTGAAGGCCGATGAATTGGAGAGCCAGCTTAAGTCGACTTACGAAGATGCCCTTCGCCAGTTAAAAGACAAACAGGAGCTTTACGCGGATGGTGATAAACTGATTCAATTAGGGAAACATCGCTTTAGCGTTAACCATCAGGATATTGACCTTTCTTTGGTGCAGCGCCAAAATGGATTATTCCTACACATTAATGGTACTGGCTTTTTCGAAGAACTACAAGATCCTGAGTTAGATGCTTGTCGCCCGGTTTGGGATCAACACCTCCGCAGCGAAAACGAGCAGATTTACCGTGCTGAATATTTAGCATACAGCATTTTTAAGGCAGCTCAGAAATTGGAAAATGGCTGGGATATTCAAGAATTACGCACTTTAACTTACACCGAGCTTTTACCAAAGGTGCAGAAAGAAATGTCGGATCGTTTCCAAGAATCCTATGTAAAAGGCGTGCATGATGAAGATGCCAGCAAAATTCTGGAAGGATTACTGAAACTCCATTTCGAACTCGGCATTTTACGTTATTCGGCCAAAGCCCGTATTTGGGGACTATATACTTGGGATAAAGTTTTAAGCAAAGAGGAAAAACAAGCGATTAAGGAAGATTTTAATCATGTAAAAAGCATTTTACAGTTTTTCCCAAACAGCCGAAGTTTTGAAGCCAGCAAGGAAAATTTAAGTGAAATACTAGAGGCCAGCTCAGACACCGCCGAACTGATTTCTACGGAAGCAAATGATCGTGAAGAAGCGGTAAACTTCTTATTCGATTGGCTTACCGAGCGGGAAGCACTAGGTTTTTCGAAGGAAGCCCGACAATTATGCAATGAATTCCGCTCGAGCTTACGTAAAACCCAGGCCCTAAAAAGCTTTGAAGCAGCCAGTAAGATCAAGGGAGAAGAAGCTTGGTCTCGCCCTGTAAAACGTATTCACTCTTGGCTAAACTCCTACCTCGGAAATGTGGAGCATAATTACAGCGAAGACCATATTATTGAGGCGAGCTACTTATTAGGACTCCCTAAATTGGATGCCGAGCAAGGACATGTGCACAGCACCCAGCTAGAAATAAGCGACTTAAGAGGAGACCATTCGAATATAAAAGATGCCACGCTAATCTTGAATTACCGCGATTTACAATTGCGGATGCAGGATTTTACAGCGCATACTTTGCCCCTCTACGAAAAGTTTCAAAACACCAAGAAGGCCATCCTTAAAAGAGAGCGCAAGAATATGGGTCTGGATGAATTTAAGCCCAAAATTATGAGCTCCTTTGTGAGAAACGAATTGCTGGATCAGGTTTACCTGCCCTTAATTGGCGACAACCTCGCCAAGCAAATTGGGGCCGCCGGCAAGGATAAACGTACCGACTTGATGGGTATGCTCTTATTGATTTCCCCTCCCGGTTACGGTAAAACTACTTTAATGGAGTATATCTCCGCTCGACTGGGATTGGTATTCATGAAAATTAACGGCCCTGCTCTCGGTCATTCGGTAACCAGCGTAGATCCGGAAGGAGCGCCAAATGCGGGTGCTAGAGAAGAACTTTATAAGCTAAATCTCGCTTTTGAGATGGGCGACAATGTGATGATTTACCTCGATGACATTCAGCATTGTCACCCCGAATTTCTTCAAAAATTCATCTCCCTATGTGATGCGCAGCGAAAAATTGAAGGTGTGTACAAGGGCGAAGCAAAAACCTATGATTTCCGCGGTAAGAAAGTAGCGGTTATTATGGCTGGTAACCCCTATACAGAGAGTGGCGATAAATTCCAGATTCCGGATATGCTTGCCAACCGGGCCGACATTTATAATTTGGGAGATATTATTGGTGGTAAAGATCAGGCCTTTGAGCTTAGCTATATTGAGAATAGCCTTAGTAGCAATAAGAGCTTGGCGCTTTTAGCGGATAAACCCCGGGAAGATTTAAAGACCTTTTTACGAGCGATAGAAACTGGTGACAGCAATAGCTTAGAATTAAAGGGCAATTATAGCGCTACTGAAAAAGAGGAAATTCTTAGAATCCTCCATTTGGTTTATGAGATACGCCGTACCGTTTTAAAGGTCAATCAGCGCTATATTCAATCTGCTGGTCAGGCCGATGTATTCCGAACCGAGCCTCCCTTTAAACTGCAGGGCTCCTATCGGGATATGAATAAACTGAGTGAGAAGATAAGCCCCATGATGAATGATCAGGAATTGGAGCAGATTATTCTTAGTCACTACGAAAACGAATCGCAAACCCTTACCCAGGGTGCCGAATTTAATTTGCTACGCTTAAAGCAGATGCTGGGCAAAATTGAAGAAGCGGAAGAAGCCCGTTTGGAAGAAATTCTAGCCAGTTTCCAAAAGCAGCAAAGTGCCAAAGGCTATGGTTCTAATCAGGTAGCTCCCATTGTGGAGCGCTTGGAAGCCATGGGAATGGGACTGCAAGATTTGGTACGCATATTTGAAGAAAATCGAAAATTAAAACAGAAATAAAAATGAGTTTTTTTAGCAATCTATTTGGCGGTAAAAAAGAGGAGCCCAATCCTTTTGGCCGCACTCCTATGGACCTAGACATGGGTTATATATTCGAATACGACATGCAAAATTGGGAAGTGATGGCGGTTTACGAATACGACTGGGGCAATGAAGATTTCAGCAAGGAATTTAAAGTAAGCGACGGCACCAACACTTATTACCTAACTGTAGAAGAAGACGATGAAATCGAAATGACTTGGTGCAAAAAAATCCCATTAAAAAGCATTGAAGGGAATATTGCCCATCAGATTGAAGAGAATGAGCGCCCACCCGAAACCATTGTGTATGAGGGCAAAACCTTTTTCCTTGACGAGGAAAGTGCAGGTTACTTTCATGAGAAAGGCACCGATAAAGATGCTTGGGCCGAGTTTTTAGTGTGGGATTATTACGATAAAAAAGAAGAGTATAATATCAGCATCGAACAATGGGGACCACGATCATTTGAAGCTTCTCATGGTAAGATGCTGAAGAATCACGAAATTTCGGACATCTTACCTCGAGAACAATAATTATGAAAAGGATACAAGTATACCTCAGCTTAGTGATGCTGGCCATTTTCGCTCAGGCCTGCGGTCCAGGCTCCCCCACTTTTGTGAAAAATCCGGTCGACGATTTAATCAAAGATCTTAGTGAAGTTCCCAATTTCAGCATCATTCTCTATGATATGGATTATGATGAAGCTAAGGAACAATATCAGCATCAATATCGCATCCTTAAAGAACCAGTAGGCGCGGATACGATATTAGAAGAAACAACCGGATGGATGCCCGTTAGTGCCGAGTATTTCAACGAGCAAGTTGATAATATGGGCATGACCATCGCTTCTAAAACCAATGGCACTGTAGATAAAAAAGTAAGCCCCCCCGGCTATAATCAATATGTAGGTAATGAAAAATACGGACAATGGAGCCAAAAATCGGATGGCACCAGTTTTTGGGAATTTTACGGACAGTATGCCTTCTTGCGTAGCATGCTTGGTTTTGGCTACTCTCCTATTTACTATGGCGGTTGGAACGATTACCGACGCAACTACTACCCCTATGGACGCACCTATTACGGCAGTAGCAGCAACGGAGGAAACCGCTTCGGAACCAATAGCACCCACACCAGCAGCAGAAGCAATGCCTCCCGCTGGAACAGTAAAAACCAAAGCTTCAAAAACCGAGTTCGCAGCCAGGCCCAACGCAGTGCTAGCAGAACCAATCGTAGAAGCCGCACCGGATCGCGCTACCGCGGTGGATCCAGCAGTCGTGGACGTGGATTTGGCGGAGGTAAATAATCCTAAAAACAAAAAGAATGACTACAGAGATCCTAGCAAACGAATGGCTGAACGACCTTCTGCTCTTCAGTATCTATTTGGTAAGTTCCCTACTCCTGCTCTACCTTGGTAAGTGGGCCTTTAAAATTGTAAAGTCGAAAATTAATGCCGGGCACGAAATGGTGGAGAAAGATAATCTCGCCTTTAGCTTTGCCTATACTGGATATTTTGCGGGTCTGCTTTTAGCAGTAGGCTCGGCGGTTTACGGCGATTCCCTGGGACTATTAACCGACCTAGAAGACATGGCTATTTTTGGGGTTTTAGCTATAATCTTACTTAACCTCTCCTCCTTGATTATTGATAAGATCACTTTACGCAGATTTTCTATCTGGAAGGAAATTACCCAAGATCGTAATGCGGGAATGGGTATTATTGAAGGGGCGAATTATATCGCTTCTGGATTAATCATCTTTGGAGCAATAACCGGCGAGAGGGGCAATCTACTTTTTGGGATTTATACCGCCGTAGCTTATTGGGCTCTTGGTCAGGTTTTAATTGTAGTGGCCACCGCTATTTACGATCGCTTTATTCCTTATTCCCTTCACGATGAAATTGAAAAGGACAATAATGCGGCAGGAGTAGCATTTGCGGGTTTAATCATCGCGGTAGCCAATTTAATTCGCAATGGTTTAATGGGTGATTTCGAATCTTGGGATGAAACCATGCTCGAAGTGGCCTATGAAACCGGAATTGGATTAGTGGTATTGCCTATCATTCGCATTTTAGTGGACCGTATTTTACTTCCTGGTCAGAAATTAAGTGATGAAATTGCCTCCCAAGAAAAGCCTAATGTTGGCGCTGGTTTAATTGAGGCCTTTGGCTATATCGGTGGATCAGTGCTTATAATTTGGTGTATCTGATTTGAGCACTAGTCGGTCCCCTTTTTTAAAATTAGCCCTCTTTGCGACTGGGCTATCTGGAATAGTAGCGGAGTACATCCTCTCTACTTTGGCCAGTTATTTTATTGGTGATTCGGCCGTACAATGGTCATTAATTGTATCGGTAATGCTCTTTTCCATGGGCTTGGGATCGCGCATCAGTAAATACCTAGATGGAAATTTACTGGTTAAATTTATTGGGGTAGAATTTGCGCTTAGCATTCTGGTTTCTTTCTCCTCTTTAGTGGCTTATACAGCCGCTGGCCTTACCGACTATGTAGGCCTTATCATATATGGGATGAGCATTCTCATCGGCTTATTAATTGGTTTAGAAATCCCCCTTGTAATTCGTTTAAATGAGGAATTCGAGAGCCTGAAAGTGAATGTAGCCTCGGTAATGGAAAAAGACTATCTCGGCTCCCTGGTAGGTGGATTATTTTTCGCTTTTATAGGATTACCAATTTTAGGCTTAACCTATACGCCCTTTATACTGGGCTTTATAAATCTTATGGTGGCCCTTGGCTTATTCATCACCGTAAGGCGAGATTTAGCGGCTAAAATGAATGCTCGGATCAGCATTGCTTCTGGAATAATTCTACTCCTCATTTTTGGGGGCATTATGAAAGCAGAGCCCATCATTTTATTTGGAGAGCAAGCTCGCTATAAGGATAAAGTGGTGCTATCTAAACAAAGTAAGTATCAGAAAATAGTGCTTACCCAGTGGAAAGATCACTACTGGCTTTACCTCAATGGCAATCAACAGCTCAGCACTTTAGATGAAGACAAATACCATGAGGCATTGGTGCATCCTGCGGTGCAATTGGCCGATCAAGTTAAAGATGTTTTGGTGCTTGGTGGTGGTGATGGTTGTGCGGCCCGTGAATTATTAAAATACCCCAGTATTGAACAAATTACGGTGGTGGACTTAGATTCTATGATGACTGGTTTAGCGAGTCGACATCCCATCCTCACCGAATTAAATAAGCATGCTTTTAGTCACGAAAAAGTACAGGTATTAAACACCGATGCTTTTAATTATATGGAGCGGGAAAAACAGCTTTATGATCTTATAATTGTGGATCTTCCCGACCCTAGATCGGTAGAGTTAAACCGCATGTACACCAGTGAGTTTTACCGCCTTTGTCAATTAAAACTACGACCCCACGGAGTTTTAATTACCCAGGCTGGCAGTCCTTATTTCGCCACCAAGGCTTTTCGCTGTATAGACACTACCATGGCTTCCGCCGGATTTGAAACCTTGCCACTGCATAATCATGTGCTCACTTTAGGAGAGTGGGGCTGGGTTTTAGGTATGAAAGAAAATTGGACCAAAGGGAATTTAAAAACCAAGGCCCGCCAATTAAGCTTTAAGGATGTAGAAACCAAGTGGCTTAATCAGGAAGCCATGCTAATGATGAGTTCATTTGGCAAGGATATCTATTTTAAGGTACAGGATAGTATTGAAGTTAATCACATTCAAGATCCCGTTTTGTACCGTTATTATTTAAAAGGTAATTGGGACCTTTATTAAGATGGAAGAAAGTAAGATCTATAATTACCGTATTTGGTTAAACATTACTGATTTGCAGCCTTTAAAAAGCCGCATTGAAGAGATGCTTCGAGAGGCAGGCTACGGTATTGTTGGCTTTTGCGAGCATCACTTTCAGCCGCAAGGCTACACTTGCACTTGGCTTTTAAGCGAGAGTCATTGCGCCCTGCACACCTTTCCAGAAGAAGGCCGATCTTACATAGAACTAAGCGGTTGCTCGGAAAGTAAAAACCAGCACTTTGTGTTCGCTATAAATAAGGAGTGGAAAGAGTATATTAGCAGGGAGCTACAATCCAGCTGTTAATGACCAAGCAAATTTTAATTGCGCTGCTTATTAGTATAGGCTTTCTAAATGCGCAAGATTCTAAGTATGCCCTTATTATTCATGGTGGTGCCGGAAATGGGCTAGTTCCAGAAAATTACACTGAAGCGCAAACTGCTGCCTTTCATGCGGGATTAAACCGGGCCCTGCAGCGTGGCGATTCTGCTTTATCGGCTGGTGCCGATGCGGTAGAAGTGGTAAGCCTAGTGATTCAGGTTTTGGAAAACGATAGTTTGTTTAATGCCGGCAAGGGCGCCGTGCTCACCTATGAAGGCAAGGCCTCTTTAGATGCCTCCATTATGGATGGCAAAAGTGGCGAGGCTGGTGCGGTTGCGGGAATAAGTTGTATCAAGAACCCCATTACCGCCGCATTAAGTGTATTGAAGCATTCTCCGCATGTACTTTTAAGTGGAGAGGGAGCAGATCAGTTTGCCCAGGCCAATGGCAGTGTCTGTGTGGATCCTAGTTATTTCTTAATTCCTAGTAAGCTTCGCACCATTCAAAAGATTCGAAAGCAAAGGGAAGCCCTGGATAGCGCCAAGGATCATAAAATGGGCACTGTGGGTTGTGTGGTGCGTGATCGCGAAGGAAACATTGCCGCGGGTACTTCCACCGGGGGCTTAATGGCTAAGCGTTACGGTCGTATTGGAGATTCACCCATTATAGGCGCTGGTACTTATGCCAATAATAATTCAGCTGGAATTAGTTGTACGGGACATGGCGAATACTTCATTCGTAATGTGATTGCCTTTCAACTTGCCAATCGCGTGGCTCTTTTAGAGGAAAGCGGACAAGAATCTGCCGATTATATGATTCACGATGTTTTGAGTGGTCAAAAAGCTTTTGGTGGATTAATTGGCATAGATAAGGATGGAGAATTCTTCTATAGCTTTAACACAACCGGCATGCTTCGCGGATTTAAACGCGAGGGTGAGGCCGCACAAAGCTTTATTTTTAGTTTAGAAATAGAGGAAGATAATTGATTTCCAAAGCCTTGCTAAAAAGATTAAAATTTCTTCAATTTTTTTAGCCCCAGAATAGCTCACAAAAGAAAAAAGCATTCTATATTTGCCGTCCCAAAACGGAAAGGGCGCTTAGCTCAGCTGGTTCAGAGCACCTCGTTTACACCGAGGGGGTCGGGAGTTCGAATCTCTCAGCGCCCACAAATAAAAAAGAAACCCACACGCGAGTGTGGGTTTTTTTATGCCTTAAAGAACCAAGGGATCAAGATCAAAAGGGATCAAGATTAAAAGTTGTGGATTAGGCGAAAATTTGGGTTAATCTGAAAAGGAAAAATTCCACTTTTTTAACGCCCCTAAACTGTGCTCTAAAGGCTTTGATTTTAGCATTAAAAGACTCTGCTGAGGCATTGGTACTTCTTCTTTCAAAATAGTTGAGGATAGACCTGTAGTTTGCACTTATAGTATTCACGATGGTTTGGAATGCTTTAAATCCAGACTGCTCTACTTTTAGATACCAATGGGCTAGCTTAGTATAGGCGGTGTTCTTTGATCTAGAACTATTGTACAGACTACGCAGCTCATGTACTATTTCAAATGCGTTTTTGAGGTCCGGGTATTCTGCGAACAGTATCTGGGCACGCTGTTTCTGATTTGGAGTCCATTTTTTAGGCGCCTTATAGAGTAAATAGCGGCTACGGGCCAATAGCTGTTTTCGAGTATCGCCATTAGCGAGGAGTTCAGGCTTATACTCTTTCTTCAGTTTTCGAGTATTCTTTATCGCTTCATTCTCCTGGTCTAAGGCTTCCCAGCGGTGCTTGATTCTCAGGTCCTGTAAAGCATCTAGCGCCAAGCGTTGTACATGAAAACGATCAGTTACCTGGGTAGCTTTAGGAAAGCATTTCTCGGCTATCTGCTTCATCGAATGAGCCATGTCTAAGGTGATTTCCTTAACACCCAAACGCAGGGTCCGATCAACCTGCATTAACTGCTTAATGATAGGCTCCACCTTTGTTCCAGAGAAAATACCTACAATAGACCCCTTCTTACCTTTAGCTTCTTTGTTTGTGATTATCGTGTAAAGTTCTCCTTTGGAAAGGGCTGTCTCATCGATAGAGAGATAAGGCCCCATATTCTCTGGAAACAATAACCATTGCTTGGCATGCGACTTTTCTTTCCAACTAGGATAATCGCTTAAATGATCCCGATACTGACGTTGTAGCTTAGCCCCAGCAACCCCGTAAATCCCTCCGATGGTTTGAACATCACTCGCTTTGGTATCGACTAATCTCTTTTAAAAAAGCAGCGAACTCGTTTGTCATACGGGTCCCCTGCGCGACTAAATGCCAATCTCGCTGAACGATCTCTTTACGATCTTTATCCATCCAGCGACGACGCTTTACATGAAGATAAACCTTATTACCGCGTAAGGGAAAATCCTGCACCGTCACCTCCTTATGAAAGCCATGTGAGACTAGAGTCAAGTGTTTAAACTCTTCTGGAACCACATTACGCTCCTCAAAATACAAGTGCATAATCTCGTTCTGTTTGCTGCTTTTAATCAGGTCAAAGTGGCTAACCAGGAGTTCTGGCAAAACAAGCTTTAGAAGCTCTAAATAGTGATCCAAAATTGTAGTGTATTAGAACGCAAAAGAAATCATCTTAATCCGATTTGTCCACAACATTTAGCGTTGGTCCTATACCAAGTCGAATATTTTATATAGATTCTAAGCTATGAGCAGAGGTTTTGTTAAAGAAGAAGATCAAGAGGAAGCACCCTTAATTCCACCACGAGCAGCCCTTCCGGCGGGAATAGATAATTATGTAACCGATGAAGGTTATGCCGAATTGCAAGAGGAAAAGAAAAGTCTAGAAGCCCAGAGACATAATAATCCGGAGGAAAACGAAACCGAAAGAAGGCGCCTAAATATGTTAATAGACGGTAAACTACGCCTGCTAGACGAACGACTCTCTAGTGCCAAGCTAATCCCGCTCAATGAGCAGCCTAGTGATGAAGTTCGCTTTGGGGCAACTGTAGAGCTTCGATATTTAAACGGACCCATGAAAGGCAAAACCCTTAAACTGCAAATTGTAGGGGTCGATGAGGCAAATGTGAAAAAACAAAAAATTGCCTTCGTGGCTCCCCTCGCCAAAGCCCTAATGGGCGCCAAAGTCGATGAAGAACGCGAACTTATTTTAGGCAGCGAGCAACGCGCACTCAAAGTGTTGGCTATCCTTTATAATGATGGAGCCCAAAGCATAAATTAGACTCCCCAATCCACCTCCGCCTCGAGCTCTATTTCCTCCCCACTTATAGGATGCTTAAAGCAAATACGCTGGGCATGTAAATAAAGACGATCGGCGGGTGTACCGTATAAGTCATCGCCTAAAATAGCAGTAGCCAAACCTTGACTGTGCGCAGCATGCACTCTTAATTGGTGGGTTCGGCCGGTAATCGGATAAAAGTAAACGGTGGTCTTGCCATTTGCTCGTTTTAGCACTTCCCATTTCGTTACCGCCCCTTTGCCGTATTCATAACAAACCAATTGCCGCGGACGATCATTTAAATCTACCCGCAAGGGTAAGTTAATGAGTCCCTGATCTTCATCCAAAAGACCATCTAAAACCGCTAAATAGCGTTTAGAAATACTGCGCTCTTTAAACTGCAATTGCAGGCCCTTATGTGCTTCCCTCGATTTGGCGACTAGCAAAATACCAGAGGTCGACATATCTAAACGGTGCACAATTAAAGGACCAGTGGCTTGGGGATTCTTTTCCTTCATCCGCAGAAAAACCGAATCTTCTACATTTTTCCCTGGTACGGAAAGAAACTCATGCGGCTTATTAATCGCTACAATATGCTCATCCTCAAAAAGCACTTCTAATTCGGCCGGTGCATCATGTGGAACTAATAAAGGATTAGGCTCCACCGCCATCCCCTGCAGCATATGCCCTAAAATGGGTTCACATTTACCCCGGCAAGCTGGATAAAACTGCTGATGTTTACGAACCTCCATTTTAGGAGGCGTGCCCCACCAAAACTCCGCCATGCAAAGAGGTTCAAGCTTATGCTGAAAAGCGTAGTGCAATAATTTCGGGGCCGCACAATCGCCAGCACCAGCCGGTGGATTCTCATTAATAGTATACTGGAAGATATCGTATAATGAACGCCAATCGCCCTTGGCATTTAGAAACTGAAACTGCTCAAAGATTTGCCTTTGCAAAGCTCCCGACTTTTTACGGCGTTGCTCGCGTAAAGATTCTATCTTCTCCTCATGGACATCAATGCTGCGCTGAAGCTCCTCCAGTTCATGCGCCAACTGCAGCTTTAATTTCTTTAAATCATAACTCTGTCGGGTGCTTTCTTTTACCAATTCCGACTCTAATTCCTGATAGCGCTCTTCCGATAAAAGCTGTTTTGCTTCTATTCGTTTTTGCTTGCGTCGTTTGCGATCGGCCCGAATAGCACTGCGTTGTTCTTCAATTCGCGCTTCGTTTTCTGCCTTTCGGCGGATGAGATTCTGCTTTAAATTTAGATACTCCTCATCTCGCTCTAATCCTTCCAGCTCCTCATTCATCTTAGTAAGCTGAGCTTCGCCTAGCCGGTAAAACTCACCTTCCACCAAGGTATCGTGCACCGGTGGCACAAAGGGTGGCAACACATTTGTTCCGGCTAAACGACCGGAAAATGCACTTAGGTAAGCTAGCCTCCCCGCTTGATCCTTCACCACTAAAACGCCAAACATTTTCCCCAAACCCACTTCCTCCGAACCGGGCTTCAGTCCAAAGTCATGCTCCCAATCTTGCTGATTTCGCAAATACTCTTGCAGCTCCGTAGCGGCAATTCTGGCTAGTTTATGCGGACTATAATGAAAGGGGAAATCGAATATCTTAGGTGCTTCAATTCCAGAAATATCCGTTTTAAAAGGAATGAGGTGTTTCATCGAAGCGGCAAAGATAATTAGCCTCTAATGGAATACCTATCCTTAGATTAAGCGCTTAAAAAAACAAATCTTTTCGCCTAGTTAGTATTACCTTCACCTTTTAATGAAAGCTAAACAGTCCTCCTACATTCCACTCCTCCTGATCATGCTTTTTGCGACCCTAAACTCGCTAAAAGGGCAAGACAGTATTGCCTGGGGCCTACAGGGGAAAACCAAACACCTATCTAATATTCAAGAAGTGGCCATTCTAGAAAATGGAGATGCCGTTTTTTGTGGTGGTCACGATAGTCTTATAACATTTGGTGACTACTCCTTTCGTGGACCACGGGATAAGAGTAGTACTGGTGCCACTAGAACTAGTGCTTATGTTGGACGAATATCTGATGAAAAAGAAATCCGCTGGGTAAAGCAAGTTGCTTATGCCGATGGCGGGGTTTATGTGAGCGACTTAGAGCTAGATGCTTTCGGCAATATCTACATCAGCGCCAGTGCCGGGGGCATTGTTCATTTTGGTGATGGCCACAGTCAAAATTTAGGCGCCACCGGAATGTTAATCGCCAAGCTATCTCCGGAAGGGGAATTTATTTGGGGGCGGGCCTATAGTGGTTTGGGAGCCAAGGTTCATTTCTATCATGTGCTCCCGCGAAGGGATGGTAAATGCTATGTTTTAGGAAATCACGGTGGTGGCACCTTTGGCAGTTCCCGATTGCCCGCTGGTGGCGATGGTCAATATTCGCAATACTTAGGCCTGGTAGATGATAAAGGAAATCCGCTTTGGGCGGAGTCGATCGGTGGTTCTGGAGGCAGGATTACCGCTACCGACATCTGCTTTTCTGCCGATCGTCAGGTTCTAATCTGCGGCAACTACCGCAATATCCATATCGACAATGTTGTAGATGAAAGCTTGGGTTTAGCCAAAGAAGACACTAAAATCAAAACCAAGATTACTGCTGGCTCGATAGGTGTTCCTCTTACCAGTTTATCCAGTTCTAATGGTTTGGTACAAGCCTTTATCGGCAAGTTTAATCGCGATAATGGCAAACCCATAGAAGTACATGTTTATGGGGGTAAGAAAATGAGCAATATTACCAGCTTGGCCAGTGATGAGGAAGGGAATATTTATGCGGGTTTAAGTCTATATGGAGAGGATCTTAAAATTGGCGGCAGCATTGTCCACGCCAACTCCGGCACCACCATGGCCATTGCCAAACTGGATAAAGACTGGAACTGTGTTTGGCATAAATCCTTCGACTCGCCTGGGGCCGATTATGTGAACGACCTCAGCTTGGACGGACAAAAACTTTATGCAGCCGCCTTAGTGGCTGGCAGTAAGCTAAACACCGATGATGCCATCTACACGGCCA
>CATMQD010000019.1 GCA_950073045.1 uncultured Flavobacteriales bacterium | reverse complement strand
TGAAGTTGACAATGTGTAAAATGCTGATGGATAGTAAATTGATTGATTTGTTATATGATAGTATTTAGTACGCTCTTTAAAGTCGCTTTTAGACTTGATATTGCTGGAGTACAGTACTTTGAAATTAGCGAAGATTTGTGGTATTAGCTCAATACTATAGCGATCGGCGCGGAATCGCTGTGGGCGCTGCGTTCTTGACCTATGCTCTAGGTTCTCAGTTCTAGGTTCTCTTTAAAAAACTACACATCGGTACTTAAACCGGAGCGAGTTTCGACAATTACTACCTTCGCAGCCATGCCCATAAATGAGCTCATTAACATCCTCGACCTTTTAGGAACCTTGGTTTTTGCCATCTCTGGTGTAATTGCTGCCGTAGAGCGAAAATTCGATTTGGTGGGGGCTTTTATAATTGGCTTTGTAACGGCCTTGGGCGGAGGAACGACCCGCGATTTATTAATGGGATCTACTCCCGTTACCTGGATGCGCGAGCCGCACTATCTCTTGGTAATTGTGGCGGCAATGGCCCTTTGCTACCTCTTCTTTCCCCAGCTTAGTAAAGTGCGCAAAAGCATTTTTATTTTCGATTCTATTGGACTTGGTCTCTTTAGCATTTTAGGACTGCAAAAAGCTCTAATTGCCGAGCTGAGTGTTCCAGTAGCCCTGATTCTTGGAATTGTTTCGGCCGTATTTGGCGGGGTAATTCGAGATGTTTTAACCAACCAAGTGCCTCTAATTTTTAGAAAGGAAATTTACGCCTTGGCCTCCTTGGCGGGAGCATTACTGTATTGGCTGGGGACTTTATTTAACTTTAGCTCGGCCTTAAACGCCCTAATCTCCATAAGCCTAGTGGTGCTAATCCGCAGTCTTGCCGTGTCTCGAGGCTGGGAAAGTCCCTTTTTGCCGCTGGGCAAGAAAAAAGATCCAAGCTAGTCCTTGGAAATTTGGGGATATCAAAGCCACAAAATACCTTGTGGGGGTGCAAATACCACATTTTCATAATACCCATTTAAACCGCATTTGGTGGGCCTTAAGCAGCGATTCCTTTTTAAGCTTAAGCGATTCGGTGATCTATTTTCAAGATGCTGAGCATAAGGCTGAAGTCTTGCAATTATTAAAACTAGCCGATGAAAACCCGGAATTGGTAAATGCCCATTTCGATTCCTTGGGCCAAATGCCCATGGGACGTTATTTTGAGCAATTGCTCATCTTTATCCTCGAGCGTGACCAGCGCTATGATTTGCTGGCTCATAATGTTCAGATTATTGAGGACAAGATTACCCGAGGTGAATTAGATCTCATTCTTTACGATCGTAAAAACGAAGAACATCTGCACTGGGAAGTAGCCCTAAAGTTTTACTTGCAAGTGGGAGAAACTGGCGATCATCATAATTTCTTAGGTCCAAGCAAAAGAGATTTTCTGGGGCGGAAAATGAAAAAGCTGTGGCAAAATCAAATGCCCCTTTCTCGGCATCCCCAAATTCGAGAAAAGTATGGATCGCTTAAATCGGGCTTGTTTTTAAAAGGCCAACTCTTTTATCCTTTTAAGGAGAACATAATTCCGCCAGACCAAGCTAATTCAGCAGCGCTCAGTTTCGAATATTTATCGATAAAGGACTTTAAAAATCAAGCCTGGCCGGAGGAAGCCATCTTTAAAATTTTAAAAAAGCCAGATTGGATTGGTCCGAAAGACTTAACACTAGAGTCAGAACTATTCAATGCAAAAGAAATTCTTGAACAGCTTCATCAGGAAATGGAACGCATAGATCGCCCCCAACTAGTAGCCCAGTTTAAAGAGCAGGATGCCAGATATTTGGAGCAAGAACGCTATTTTGTGACCACCGAAAATTGGCCCCTGCCTAATCAAGAGGCAAAACTTTAAGATGCTAGCATGTACCCTCTTCGATCCTTTCTAATTTTACTGCTATTCTTTTTTGGACTAAGCTTCATCGGAGAGTTTATTGTAGGCCCCCTAATGGGAGATGATGTACCCCTTTGGAAGATTGCCGCCGTAAGTCTCATTACCGCCTTAAGTAGCATCATTCCTCTGCAAAAAAGAGGCTTAAAACCGGGGGATGTCTTTAAGTACTTTAAAAGAACTTATGTTGCCCCCAAGGCAAATATGCATCAACTGATTCCCCATATAAGGAAGGCCTTTTCAGATCGAGATTTTCACTTTAAATGGGATGAGAATAAGGAACGCTTACGCATCAGCCGAAAGGCAAATTGGCAAAGCTTTGGCGAAGTACTGTACTTGCAAAAAGAAGAGGGAAGGCTAAAACTATTTATCCGACCAAAGTATTACCTCGATGTTTTTGATCAGGGGCAGGCGCATGAAAGCCTTTTGAATGTAGAGCAGATTATAAACAAAGAAGCGGCATGAAGAAATTAAGTTTGAGTTTATTAGCCCTACTGTGCCTATCTTTAAATGGCCAACAGCAATTAGTGGTATTGGGAATTGCCCAGGATGCTGGAAAACCGCAGATCGGCTGCACCAAATCTTGTTGCCAACCAGGAAGCCCCACAGGTAAAGTGGTTTCACTGGCCCTATTAGACAGCAGCTACTCTGCTTGGACGCTCTACGAAGCGAGTCCAGATATTACCGAACAATTAAGGCTAATTCCACCGCAATACGATTCCATTCCACGCAATGTATTTCTTAGTCACGCCCATATTGGCCACTATACCGGACTAATGTACTTTGGTCGTGAGGCCATGAATGCCGATAGCGTGAAGGTACATACTGGTCCGAGAATGCATTCCTTTTTACAAAGCAATGGACCTTGGTCTCAATTAGTTGATTTAGGAAATATTGAACTGGTTAAAGTAGCGGCCAATATCGACCTGAAGGACACCCTCATTCGAAGATCCCGCATACCCACGGCAAGCATACTTTCGCAATTCGAAGTACCCCACCGCGATGAGTTTTCCGAAACCTTTGGCTTTCATATAAGCAGCCCTCGGAAAAAGCTAATCTTTATTCCCGATATCGATAAATGGGAAAAATGGGATATCGATTTAATCGCGCTTTTAAAGGATGTAGATTATGCCCTAATTGATGGTACGTTTTACGATGGCGCGGAACTTCCGGGCCGCGATATGAATGCGATTCCTCATCCTTTTGTGGTAGAAACTATGGCCTTGCTCGAGGATCTGCCCGCGAGCGAAAAAGCTAAGGTTTATTTTATTCACCTCAACCATACTAATCCCCTTTGGGATCCCAATTCTGAAGCCAGTAAAACCGTAAAATCCAAAGGCTTCAACATCGCCCGTGAAGGTCAAATTTTTGAATTATGAAAAGCAAAATGAGATTATGGCGACGGATTATCTTGGTGCTGCTCGTGCTCGGCATCAGTGGACTTAGTCTTGTTTTTATTTGGGCCCGACAAAATTATCCGGCTTATGCCAAAGACTTCTACATTAGCAATCACTGGGAAGAATCGGAGGAAAAGGTATTGGCGCGAATTGAGAATGCCCAATGGAAAAACTATGCCTTAGCTCCTAAAATTGAGCACCGGGTATTTCGCTTTAATCAGACCGATGATTGGATTATTCCCGAAAATCTATTCAGCGATTTAAAAGCCGACCATCAACTCTTGATTAGCGTAGAATGTTGGGGCAGTAAATACTGGCCAGTTTATCGCAGTAATCCCTTAAGCTCGGTTAAAGACGGTTTATACGATGGTAAAATTAAAGCCTTGGCAGAGGAATTAGCCCAACTAAATCGCGAAGTATATTTCCGTTTTAATCCCCAAATGGAAGTGCCTGGGCGCTATTTTCCTTGGCAGGAATATCCATCCATTTACATAGAGGCTTATCAACATGTATATCACTTAATAAAGGACATTGCTCCTAAGGTGAAAATGCTCTGGGGATCAGCGGGCTATCCCGGTTTAGAAGAATTTTATCCCGGTTCAAATTATGTAGATGCGATGAGCATTAACCTAATCGGAGCCTCGGAGAACATTTTAGAAGTTTACCCTAAAAAAGAGGTTTCTGAGGAGCTTTACCGTCGCTTACATCGATTGCGTTTTTTTAATCATCCCTGCTTAATATTAAGTGGCAATCACCAAAAGCTAAATGGGGAGATGCTTAGGGAATTAGCAGAATACCAGCAGGCAAACCCCGCCATTTACAATTCCTCCTATTTCTTTACCGAGGATTTTACTAAACAAAGAGACTCCATTTTTAAGTTTGGTGCTTATGATCCCGATGGGAAATTGCTAGGCCTGGAAAAGCTGAATACCGAACATCTCTTTGTGGACCTCACTCTTTTTATGGAGCAAGGTTTGCCAGCTGCGCTAAAGTCGATTGCCGAGCGCGAACACGATTTAATCCTCACCCTAGAACTGCATAAAGATTCCAATGAAGTTCGCGAGGAGCGGGGTTTGGAAAAAATGCTGGCTGGAAATTATGATCCCTGCTTGGATCTGCTTTTCGGACTATTAGATAGCTTCCCCAATTCCATTTACTTACGCTTCCCACAGGAAATGGAAATTCCCATTACGCGCTATCCTTGGCAGAGTAAAGACCCCAAGCTTTATATTGATGCTTATCGCTATTGTATGACCTATGCCGATAGTGCTTTGAGCAATGTGAAAATGATTTGGGGTCCCGCGGGCGACCGTGGTTCTTTGGAGTGGTATCCGGGTGCGGATATGGTGGATTACATCAGCATTGCTATTTATGGTTTGCCCGATAAAAACATCACCGACCCTAATTTACAAGAAAGCTTTGCGCAGATCTATAAACGAAAATCTTGGCGGATGCGGCAGGCGCCCGAAAGCATTTTTATAACCGAGTTTGGCGTAAAAGGTCCGGAAGACTATCAAAAGCAGTGGCTTATAAAAGCGGCCGAAACCATTAATGCTGCTCCCGACTTAAGCGGAATTAATTATTTCAATATGCACGATGTGCCCAAGGCTTGGGGCGATATAGAGCCTCCTAATTGGAGTGTGGAATCCGAGACTTATGCCGAATTTCTGGAGGAAATAAAGCCTTCTTATTGATTAAATTGATGAGCTTCAGGCGCTAACTTTTCCCCCCTATATTAGTGCAGCCCAAAATTCAGCGCTATGAATGTCCGATTTACCCTCTGGGCCATACTAGTATTTACTAGCCTTGGCCTCTATGCTCAAAATGAAAGCAGCACTGATTTAATTGCTCTCGAAAACGAAGATTGGTACCGATATAAAGGAAGCGAAAAGCTAAATGCCGAAGCCTTTCTACAGGCTTATAATACGCAAATGGGATTTGCTCTAAACAATCAGCTAAAGCTGAAGCGAGTAAGTTATGGTCCTAATGGAACCGAGCATTTACATTATCAACAATATTCACAATCGGTGCCAGTAGAAGCAGGAGAGCTCATCTTACACTTACGTGAAGGAGCAGTTTATGCCGCCAATGGCGAAATTGTTAAATCTCTCACCAAAGAGGCACAAAGCAATTTAGAGGAGAATGAGGCCTTCCGATTGGCCCTCAGTTATTTCCCTGCCGAGCAATATCGTTGGGAAATAGAAGGTAAAAATCGCCCGCAAGGGGAACTGTTTTGGGTAGACCCACAGTTCTCCAAAGTAGGAACCGAGTATCAATTATGCTGGCGCTTTGATATCCATAGTGCCTTTCCCGAAGATCGTAATTGGGTGTATATCGATGCCCAAAATGGAAACCTAGAGCTGGCTTTAAGCCGCATTCATCCACATGATACGGGCACCGCAAAAACCAGATACTCTGGTACTCGCACCATTTACACCAGCTTTTCTGCCGATTCTGGTCAATACATTTTACATGATAGTCTTACTGGCGGCGGAATCTTCACCTATAATATGGAGATGCGCACCAATAAATCTACGGCCATTGATTTCTACGATGCCGATAATTACTGGAATAATTTCAATCCCCAATTTGATGAAGTAGCTGGAGATGCACATTGGGGCACCGAGCGAGTATATCGCTACTTTAAAGATCATTACAATCGCCAGAGTTACGATGATCAAAACTCACCTTTGTTCTCTTATGTGCACTACGATTCTAATTATGTAAATGCCTTTTGGAATGGGCAGGAAATGACCTATGGTGATGGCAATGGTAATGCCGCTACTCCGCTTATTTCTTTAGATGTAGTGGCTCATGAGATTACCCACGGCATTACCGAGTACACCGCCAATTTAATTTATCAAGGCGAGGCTGGTGCTTTAAATGAATCCTTTAGCGATATTTTCGGAGCGGCAGTGGAGTTTGCCTACGATTCTGCCGGTGGCGATTGGAAAATGGGCGAGGATTTTCTTAATACCGGTAATGGCTTGCGGAATATGAAAAACCCCGGATTATTTAGTCACCCCCACACCTATAAAGGTACTAATTGGGGTCAGGGTTTATTTTTCGATAATGGCTATGTGCACAGCAATTCGGGCGTGCAAAACTTTTGGTATTACCTTTTAAGTGATGGCGATTCGGGAATCAATGATTTAGGCGATCGCTATGTAATTGAAGGTTTAGGTTTTCAAGCCGCGGCGGATATTGCCTACCACAATCTGGATAATTACCTCACTCGCTTTTCTGATCATCAAGATGCGCGGATGGGAGCGATGCAATCGGCAATTGATCTTTATGGCGCCTGCTCCAATGAATACATTCAAACCACCAATGCCTGGTATGCGGTGGGCGTGGGCGAACCAACGGGCGGTATCGACCTTAGTGTAGACGATATTTTACTCCCTACTCGCGATTGTGGCTTAACGGCCAATGAGGATATTATTATCGTTTTACGAAACAATAGTTGCTCCCAAAGTATTCCCGCCGGAGCAAGCATCAACTTCAGCTACAGCCTAAACAATGGCCCCTTGCAAACAAGCAGCAGCAGTTTAACTTCGGCGCTTCCCGCAGATAGTATTATCTACTTGCAACACAATCAAACTGCCGATTTAAGTCAGGCTGGGGCTTACGACATTTTTGCTTCGGTAAGTTATGGCAACGATACCCTCAACTACAATAATTTTGTAGAGAAGCGAGTGGTGCATGAAAGCTACCAAAATGCCGAATGGAAATTATTGCAAGTTATCGCTCCCCTTTCTAGTTGTGAGCTGGGCGATAGCACCACTATTCAACTTTCGGCGGTATTTTTAGGTTGCGATAGTTTAGTTGGTGGCACCACCATTAATTTAGACTATAGCTCTAGCACAAGCGGAAATCAGAGCATCAGCGGCAGCTTGCCTAATACGGTACATTATGGCGATACCTTGACATTAGATTTCTTAACTAATGAAGATCTAAGTGCCCGCGGGGCCTACACTTTCAACTTCACCTTAAACTTCCCCGGCGATCCGAGCGTGGGGAACAATCGCATTTTTAATCACCGAGTATTAAAACCTTATGAGCTATTAGGAGGTAAAATTGGCTTTGAAGATTTCGCTTATACTGACTCCTTAATTGTGCGGGAAGGACAAAATAATGGTAGCCGTCGTAATTCGGTAGCCAGCGTGGGTAATCGCGGTTTGGAGATAGTGGGCGGCCCCCTAGTTAATTATCCTGATCCATTTGAGGTTCCACGCTCCGACACTGCGGTTTGGCAGGTAAACCCCAGCTTCAGATCGAGTTATTGCACTTGCGTAGATGCGAGTTCAGAAACCAGTTTACAATTAAACTTCGATTTACAGCAGGCCTATACTCGACTTATTCGTCGCTTGCGCAGTGAACCAAGCAATAGCCCCTATACCAGTAGTTTACGGGTTTTGGTTAATGGCGATCAGGTGAGCCCCACTTTTATTCCCCAAAGTTTAAGTAACGACACCTTCCAAAGCCAAGTGGTAAATTTAAATGCCTATGCCGGACAGTATTTTGAGCTTTGCTTTGAAAGTCACCTTTTGGTAGATGAGCGCACCAACAGTGTAACTAATGATGGCGATATTATTAATCTGGATAATATCTACCTCAGTGAAGCCACAGTTGGTCTTAGGGAACAAAGCGTAAATGAGAGTTCTAGCTTTAGCCTATATCCTAATCCTAATCAAGGTCACTTTAGACTGCAGTGGGCTAATGCCGAAAAAGGCGAATACCATTTAATGGTGCAAGATGCTCAAGGCAGAATTTTAGCCCGGAGAAATATCGAAACTGAATCGGGTGAGCAAGCTTGGGATTTTGAGATGCATCTGCCGGAAGGCTTGTACTTTATTCAGGTGCAAAAGCCCGATGGCAGTGCGGTTAGCGAAGAAATGCTTATTCAGCCTTAGTTTGATAAGCAAGGGCCATATTAAATAGTTCTTGGTAGAGGGCTTGGTAAGCCTTGGCCTCTGGGTCTTCAATATCCCAGCTATAGAGCTTATGATCGAACACTATTCGGCGTTCTATGGAAATTATTTCACCTTGGTAGTCATCTAAACTCCTTAATTGGCGCAGGATTTCTTTCAGGTAAACCTTGTCCTCATGACTTAAGTCATCGACTTTATCCTGCTTGTAATAAAGGCTTCCATCTGGATTAATAGTAAAGAGGCCACTGCCACCGGTAAATCCACCGATCTCTTCAAAGCTTAACTCTTCGAAATCAAGCTCCGGGGCCTTATTACTATTGATAAGCTTGCAAGCCCCAAGGCTAAAAAAGAGGGCGAAAATGAAAATCTTTTTCATGCCTTAAAGGTAAATTCAATTGCTAATATGGCGCTTATTTAGACTCCCTTTACCCTGCTTTTATTCGTAACTTAGAGATTCATCCAAGCCCAAACCGCCTATGTTTACACGTGATGACTTATCCAGAGTCAAGCAACGCAAAGATCTAATTTCTATAGCCGAAGAAAACGGCACCGACCTCAGCAAGGTTATTCGTAATCAGCGTTATGAGGAAGAGCTTAAGCTATTGCAAACCGAATTGGTAAACCTGCAAAGGTGGGTGGCCAAAAAGAAACTTCGGGTGGCTGTGCTATTCGAAGGTAGAGATGCTGCTGGTAAAGGAGGTTCTATAAAGCGATTTACCGAGCATTTAAATCCTCGCTCTATGCGGGTGGTGGCCTTAAGCAAGCCCACTGAAGTGGAGAAAGGGCAGTGGTATTTCCGTCGTTATATTAAAGAATTACCTAATCCGGGCGAAATTGTATTCTTCGATCGATCTTGGTATAACCGAGCGGTGGTTGAGCCGGTAATGGGTTTTTGCAGCACTGCGGAATACGATCGTTTTATGGTACAAGTCCCAGGCTTCGAGCACATGTTGTATGAAGATGGGGTGATCCTCATTAAATTTTGGTTTTCGATTTCTAAAGACGAGCAAAAGAAGCGCTTTAAATCGCGGATGAAGAATCCTTTAAAAAAGTGGAAATTCTCGCCAGTGGATATGAAGGGACAAGAGTTATGGAATAGCTACACTCACTATAAGGAGCAGATGTTCTCTAAAACCCACACTACTTTTAGTCCCTGGATTATCGTGAAAACCAATAATAAGCGGGAGGCCCGATTAGAGAGCATCCGTTATGTACTTTCTAAATTCCCTTATCAGGATGGTCGCAGTAAATCTAAAACCAGCATTTTACCCGACCCTAATGTAGTGGCCCGTTATTACCGACATATAGAACAAATCGACATTTAAGATGAGCCAGAATATTATTAAAAACCTCAGCGATGCAGAGCTGGAACTTTTGAACTCCCCTTTAGGCTTAAAGTATCTTTTTGCTGATAAAAAAACTGATGTTGCCAAAGCGCTGCGTTTGGCCGCTTACGAGGAACAGTTAAGGGATTTACAAGCGGAATTGATTAAGCTGCAGGAGTGGGTAATTAATGAAGGTAAAAAGGTGGTAATTCTTTTCGAAGGTCGCGATGCTGCAGGTAAGGGTGGTGCCATTCGGCGGATTACAGCGCATATCAACCCTCGTCACTATCGCATTCATGCTTTACCAAAGCCTACCGAAGAGGAGGCCGGACAATGGTATTTTCAGCGTTATGTAAATCATTTACCTAAGCCCGGGGAAATGGTATTCTTCGACCGTTCTTGGTATAATCGCGCTATTGTAGAGCCGGTAAATAAATTTTGCACTGAGGAAGAGTATGAAACCTTTATCTCTCAAGTAAATGACTTTGAGCGCATGATTCAGAGTTCCGAAACCTATTTAATCAAGTTTTACTTTTCCATTAGCAAAGAGGAACAAGCTCGTCGCTTTGCCGATATAAAATCCAGTCCATTAAAACGTTGGAAAATGACTCCCGTAGATGAAGCGGCCCAAGGTTTATGGGATGAATATACGCGCTATAAGGAACGTATGTTTGAAGTGTCGAATACTGAAAATGCTCCTTGGAAAGTTATTGAAGCCGATCAGAAAACGAAAGCTCGTTTAGAGGCATTGAGGCATGTATTGGAAGTCCTTCCCTATAAATAATTATCTTGGCGCTCCAAAATTAATCCCATGCGCGCTAAACTTATAACCGCTCTGTTGCTTTGCTTTGCTCTTATTTCTTGCGAGAAAGACGAAACCAATGTTACCTATCTCACTAAATGGGTTGGAACCTATGAAGGAAGAGCCTATCAAGAGATAAATTTATTTAGTTCCCCTTACACTGATAAGTCGTATGTAGACCTGCGAATTGTAGTTTCCGAAGGAGCCTCTCCTTACACTTTAGACCTTCAGGTACAAGCTGATGACGAAGATCCACATTTGATTAAAGAGGTACCCGTGCACAATAGTGGCGTGGTTGATATTGGCCGCAATCCGGACCGCGATAGCACCCGATTGGAAAATATAGAGTTTACCATTATGGGAGATCGAATTGAATTCTACTATAGGCTGTTCAGCTTAAATGGAATCGTAAAATGGGAAGGTCCAGTGTTTAAAAAAAGCTAATTACCTACTCCATAAGGATTAATGCACCTTTCGCCGCCGTACTTTTAATTTTGGTGCTTTAGGCTTGCTCCGAAATGATGGTCTAAAGCAGCACATTAAGCCAATACTAGGGGGGGGCTAAAGACTATTAATCTATCCGTTAAACTGATTCATGGTAATCTGTGGACCCGCTAGTACAAAGCTCTTAATGGCTTCGGCGGCTTTATCGATTTTAGGATCTACCACATCCCATTGCGAGGGGCTCCAACGGCCCAAAACATAATCTACTTGCTTTCCACGGGGGAAATCGCTGCCAATACCAAAACGTAGGCGGGCATAATCTTGGCGACCTAAAACCTGATTGATATTCTTCAATCCATTCTGTCCGCCATCGCTACCCTTTAGTTTCAAGCGCAGGCTTCCTTCCGGCAAGGCCAAATCGTCGACCACCACTAATAGTTGATTAAGGGAAACCTTTTCTTGTTGTAGCCAGTAATTAACCGCCTTACCACTTAGATTCATAAAAGTGGTGGGCTTAATTAGGATGAGCTGTTTATTCTTCAGCTTTAGCTCTGCGCGACTGGCATAGCGCTCGGTGGAAAAAGAAGTGCCGGAGCCAGCTAATAGCCGGTCCAGCACATCAAATCCTATATTATGACGGGTTCCTTCGTACTCTGGCCCAATATTTCCTAATCCGGCTATGAGGTACTTAGTCACCGTGTAAAGCTTTATGCTTCTGCAGACTCTTCAGCAGCTGCTTCTTCGCCTTCAGCTTCCTCGCTATCATCAGTGTCGTCCACCGCATTACGAGAAGTTTTGATGGCCACTACGGTACGACCTGGATCACCAATTACTTCAAAACCTTCAGCATTGATGTCGCTTACGCGCATGGTTTGACCGATACGCAAGTTCTCAACGTTTAAGTCGATTACACCAGGCATATTTTCTTCGGTACCCAATACTTTAACCTTACGAAGGGTAGCTTTTAATTTACCACCATTACGCACACCACGTGCATTACCTACTAGGTTGATCGGCACGTTTGCTTCGAATGGCTTACCGTCGGTAATTTGGAAGAAATCAACGTGCTCCACTTCGCTGCTTACTGGGTGGAACTGACTGTCGCGAACAACAGTTTTGTATTCTTTGCCATCAATATTGATCACACAAAGCAATGCTTCGGCAGTATAAAGCAAGTCTTTGAAGTTGCGGCTATCGGTGTAGAAGTGAATGTTTTCTCCTGCTCCATAAATCACACAAGGAACCATTCCTTCGCGACGCAATAACTTGGCACTTTTGGTACCGAGCTCTTCTCTTGATTTACCCTCGATGCTAATTGATCTCATTGTATCTGGGAATTTAATTTTCTAAAAAATGTGAACTGATTGATTCATGATGATGTACCTTTTTCATTACATCAGCAAATAAGTCAGCGATAGGCAGAACCAAAATCTTATCGCTGTTATGCTTTTGTGGAATAGTATCGGTAACCACCAAACGGTCTAGTCTGGAGTTTTCGATTCTTTCAATGGCCTTGCCAGATAGCACCCCATGAGTACAGTAAGCCTGTACGCTTTTGGCCCCTTTCTCCAACAACATGTCTGCTGCTTTAGTTAAGGTTCCGGCAGTATCCACCATATCATCAATTAAAACAACATTGCGATCAGTAACATCACCAATCACGGTCATTTTATCAATAACATTGGCCTTTTTGCGCTGTTTGTAGCAAATTACTACTTCGCTCTCTAGCCACTTAGCATAGTTGTTAGCGCGCTTAGAGCCGCCCATATCTGGCGATGCAATGGTAAGATCGGCCAGGTTTTGAGCTTTAATATGAGGAACGAAAATGCTAGAGGCAAATACGTGATCTACCGGCACTTCGAAAAATCCTTGAATCTGATCGGCATGCAAGTCCATAGTCATGATACGAGTAGCACCCGCTGCAGTAAGCAAATTGGCAACTAACTTCGCACCGATGGGAACGCGTGGCTTATCCTTGCGATCCTGACGAGCCCAACCGAAATAAGGCATTACTACCGTGATATGCTTCGCGGAAGCACGCTTTGCAGCGTCGATCATTAAAAGCAATTCCATTAAATTGGTAGTAGGCTGCATGGTAGAACCTACCAGAAAGACACGGCCGCCTCGAATACTCTCTTCGAAAGATGGCTGAAACTCTCCGTCGCTGAATTCGTTGATCTCCACTTTTCCCATGTCCATGCCGTAGGCTTGCGCCATTCTTTCAGCAATTTCCTGAGATCCGCGGGTGGAAAAAATTTTCGCTTGTGGTGCCAAGTGTCTAAAACTTTGGAATTGACTAATTTATGTCCCCTTAAAAAAGGGCTGCAAATGTAACTAATTCTCTATTAAGTTATCAACATGTTTAGAGAAATATCTCAGTAGAAATTTCCTCAGGCCCATCAAGCTTGAATTTTTAAATTTGGGGCATGCTGAAAATTGACATGCACACCCACATTCTCCCCGAGAAGCTGCCCAACTTTGCAGATAAATTCGGGTATGGAGATTTTATCTACTTAATGCATAACCAAGACGGATCTGCCAATATGATGCAGGGCGATAAGTTCTTCCGTCGTATTCAACCCAATTGCTGGGACCCGGAAACGCGCATTAAGGACTACGATCAATTTAATACGCAAGTGCAGGTAGTTTGCACCATCCCAGTTATGTTTTCGTACTGGGCCAAAGCACAAGACACCAAGTCTTTAAGCGAATTTCTAAATGATGACCTCGCGGAGCTATCGGCTAACCACCCCCAAAACTACCTTGGCCTAGGAACGCTGCCTATGCAAGATGCAGACTTAGCCATTAAAGAATTAGAACGCTGCAAGGAGATTGGTTTATTGGGCGTGCAAATAGGCTCCAATATCAACGATAAAAACCTGAGCGAGCCAGAATTCTTCCCCATTTTCGAGGCGGCCCAAGAATTAGATATGGCGATAATGATTCACCCCTGGAATATGATGGGCATGGAATCGATGCGTAAATACTGGCTTCCTTGGTTAGTAGGAATGCCGGCCGAAACTTCTCGCGCAGCTTGCTCCTTAATTTTTGGTGGGGTTTTAGAACGTCTACCCCAATTAAGAGTGTGCTTCTCTCATGCCGGTGGTTCATTCTTACCTACCCTGGGCCGTATTGAGCATGGTTATAATTGTCGCCCTGATTTAGTGGCCATCCATAATAATGTGAATCCTCGTCAATATGTAGGCGACTTTTGGGTAGACAGCATTACCCACGATCCTAAATTATTGGAGTATATCCTAAGCATGCAAGGCTCTAAACGAGTAATGCTGGGTAGCGATTATCCTTTTCCCTTGGGCGATTTAGAAATCGGCGCCTTTATCGAAGAGATGAATTTAGAGCAAAATGTGGTGGAAGACATCTTTGCAAACTCAACCTTAGAGTGGCTAAATATCGATAAAAGCAGATTTGATATCGGTAGTACTGATAAAGACAAATTGCGGGTCTCTGAAAAGGGCTAAATTTGCAGCCTCTTTAAAGACCCGTAATGAGCGATGCATTAACTCACGAATGCGGCATAGCGCTGGTTCGACTCAAAAAACCCCTATCCTATTTCCACGAGAAATACGGTTCTGCCCTCTACGGCATAAATAAAATGTACGTGCTGATGGAAAAGCAGCACAACCGTGGACAAGATGGCGCCGGCTTAGCAAATATTAAATTGGATATGCCTCCGGGCAAGCGTTACATTAGTCGTTATCGCTCCAATGATAAAACCCCAATCCAAGATCTCTTTGAGCGCATTAACCAAAGAGTTTATGATGGATTAGAAGGCGACGATTCTAAAATTCACGATGCCGATTGGCTAAAGGAGAATGTTCCTTTTATGGGGGAGCTCTATCTGGGCCACCTTCGCTACGGTACTTATGGTGGAAATAGCATCGAAAGCATTCACCCTTTCTTGCGCCAGAATAATTGGTTAACCCGAAATCTGATTTTAGCGGGTAACTTTAATATGACCAATGTTGATGAGCTCTTCGATAATTTGGTACAGCTTGGTCAGCATCCTAAGGAAAAAGCAGATACAGTTACCATACTGGAGAAAATCGGCCATTTCTTAGATGAGCAAAATGAAAAGCTTTACCGCAAGTATAAAAAGGCGGGATTAAGCAAATCCGACATTAGCCCTCGTATTGCTGAGGAACTAGATATCCCTAAAATTCTCCGCAAGAGCGCCAAGCGTTGGGATGGAGGATATGCCATGGCGGGATTATTTGGACATGGCGATGCTTTTGTATTACGCGATCCTAATGGTATTCGTCCGGCCTTTTATTACGATGATGATGAAGTATGCGTAGTAGCCAGTGAGCGTCCCGTTATTCAAACCGCCTTTAATGTTCCTTTTGAGGAGATTAAAGAAATTGACTCTGGTCATGCCTTAGTGATTAAAAAATCGGGCGATACCCATATGGAGGAAATCCGTAAACCGGGTAAGCGTGCCGCCTGCTCTTTCGAGCGGATTTATTTCTCTAGAGGTAATGATGCCGACATCTACCGTGAGCGGATTGAATTAGGCCGAAGAGTATGCCCCGCCATTTTAGAAGAAGTAGATAAAGACCTGCGCCACACCGTATTCTCCTTTATCCCAAATACCGCCGAAATTAGCTTCTATGGTATGATGAAGGGCATGGAGGAGTATTTAAATGATGTGAAGCGCGATAAGATCCTCAAATTTGAAGGTACCCTCGATTCTGAAAAATTGAGTCAGCTTTTATCCTACCGCCCGCGGATTGAAAAATCGCTATGGAAGGATGTGAAAATGCGCACCTTTATTACCCAGGATAATAGTCGTGATGAATTGGTTAGCCACGTGTACGACATTACCTACGAAACGGTAAGTGATGAAGATACCCTGGTGGTAATTGACGATAGCATTGTGCGTGGCACCACCCTAAAGCAAAGTATTCTGAGTATCCTCGATCGCCTTAATCCGAAAAAGATTGTGGTGGTAAGCTCAGCTCCCCAAATTCGTTATCCCGATTGTTACGGTATTAATATGTCTTTATTAGAAGACTTTGCGGCTTTCCGAGCGGCAATTGCGCTTTTAAAAGAAAGAGGTTTAGAGTCAGTAATTGAAGATACCTACCAAAAATGCCAAGCGCAAAAGGATTTGCCCGATGCGGAGGTTAAAAACTTCGTGAAGCAGATTTACGATCCTTTTAGCCCGCAGGAGATTTCCGATAAAATTGCCGAAATGCTTACCCCAGTGGGCATGAAGGCCGAGGTTAAAATTCTGTTCCAGAGTATTGAAGACCTACATGCCGCTGCACCGGACCATACCGGCGACTGGTACTTTACAGGTAACTTCCCTACACCAGGAGGAATGCGAGTTGTGAATAAAGCCTTCTTAAACTTTTACGAGGGTAAACGCGAACGCGCCTACTAAACATTTTTCGGCTGGATTCCTTTTTTTAGGATATGCGGCTGTTTACTGAACTTTTTCTGGCCTTAGACCAAAGCACCAAAACCACGGTAAAAACTGCGGCGTTGGTGCATTTCCTAGAGCAGGCCGATGATAAGGATAAACTGTGGGCCATCGCCCTCTTAAGCGGTAAACGCCCCAAGCGAATTATCCGCAATAGCGATTTACGCCTGTGGGCGCGCGAGCTCAGTAATTTACCCGAATGGCTCTTTGAGGAAACCTATCATATTGTAGGCGACCTTGCCGAAACCATTGCTAAGGTCTTGCCTCCTAATGAAGGGAAAAATGAGCAAAGCCTCAGCGATTGGATGGAGCAAATATTGGCTTGCCGAGATTTGGAGCTTGCCGACAAAAAGAGCTTTATCCTCAGTGCCTGGAATCATTTGGATGAATGGGAGCGTTTTGTATTTAACAAGATGTTGATGGGCGGCTTCCGATTAGGCCTATCGCAAAAGCTTAGCGCCAGGGCCCTTGCGCAGTATACTCAAAAAGAGGAAAGCGAAATTGCCCACCGCTTAATGGGAAATTGGGAGGCTCAAGATCATAGCTTCGAGGAACTCTTTCTGGCCGAAAAGGCCAATGACGATTACAGCAAACCCTATCCCTTTTACTTGGCTTATGCCCTAGAAGAAGAAGTTAGCGAATTAGGGGCCCCAGAAAATTGGCAAGCCGAATGGAAATGGGATGGCATTCGCGGACAATTGATATTTAGAGGCGATCAGTACTTTTTATGGAGTCGTGGAGAGGAGCTGATTAGCGAGAAGTTCCCCGAGTTTAAAAATCTCCTTGGTCGAATTCCCAATGGCACCGTGCTCGATGGCGAGGTACTCACCTTTAAAGAAGGGCAAGTTGAGCCCTTTCAGCATTTGCAAACCCGCATCGGTAGAAAAAAGGTGGGGGCTAAAATGCTTCGAGAACATCCAGCTATTCTTAGAGCTTATGACATTTTGGAATGGCAAGGTGAAGATTTACGGGAACGCCCTCTCGCCGAAAGGCGGAAAATTTTAGAGGCCTTATTTAAAGACCAAAACCTAGGGGATAGCCCTTTGCAATTAAGCCCCACTCTAGAAGCTAAAAATTGGGAGGAATTAGCCCAGCTGCGCAGTAAGGCTAGGCGTTATCGTTGCGAAGGTTTGATGCTGAAAAGGAAAGACAGTCCTTATCAACACGGGAGAAAAAAGGGAGATTGGTGGAAGTGGAAGCTTGATCCCTTAAGCATTGATGCGGTTTTAATATATGGAATGCGCGGTCATGGCCGGCGCAGTAATCTGTATACCGACTATACTTTTGACCTTTGGCAGGGAGATGAATTAGTGCCCTTTACTAAAGCCTATTCTGGCTTGAGCGATGCGGAATTTCGGCAGGTTGATCAGTTTATAAAGAAGAATACCCTAGAGCGTTTTGGTCCGGTGCGCAGTGTAAAACCCGAGCTGGTATTCGAAATTGCTTTTGAAGGTATCCAGGAAAGTAAGCGCCATAAAAGCGGTTTGGCTTTACGCTTTCCGCGGATGAAACGCTGGCGCCAGGATAAAAAAGCTTCTGAGGCCAATACATTAAATGATCTTAAAGATATGCTCCGACTTTATGGTCATTAAGGTCGATTTGCGATCTTTAGGGAATGAAAAAGGCATTTCTCTTTTTGTTAATCTTCCCTTTTGCCTGTCAAGAGAGCGTGCAGTCTCAAACTAGTGCAGCGCCTCAAAAAGTTAGTTTAGCCGAGTCTGTAGAAACTAGTATTGCTCCGCCAGATACCTTAAAACCTTTTAAGGGTCTCCCCGAATATTCGGATAGCATTGAGCAAAGCACCCTACTTTTCCCCGATTTCCAGTTTAAGCTAGATGGACAATTTAGGCTCCATAAAAATGGCGATACCTTAATTATTGAAGAAATGCCCGCGCAGTATCTTTATCAACGTCGCTTTTGGCTCGAGGCCGATAGTGGAAAAACGGTGAAGAGCTTTATGAGCATTCACGAAAGCTTAGAGCAGATATACCCCTTTACTAATTACGATCCTGAGCGAATCCCTTGGGAGGAGTGGCGCAAAAGCCAACAAAAATGGCAAGCTTGGTCTGAATTTGAGTATATACCACTAGAGGGAGGCAACTTCCGTTTTCCGATGTTGAATCGCGGACATAATGAAGAGCCCCCAGAAGCACTTTATAAGGCCTTGGCTTTGCGCGATACTTTTGTAGATATAGATGGGGAGATGGGGGGTACACAAGCGGAGGCCATTTTTTTAGGAAAACCCGCTGCTTACTATATCCAAAAAGCCTTAATGCGGGTGGAGCAATATGATGATGGTCTGCTGGAAAAAGAATATTTCATTTTAATCCTTTTCAGCTATGGCTGCTAAACAATTGCTTGGACTGTTTATCATTGGTATTTGCGCCACGGCCTGCTCTTGGGAATATCATCGCAGTCATTATGAAACTCCTTTTTACAATCCCCAACCGGGTGAATTTTATTCGGTGACCGATTCCTTAAAAAGCGCTAATCATGGCCACTGCCAAAGAACGGAGTATTACATTAAGAAGAGCAATTGGCGGCACATGTCGGCCTGCTATTGTTTAGATGGCTGGAAGGTAGATAGCGCCTTTGATAAAAAGGGTCGATTATATTTGGTAAATAGCAATCATGTAGCAAATAGCACCAACTATCTCTACGACAGTAGTGCCACGCTTTATTTCGATCGTAAGGAGCGTCTTCTAAAGCGCTATATTTCTATTTATAAGCCCGATACTTCTTATGAGTATTGGCAGTATTTTGATGAATCGGGAAAAGCCGAAGAGCGCCGGCGTCCGGTAATTTATACGATAGAATAAGTGCAAAATCCTTTAGGCGATAAAAAGATTCTGATTGACATTGTGCGGCAGGAAATGCCCTTTGGCAAATATGCCGGTCGGAAGTTGTGTGATTTACCTACCTATTACCTGGAATGGTTTTATGCTCAGGGTTGGCCAAAGGGTCGCTTGGGGGCCATGTTAGAAACCCTATTTGTGATACGCACCGAGGGGCTCCACGATATTTTAGAGGAGCTTAAGAAGCGGCATGGGGCTTAGGTTGGCGGATAAAGGTAATTAAAGGGAGGAAGGCAAAAGCAAACAGTACAGCGAGCTAGCTATAATACATCTCGTACTTCTTACGGATAACTGAATGGGGTTTAATTTCTCCTCGATTTGCTTGTGAAATGCCCTCCTCGATTTCTTCCTTTTCCTCAGCCTTTATGGTGTCCCACCAATCAGGACTCTCATTACGCAAGGTCTTAATCTTGGCTATCATTTTTTCATCGGTTAGCTGGGCCAGCCACTGAATTAATCCTAATTTTTCTGCTTGCATATCCATAAACGCAATTTAATTAGCTTTTTTATACCCATAGTCATTTGTGACAACAATTTAATATAGTGCACAGGAAAACCAAATATCCAAGCTTACCCTAAAAACCAGTATTTTACAATTCACCGGTAAAGTCTTCTATAAACCGTCAAAGGAGAATAATCCAAAAAACTTTGATTGACATTGTACAGCAGAGCAGGAAATGCCCTTTGGCAAATATGCCGGTCGGAAGCTATGTGATTTACCCACTTATTACCTGGAATGGTTTTATGCTCAGGGTTGGCCAAAGGGTCGCTTGGGGGCCATGTTAGAAACCCTATTTGTGATTCGCACCGAGGGGCTCCATGAAATTTTGGAGGAGCTTAAGAAGCGGTATGGGACTTAAGTTGGCGGATAAAGAAATACAGAAGATTAAACAGGACTGTTATAGTGTAAAGTCTCTTTTTAGCCTTAAGTCTGCTGAAGTATACTGCATTTAAAGATCGCCTTTAATTATTTATCCCCATAGTGGGCCCAAGCGCTTAAAACTTGCACCGTAACAATTTGCTCATCGATTGAATAAACTAAGCGATGCTTTTGGTCGATCCTCCGCGGGTACAGACCCGCCAAGTCATGCTTGAGTTTTTCAGGCTGTCCAGTCCCTGAAGTGGGATGTTCCATTAGTTCATTGAGTAGCTTCTCAATCTTTTTGACTGTTGCCTTGTCGCCTGATTTCTTATGCCTAGCTATATCTTCCAAAGCGGTTTTGGAAAAACGTAAGGTATAAGTCATAAACCCAACAAGTCACTTATTTCTTTTGAACCACTTATCTCCTTGTAATCTCCATGTTCAATCTCCTGGAGACTTTGCTTTATCCGTTTTACCATTTCAGCATTAAAGTATAAGTCGTTCTCACTTACAGGGGTCAAAGCGTAGGCCTTATCCTTTCCCCGTTGTACGATGATATGTTCACCATTATCTACCTTATCAAAGTATTCTTTCTGGTTTTGCCTAAACTCTCGGCTGCTTATCACTAACATAGCTTTATTTTTATACGTGTACCAACTTGGTACAAATTTACGATTTTTACTGCTTCAATAGCTGCCCTCGAAATACCCTCCTCCACTTTTTCAATACCCTTCGCCATTAAACCGCACCTCCCAAAGTACTCCTTAATTTGCGGAGGTATATGGACATGACCCAATGTATACACCTCGTTTATTACGGTTTCGCTCTAAAGAACTAGATTTAACCGTAATTGCAAAGTCGCCATCAAAAATCCCTATTAAGGAACTACCTAAAGTCTTAAAAATCATATAGCTTAAACGATCAGCACCTATATAGCGCCTAGCATCACGATGTCTAAAGCTGCTTCAACTTGTAAACCCCTTGCATCGACACATCCTAAGACCTAATTATTACTAGCAAAATGACTTCTTCTAAAAGCCATTAGCACTTTCTCCTCTGTAATCTTCGATCGAAAGGAGGTAGAGGACAAAACGAATCTTAAATTTTCACTTAGCAAACTTGTAAGAATATAGCTTTCATTTTGTGTGGTAACTATCCGAGCATAATAATAGGATTCTATTCCCAGGAATTCCATTTTAGACCCTTTCTTTCTGGATGGTGTTAAGTAAAATGTTAGGTGCTTGATATCATCAGGGTGCAAGCGAATCACATTCCCTTTGCACTTAAGCTCAATATATTGATTAGATACCTCCACCTGAATTTCCTTGTTGAGTATAAGGTAATGGTAGTGGATCATTAAGACTAGTACCCCATCCAAAAATAACCAAAGACTAAATACTATTATATTACCGAGCATAAAGCCAAAGATGAACAAAAGCAGGAGAGCAAATACACAACCTATAAAATAAGATTGAACTGATTGAAGCTGCCTTTTACGCGTTACTTTTAGAATCTTGGGTACCATTGCCCTGAATTTAAGGATCTCTCTAATGTTCCTATTTCGTAAATCAAATTATCGTAACCGGGGGAGATAACATTGTCATAGACATGTTCTCCCATGTTAAATATTGATCCAACCGCTAATCCAAGTACAGCACCTTGGGGCCCACCTACATAAAAGCCAGTAGCAAAACCTGCTCCAAAACCAGTTGCTCGGTAGGTAAACCTGCCGACACTTATATCCCCATTAATGGTGGAGTTAAAGTCGTTCCCAAGCGACAGCACACTCAATGCTGCGCCTCCCCTACCAGCCCATTTTGCTCCAACACTCAATGGCCCATAATAGCTTCTAAACCTGCTGAAAGTTCCTATTTTCTCTGATAGAGGTAAAGATTTTCGATATTGAATTAAGCTTAACATAGATATACCAAGAACCCCTTGAGCGTCGTTCACACCCTGCTCTAGCTGCTTAGTCGAGTTTAGCATCAGTTCGTTATCATATTTAAGCCGGTCGAGATAAAGTTGAAAATTAATTGTCACTAAATTTGAATTCTCTAGATTATTACCTCCTTCATTAGACTCAGGCTTTGGACCAATGAAGTCGTCATTATTTGAAGCCTCAGGTAAAAGCATAAAAGGGTACCACTGCGATTCCGGTTCGCCCTCTGGCCCTCCAGGCGCCATCCCATCCGGATCCACCAAATTCAGCGGACTATTCATCGTAAAGTTATAAGGGCTCCACCCCGGGAACTCATGCGTCAAGGGATCCACACTCAACCACACACTAATCTTTGGATCCCCGAGACTCCACTCGGGGTAAACTACATACCTCGCCCCATAATAGAAATTCCCCCGCCCGCGCGGCAGCCTGGCTCCTTCACTAAAATAGGCCACTGGCCTATTTTTAAACGTTCGGCCCTCATTAAACCTAAAGCGACTGCTAAAGGCAGTGTAATTCCTTGCGAACTGGTTTTCCACATTTTCGCCCCAAGGAGTGTTGAGGAAAAATTGGTAAGGCTCTCCTCTCATATCCGTAACATACTCTACGCTGCCTAAATAATCGGGGTGGTAAAAGTAGATTACGTTTAATGTTTGGCAATCGTAGCCAGCCGCGTTGGCCCAGTATAGGCTTTGCTCGCAAGCGCAGAGTGGGTCTATATACTCGCTCTCACCGGGGCCGCCTTCTCCACCTTCTCCGCCTTCATACTCCGCACCGGAGCCCGGACTGCAATTAAATTCTATGGCTTCTCCCAAGCTTTGTAAGTGGAAGCTTTCTTGGTTCATCTCTAAATCGGGATTATCAAATAGTTCCCGTAGGGTGGCTTGCATATCCACAATTACGCCATCGCTAAGCTCCGAATAACCATCTTCTAGAGGGGGATTAGTATAGCCATCTTCGCCTTCCCCAGGCTCTTCCCCTGGAGCTGGCTCGCCCCAACCCGGTGGGTGGTATGGGCGGTTTATTAAGGAACTGGCAATACGTTGGGAACCCATATAATAATGCTTACTCGCTAATACCTGCTCACGATAGTGATTCGCGATATAATACGAATTTACATAAACTGTGGGGGATTCAGAGCCTTTAAAAAACCTTGGGATTGAAATGGGAATCACTTAAACACCCATTTATATTCAGCAAGTTCAATACTGATAATTCAGAATATCCCCCTAGTCTTGTAAAATAATATTTTTTCAATTACAAGATTCTAATATGTATTTTCCATAAAGCGGCCCCCAAAACATCCATGAAACTATAATAAGTGAAACTATTAACGTAATCAACCGCGATAAATTGATATTATTTCTCAAATCAATTTGACTTTCAACTATTTCAACATACAAACCTGAGCGGTAATAATACAGATAATTAAACATAACCAAACCAATGAAAACGCCAATC
>CATMQD010000018.1 GCA_950073045.1 uncultured Flavobacteriales bacterium | reverse complement strand
AAGCTTCATTTAAATCTTCTAAGCTGCCAGATGACCGCACAGCCAAAAAGGCTCCTGATGCAAAGTGCTGGCGCACCAAAGTCTGAATTTCCAGCATTAGACCTTGATCAAGCTCCAGCTTATTAATCCCGTTTTGAAGGTTTAATGAAGCCTTCTGGACATTTGCATCATCCTCTTGTTGAAGAGCGAGATTCCAATTTTGCAAGTCTGTCGCTAATGGTTGCAGTATGGTTTTGACCAACTGAGATGATAGTGAAAAGAAAGGAGGCACCCTTAGACCAGCCTCTTTCATCTTCACCAAGTTTAAGGCCTTGGCCCCTATGCTCTTTACATCACATTCCGCCAGCTTGTAATCCGGGCCAATTAATTGCTGCATCACAATGCCAAAATAAGTTCACTTTGAAGTATGATGTGAATCAAAAGGTTAAGAAATAAAAGGGTGGTAAAAATCATCGCCCCATTCTTTAAGATGTTATTCTTGTTAATTGGCTTAAAATAAAAGCGGAGATAAACCCAAAAACCATACAGCATAATTAGTGCTGTAATAGGGTAATAGCTTATTCCTAAGTCCATAACCTTAGCAATATAAAAGCTAAGCCCTCCAGCCAAAATCAGCGGACTGAATGCGATAAGGCAAGCCCTTTTCGCTCCGAAAATCATGGAAAAAGTTTCATAGTCTGTTTCCATATCAGCCGAGCGAATTTTTCGTGATACCTCCCAAGAAGTCACAGGAAGAGAAAAAATTAAGACTAAAATAAATTGGTTCCAAGTAAAACCTTCATACGCCAAGCCAGCTGCCATTCCGGTGTGTATGAGGTAGAAGTTAATCATGTAAGGAATTGGCTGGTGGGTTGCCATGGTGAGAAATACTTTTTCACGATGAATCTTCTCGGTGAAAAACCATTGAAAAGTTCCAAAGAGATATATCAAAACCACAAAAAACACCATCAAGGTTTTGGGCGCTAGCCAAAGGTTAATAGCCACTAAAACAAGTAAGGAGAGAACCATTAGTAATTGGATATCACCTTTTAACACCAGCTTTCTTGGAGTAGAGCGATGGGGAAAAATTTGCTTATCCAAATCGAAATCCTTTAAATCGTCAAAGGTTCGCATTAAGAGCATCATAAAAAAGGCCGAAACAATACCAGTAAGCCCGTAAAAGTCAAACACTAAATCAGAGCCAACTAAAGCCTGGGCCGAGAAGTTTAAGCAGAAGTACAAGGCTATGATGTAAGGCAGGTAAATTAATACCGGAAACATTTCGTCCGAGTATATTTTCCAGCGTCTAAATATGGACATTGGGGTAGCGGTGTCATTCATAGCAATGGATTTGGATTAAACAGATTTCTTGATTTTTAAGTGGAATAATATAAAGGAAAAGGTATAGTGCAGCCCTAAGCTTAAAAGATAGAGCAGAGCTAATTGCACCAAAGGGAGACTGAAAAACCAGCCGTAAAAAATCAAAATCCCAATCAATGAATCTGACTTATCAAAAAAAAGTTGCCAGCCCGGATAGCTTGAAGAGCGCTCACCAGAAGCAATCCCTAAGCGCCTTTTGAGGAAGGAATTGGGTAATTCAAAAAGGAGGTAAGCCATACCAAGACCGAATCCTAGTAGCAGTAAATCCCGCTGTACTACACCGAAAGGACCAAAGAAAAAATTAACCAGCCAAGCAAAAAGGGCACTTAGGATAGGTAGCACCACAAAAGCCCGCCAGGTTTTATTTTCGCCAAAAGCCCAAGTCCATATTGGCTTTGCAAAAGCTTGTAGGAGACCAAACTTAACTACCAACATATGCAGCACATTGGCCGCAATTAGGGGTAGTATAAGAAGGTATAAGGCTTTGGTAATTTCGTCCACAGGCTAAGATTGATTCAAGACTTATAAGCTAAGAAAGAATGCGATTAGCCGAAGGTATTCATAATATGGAGACTAATCTTTACAAATATTCTTTTGGAGAATATTGTAAATGGAATCATTGGGAGCCTCTGCTGCAGAATAGTAAATGGGATATCCGGATTGAGGTTTTATATAGATCAGTTGTTTTTGCTTGCCGCCAATTAACAAACGCAGCTTAGCGCCACTCTCTTCCCGGAAAATCCCACGTTTTACCGCTCCGCTGTTAAAGCCATTCATGCGACGATCAATAATAGGTAAGTCCTCCCGTAATTCTATCTTCTCCAATTTGTCCAAGGGAAGTTCCACCCCATACATTCCGCTTATAACCAGCTTCTCATCTATAAGCTCAATTTTATTCTCGCGAAAGCCGTAAATAAATAGAAATAGCACCCCAAGCAGTGTAAGCAGCAATACGGCCAATGCCCATTTATTCCTTTTGCTTGCTGAATTTTGGAAGCGTTGGCTTTTAATTAGAAACCAGATGTAAGCCAAAATCGGATAGAGCCCAAGAAAAATGCCCAGCGCATTCTCGCCCACAAACTCTAGCAAGAGCACTCCGAGCACTATAAAGCTTAGCCCCATGAAAAAATGAAACTTTCGGAAAAGCTTCAAATATCCTTTTAGATCAAAAGCCTCACGTTCTTTTTCTGACATTGTATTGTAACCTGCCAATAGATAGCGTGCTGTTTTTTCGTTCAGTAAAAAGGGTAACAAGAGAAAGAAAATGCCCAATCCGAAAACTAAAATGTACATAATGGAGGCTGCGGTTTTAGTTTATGTTGTTTCGAACTCCGACAAAATTACCCTGTTCACGAAACATGAACAAGGTAAAAAAGTGAACAAAACTCTATTTAATCCGTCGACCAATTCCCACTGCCACTAACACTCCTAAGGTGTACAAGGCAATATCACTCCATAAAAAACCATGACCTAAAACCAAACTACCTAAGCGGGTAGCGCGTAGATTAAGCATCCATTGGGCTTGGTAAAGCTGAAGAAATTCAATCGCATAACAAATCAGTAAAGCAAATAGAGCCCGGCGAATTAAAGATTGTTTGGGAAAAAGTACCGACCATAAAAAGAAGATCATCACCGCATAAAGAACATCTCCAAGCCAAGTGCCAATTACTTCTCGAATAGGTGCCCAACGTGAACTCAGGCCCAGAAGAATAGTTCCGAAAAACAAAAGGAGAAAATGCAATCGTATTTTCATACTATCGATCGTGAATCCCCTTGCCCATTAAAATATGTGACTTCCATTTTTCTATGCGTGCCACTCGAGTTTTTGCCTGTTTAGCACCACTGATGGTGATGACATAGCCACGTTGTCTGCCGGGAGTAAGGGCTCTAAAAGCGGCCTCTAATCCTGCATCTTCCTTAAAGGCCGCCAAAAGCACTTCTGGTAAAACCAAATCCTCTTGCTTTACTTTTTCCACCTTGGCCCCCGACTTTTCCAATTCTATAGCTTGCTTTATAAAATCGCGTATTGCCCCTTCCTGTTCCACTATCTTCTTGGTGTCGTAAAACTTAAATAATTTTGCTTCGCGACTATTTGGACCAGCGTTTTCCAATAATTGCTGAGGGTCTTTAAGCAGAGAGCCCTTAAAGAAATTAAGCGAAGCGTAGTTTTTAAAGGCACTTAAAATTAAAACATTTTTGTTCTGAAAAGTATAGGTGGGCATGCTCCACTTTAAGTCCTCCTTTAAATCGGTGGTCAATAAAATTGCTCTTAAAGCCTTTAATTCCTCTGGCCACAAGTGCACCTTGCATTCTGTTGTTTGGTATAAATCGCAACGGCCACAGCCATCTGATAAATAAAGGTCGATTTTGGGGTTCATGCCTAGGATCAATTAAATAAGACAAAAACTTAAAGGTAATTCTTCTCCAATTACCTCAACTCTAAACGAGTACCTGGCTTGGGTTGAGTGCCGGCTGGAATATCATTACGTTTATAGAGTTTTTCCAGTCTCACTCCAAAGCGCTGAGAAATGGTATACATATCATCTCCTTCTACAACCGTATAATATGGATGATCGCGAGAAGCCCTGCGCTTCTTAGGCTGTAAATACACTATTTGCCCTGCCTTTAATTCAGCATCATAGCGCAGTTCATTGTACTCCAAAATATCCTCGGTTCGCTTATCAAATAAATCCGCCAAGGCCTCAAAGGTGTCGCCCTCGCGCGCTATTACAAAGTCTATCTTATTGGCACTTTCCTGCACCACTAGTTCATCTGGATCAGGTTTGGGTTTTGTAGGATCGCGACGAATAACCCCACGCACATCATATTTATGCAGTTTATGGCGCTCAATCAAATCAATTAGCAAATCGGCATACTTCGGATTAGTTGCATAGCCTGCCTTTTTCAATCCCTTTGCCCAGGCCTTGTAATCGTTTGGCTTCAATTCAAAAAGCTTGGCATAACGACTGCGCGTTTTTAAAAACTGTGAATGATCGTGAAAACTTTCCTCAGCATGATCGTATTTACGAAAGCACTCATTATCGGTATCATCATCGTAATACACCTTGTCTCCTTCCCAATCTTGATGACATTTAATTCCAAAGTGGTTATTGGATTTTTTCGCCAATTCACTCTGGCCACTAGCCGATTCTAATATTCCTTGTGCTAGAGTTATACTGGCCGGAATGCCGTGTTCCAGCATTTCCGATTGGGCCACCGAATACCATTCTTCAATGTATTGTTCGGTAACGGTTTGGGCCCTTCCGGCGAAAGCCGAAATTAAAAACAGGAGGGTGAAAATGCGTTTATTCATAGGCTATTAATTGCTGAGATTTACGGGCTAGTCTGCGATTCATTCCGGCTACACCCTGTAAACCACCACTATGCAAAACTAGAATGCGAGAGCCCGCTACAAACCGACCCTCCTCAATATCTTTCAACAATCCAAACAACAATTTGGCGGTATAAACTGGATCTAGCTTTAGCTGATACTGAGTATAAATCCTATTCATGAACTCCACTAAATCCGAATTTATTTTAGCAAAGCCTCCAAAATGATAGTCGGTGCGCAAATCCAGCTTATCCGCCAAAAGTGAAGCTGGAAAAGGCTTTAAATTATAGGTGAATTGATATTCATGTATATACTTGGCGATTGCCGCCCTTAAAAAGCTCCCTCCTTTTAAGGCTGAATAAAGCAACACTTTTGGCGATTGCGGATGACTAATAATTCCGGCGGCGGTAGTACCGGTTCCCGCGGCCAAGGCAATGGCATCGTAATTTTGATTCAGCTCATCAACAATCTCGGCACATCCTTTTAAGGCGGGTGCTCCTTTACCTCCTTCGGGTATAATGTACAATCCTGGTTTTAAAAGATGTAGGCTTTCCAAAAACTCTGGATCTTCCTTTAAAGCATAATCCTTGCGGGAGATGGCTTCCCAGTCCATACCTTGTTTACGGCAAAAATCTAAAGTCGGACTATCTCCAGCTTCTTCTCCTCTAACCAAAGCGTAGGTGGGGATATCTGCGATCTTACCCAAGGCAGCGGTTGCCGCAAGATGATTGCTAAAAGCACCACCAAAAGTTAGAATTTGCTGATAATCGCCTCGATAGAAATCTTCTAAGTGGTATTTTAATTTTCGCCATTTATTGCCGCTGATATCTTGGTGAATCAAATCATCTCTTTTCAGAAATACCTGAACGCCATTTTTCTCTAGTAAAAACTCCTCTTTACTTTGCCCAGTATGGATTCCAATTCCCATCAATAATTAACGCTCATTACCTGTTTTGGACTAGCATTAAAGCGTTTCTTAAAATTGGCCGAAAAGGTCTGACTACTGCTATAGCCTACCTCCAAGCACACATCGCGTACGCTCAGCTTTTGCTCGTTGTTAGTCAATAAATCGTAGGCCTTTTGTAGGCGCATATCACGTAAGTAATCGCTAAAGCTAGATTGTAGTTCTTCCTTAAAACGCCTTTGCAACCAGCGTGAGCTCACATTAAACTCATTAGCAACTCGGATTAAACTTATCGGCTTGTGCAAGTTTAAGCGCATCCAGGCCAATACCTCAAACAAAGCACCAGAAGGCTGCAGGCTACCTTTCCGCGAATCCCTCACACCAAGCTCTGGGTGATTTAATAAAATCATCGTTTTGTTGAGGATTTTAAGCACTAGGCTCTCGGCCAAGAAAAGGTTGTGCACATCTTGATCTAAAGGCACAATATTTAGCTTATCGAAAAAAGCACCTAGGTATTCATCTTCCGGACGAATAGCAATCATAGGTTCCTCATCTAGGCGTTTTACAATTTCGGAGGTCGCCTCGAACTTTTGAAGGATACGCTGTAAAACCTGATCATTAAAGGAAATATTCAAGGTTTCGTAGGGAGCAGCGCTGCTAATTCTCTGATAGCTCAAGTTTTCCTTTTGGCGATAAACTACCACCGAAGGCGCCTCAACCGCCACTCCTTCCTCTAAATTACCATCGTGAAAAACAAAAGAGCCCGAATAAATAAAGCCTACTGTAAAAATCGGCTCATTTAACTCCATTTCTAACTCCACATCGTCCAATAATTGGGCGCGCGTTTTCTTTATGGTATAATGGCCGATGCCGCGGATAGAGCTCACATCAATCCTACCCAAGTCGGGCTCTTCAAAAAAGCCACGGTACTCAGATAGAAACAGATCGTTAGCCGATTCGAATTTTTTCTGATGCAAAGTATTCTCGCGCAATACTTTTGAGTACTCCGCCCATTGCAATCTTCTCATAAACATAGTCTTTTGGCGCTTCCTTCCCCCGTCGGCGTCCAAAGGAGCTCAAAATTAATCATTGTTCACTTGGAGTGCCTCTCTTTGAGATTGTAATTTTGCCAAAATTTAAACAATGCCCAATCTCGCTCCGGGAGACTATTACTATTCAGAGGAAGGTTTTATTGTTTTCACCAAACAGTATCACCTAAAAAGAGGTTATTGTTGCCAGAGTGGTTGCAAGCATTGTCCTTACGGTTACGATAAGGCAACCGGAACTTTTAAACGCAAGAAATGATCGATACTATGAGCCAGTTTCAAGCCGCCATTAAGGCTGGCATTCCCGCTGAACTACCAGCCGCAAAGCCCTTGAACCCCAATTATAGTCATGCCCCAAAACGCAAAGAAATTCTTAGCGAAGAGGAAAAAGTACTGGCCTTAAAAAATGCCTTGCGCTACTTTCCTAAAAAGTGGCATGCAAATCTTGCTCCTGAATTTGCGCAGGAACTAAAGGATTATGGTCGGATTTATATGTATCGTTTTCGTCCCGATTACGAAATGAAGGCCCGCCCTATTGATGAATACCCCGCAAAAACTGCTCAAGCGGCAGCGATTATGCTAATGATTCAGAACAATCTGGATCCCGCGGTGGCCCAACATCCAGAAGAGTTAATCACCTATGGTGGTAATGGCGCGGTATTCCAAAACTGGGCGCAATACCTGCTTACCATGGCTTATTTATCCGAAATGGATGAAAACCAAAGTCTGCACATGTATAGTGGTCACCCGATGGGATTATTCCCTTCCCACCCCGATGCACCTCGCGTAGTGGTAACCAATGGAATGGTAATCCCCAATTATTCAAAACCCGACGATTGGGAGCGTTTTAATGCCTTAGGCGTTTCTCAATACGGACAAATGACTGCTGGTTCTTACATGTACATCGGTCCACAAGGCATTGTACACGGAACAACCATTACCGTTTTAAATGGCCTGCGTAAGGTTGGGGCTAAGCCTAATGATGGCGCTCTATTCGTTACTGCCGGATTAGGGGGCATGAGCGGCGCTCAACCAAAAGCTGGGAATATTGCCGGTTGCATTAGTGTTACCGCCGAGGTAAATCCAGCTGCCAGTCGTAAACGTCACGTTCAAGGTTGGGTAGATGAGCTTATTGATAATATCGACCAATTAGTTATTCGTGTAAAAGAAGCTAAAGCCAATAAAGAAACGGTTTCCATCGCCTACGAAGGAAATGTTGTTGACGTTTGGGAGGCCTTTGATAAAGCTGACATCTACGTAGATCTTGGCTCGGATCAAACTTCATTGCACAATCCATGGGCGGGTGGTTACTACCCCGTGCAACTCGGTTTTGAAGAAGCCAATGATTTGATGGCTAATGATCCCGATAAATTTCACGATCTCGTGCAGGAGAGTTTGCGTAAACATGCCGATGCGGTAAATCGACATACCGCAAAGGGAACTTATTTCTTCGATTATGGCAATGCCTTTTTACTAGAAGCTAGTCGCGCTGGAGCAGATATCATGAACCCACATCCTAGCATTGGTCGCGAGTTTAAATACCCCAGTTACGTACAAGACATTATGGGGCCCATGTGTTTCGATTATGGATTTGGCCCCTTCCGCTGGGTATGTACTAGCGGTAAAGCCGAAGACTTGGCGATTACCGATCAATTAGCTTCGGAGGTTTTAAGTGAGATGGCGGAAAATGCACCGACCGAAATTCGCCAGCAAATGGAAGATAATATCCGCTGGATTAAAGCTGCCGGTGAAAACAAAATGGTAGTAGGCTCACAGGCGCGTATCCTCTATGCCGATAGTGAAGGTCGGATTAAAATCGCTCAAGCATTTAATAAAGCGATAAAAGAAGGAAAAATCGGACCGGTCGTTTTAGGTCGCGATCACCATGATGTAAGTGGTACCGATTCACCTTATCGCGAGACTTCCAATATTTACGATGGCTCGCAGTTTACCGCCGATATGGCCATTCAAAATGTGATTGGCGACAGCTTCCGTGGTGCTACTTGGGTAAGCATCCACAATGGTGGCGGCGTAGGCTGGGGCGAAGTAATGAATGGCGGATTCGGTATGCTCCTCGATGGTAGTGCAGAAGCCGATCGACGTTTAGAAAACATGCTTTTATTCGACGTAAACAACGGTATTGCTCGCCGTAGCTGGGCCCGTAACGAAGGGGCTCAATTTGCCATTAAGCGTGAGATGGAGCGTACACCAGGATTAAAAATCACCTTGGCGGAAGAAACGGAAGTAGACTTAGAAAAACTCATCTCGCCTAAATAAAATGCCATGAACCTGAATAAGCTGGGCCTAAGCGCCGATTTAAGTCTTCAAGTACCAAATGGACTTGGCCTCGCTCGAGTTATTACCGAACATCGGGAACGCTATTTAGTGCATAATGGTGAAAGAGAATTAGAAGCGGAGATTTTAGGCAATCTGCGCTATAGCGCGCAAAGCCGAGCTGATTTTCCAGCGGTGGGTGATTGGGTAGCGATAAGCGAATACGATGATGGTCCGGCCTTAATTCACCAAGTTTTAGAAAGGCAGAATTTCCTCGCCAGAAGCGCAGTTGGTGCCAAAAGCGATCAGCAAATTATTGCCACTAATGTAGATGTCGCTTTTATCGTGCTGGCAGTGGATCGTGATTTTAGCATCAATCGAATTCAGCGCTATTTAACCATCTGCAATAGCGGGGGCATTGAAGCAGTTATCATTCTCAATAAAATTGACCTTATTAGCGAATCGGCGCTTGAGGAGCTTCATTTTGAAATTAAAAGTCGATTAAAAGATCAAGCCTTTCTCAGCATCAGCCTTAGCGAAAACCGAGGTTTGGAAGCCCTTAACCTATTGCTTCAAGCGGGTAAAACCTATTGTTTACTAGGCTCTTCTGGCGTTGGCAAGTCAAGCTTGATGAATAGCCTCGCCGGATCTAGTTCCATGAAAACGGACCATATTTCGGAAAGCACCCAAAGGGGTCGCCATGTAACCACCCACCGCGAATTGAAGGTTTTGGAAAATGGCAGCATTTTTATCGATAACCCCGGTATGCGGGAAATCGGCATTACTGATAATCAAAGAGGCATGGACCTTACCTTTGAGGAAATCAGCTCTTTATCGGAAGACTGCAAATACAAGGACTGTCAACACCTTTCGGAAAACGGTTGTGCAGTTCTAGCGGCGGTAGAAAATGGAGATTTAAGTGAAGATACTTATCAGAACTTTCTTAAAATGGAAAGGGAGAAGGCTCATTACGAATCTACGCAAGTGGAACGCCGACGAAAGGATAAGCAATTTGGGAAAATGGTGCGGGAAGTTAAAAAGCGAAAGGGGCATAAACCTTAGAAAGCAATCTTTAAATAGCTCCCTACGTTAAACTCCGAATACATTCCACCCCCTTGATTTTTTAAACAACATCAAGATATGAAACCATTTATCAGTTTATTACTCGTTGGCTGCCTAACTTTTACTGCCTGTAAAGAAGATTCCAGGGATAGCGAAGGCCCCAATGGCCCTAGTAATTCTTTAAACACCATAATGTGCTTGGGTGCCTCCAGGGTTGAGGGTAACCGACCAGATTTCGAAAGCTTTCGATATGATCTTTGGAAAAATTTAGTGGCTGGGGATTGGACCTTTGACTATATCGGAACAAGAAATGATGAATCTGATTACCCCAACTATTTAAGCGAAGTATTTGATAATGATCATGAAGGGCGCAGTGGCTGGACTTCAGGAGAAATTCGCTCAAAACTAAATCTTTGGCTTAATCAAGTGGGAGCTCCCGACTTTCTCCTCTTTAGCTCACCAGCAGGAAATGATGCCTTGGAAGGATTGCCTTATGAAGAGGCTCTGGAAAATATCAATGCCATAATTGACAAGGTTCAGAATCGTAACCCATCGGTAACAATCTTAATCGAAAAAATGGCTCCTGCCCGAAGCGACCTTATGAATGGAGATTTACAAACTTATATGAATCAACTATCAACCGATCTCGTAAATCTTGCCGAAAGTCAGAGTGACAGCAGTTCTCAAGTTATAATTGTAGATATGCAAACTGGCTTTAAAGATGCTTTTTTAGCAGATGAAGTGCACTACAATGCTCAGGGAGCAAAATTTATTGCCGATCGTTATTATCAAACTCTTGCTCCCCTTTTAACGAACTAATTCTGGTCTAGACTCCATGAGGCCAGCCACATTTTTGGTCGACCAGCCGGAATCACTTTCTTACCCAAGTGAGTTTCCCTACCGCCCAAATTATGACCTAAAACATAAATCTTGCCTTCATGGCATTTTAAGGCGGTGACATAATCCGTGCCCTCACCTCCTAGGAAAATCGCCTCTTTTAATTTCCCATGCCAACCTTCTACCAAAATAAAGCCATCGGTACTGGCCACCGCTTGGTAGCTAATCATCTCATCAGTAGATCGACTTTTAAAACTGCTTCCATAACCGTGACCATAGACTATTAAGTCTTTATCTGCCCACTCCATCCCAAATGGATAGGAAGATCTCCCTTCGCAACGCTTCATCCAATCAAGCTCGCCATCGCGTTCCAACTGGGCTAAAAAATAGCGCGAGAATGTACTGCCACTTAGGTAAATGCGATGCCAAAAATCGACTTCAATCTCGTTTATCACCACTTGGGAATGCATTTCATGCGGATCGGTGATAGCGGTATTACACCAGCGCAATTCCCCATCCGAATTTAACTTTGCTACAAAGGATTTTTGCGTTCCATGCTCCACATCTATGCTTTGGTCAAAAAAATTCAAGTGACTCGAAAACCAGCCTCCCAGATATACTTGATCTCGTCCATCTAGAGCAATCGCACTTATCCCCGAACGACCAGTAGAATCGCCTGCAAATACAAATTCCCGCTCAAATTGAGTACTAAACCGCAGGAGCAACCAATTTCGTTTAAGCTCACTTTCTTGTCGGTACATATAGTTTCCTGCTACCCAAATTCTCCCCTCCGAATCGATAGCCAAGTCCGAACCATTAGCATGCGGCAAATCGCTGTAAAACACCGCTCCTTGAAAAATTCCCTGAGCATTAAACCTAGCCAAGTACAAACCACGCTCATACTGTTTATGGGCTTTAGGTAGGCTATCGCGCTGACCATTACTTGAAACAAAAACTAGATCATCGCTCCATACTTCTCCCGTTATAAACACGGCACTATCGGTGCTAACCACTAAATCGTGTAATCGCGCCTGACCTTCGGCATAAGCCATCCACTGTAAATCGCCATTAGACTTATGTTTTTGGATAAATGGATAATTAGGAGAGGTATTCCGGAAAGGGGTGCGAGGCATTTCGTAGAAAGTATCGCGACTAGCAAAGACGTTTTCGAAAGTTCCACCGGTATAAATGTTTCCCTGTGCATCAATAGCCAAGCTCGTGCTTAAAAAGCCATAAGATTCATTATACTTAAACCAGTCTGGATCCTTGCGCTTATTTGGACTTTCCAAGGCAAGATCTTGCGACCAGGCCGAAAGGCTGAGAAGGACTGCTGCTATTAGGAGAGAATATTTCATCTTTGAAAATAGACAATTCGTAATTAGAAATACAAGCTCCGACAATATAGCTCATGAAGCCTAAAAACCGCGTTTTTATAGCCACCAGCATTGATGGATTCATTGCTGATCAAGATGGAAAAATAGACTGGCTGCACGATATCCCATCTGCCGAAGGCGAAGATATGGGCTATGCCCAATTTATGGCCGCCAGTGATGCCCTGGTAATGGGCCGAAATACCTTTGAAACGGTCCTCGGTTTTGACATCCCCTGGCCTTACGAAAAACCAGTTTTTGTACTCAGTAATAATTTGAAAACAGTACCAGAACAACTGCAAGACAGAGTTCAAATTGTATCTGGCCCTCTGGAAGAGGTATTAGCAGGCATTCATCAGCAAGGCTATCAGCAACTTTATATCGATGGCGGTAAATGCATACAAAGTTTTCTGGCCGCCGATTTAATTGATGAGATGATCCTTACCACCATTCCAGTTCTGCTCGGTTCGGGAATACCGCTATTTGGTGAATTAGAGCAAAAATTAAAATTCGACTGCCGCGAAAGCAAGGTCTATTTTGATTCGGTGGAGCAAAGGCATTTCGTTCGAAAGCGTGAAATTTGATGCAATAAAAACCGTCCTGAAAAAATCAGGACGGTTTTATTCTTATGCTCAACTATTTCCTATTACGCTTCTTCTTCCGCCAAGGGGCATCAAATTGCCAATCTCCGGCCATAATGGAACCGTAGGGAATAATCTCATCCACCACTTCCCCTAAACCAAACTCCGTCATTTGTCGGCGAACTGCCGCGGCGTTTTTATAAGCAGAGGGTAATTCAGAAATATCAATTTGATTAGAAAAGAAGCGCACGTCTAGGCCTGCAGTTTCTTCCGCAAAAATAGAATCGATAGAACGCCCCGCCATATTTCGCTTATGCTTGGAGCGACTCATGTTTCGACCCGCGCCATGCGGAGCAAAGCCCAAATTAGAAGCAGTAGTTTCCCCTTTTACAATTAATACCGGTTCACTCATATTTAAGGGCACTAGCCGCAATTGTTGATAGCTATCGGGCACAAAGCGATCATCTAGCGGTGTAGCTCCTTTGGCGTGGTAAAACAAATCTTCATCTTTAAAAACAAAATTATGCTCATTCCAAAAACGCTCCTGCACCTCACCTTTTATGCGGGCTAAAGTGGCATCGTGAATACTTGTATGATTCGCTTTTGTCCAGGCACGCACCAATTGCAAAGCCTCCCAATAGGATTTACCCTCCTCACTATCGTAAGGGATCCATCCATTTCCTTTGGCGGTATTGGGTGAAATTTCCCTGCGAAAGGAATCTGCTAAACGCATTCCATTTTTATAAAGGTTCGCCCCTAAACCTCTACTTCCGTGATGGGTAACCATTATCGTTTCTCCAGTTTTCTCCGACTGCCCAACAAATAAGAAGTGATTCCCATCGCCTTGGGTTCCCATATGGCTTCTGGCAAAACTTAGACTCGCTTCTGTATTAAGGAAATAATTCCCCTTCATTCGATCTTCTAATTCAGCCGGCAAATCAAAAGGATCCTTCCGACCACCCCCACCGAAATGGGTGACAGCATGAGCCGCGTTCATCACCTTTTTAGGCTCCACAAAACCAAAGGAAGTCATCATTACTGAACAACAGATATCCGCGGAGTGCATTGCCGGGTGAATAGCATTTTTAGTCGCCACCACTCCCCCAACTGGGATTTGCCCCAATGGTCCGGCCGGACAAGCATCAGGCATTACCGCTCCTGTAACAGCGGTAGGTGTTTTCATCACCGCATCCATAGTTTCAAAAACGCGCTTTACATTTTCGATTTCATTTTCATCTTCAGCACGAATATTCTTGCTGTAGGCCGGCGCTTCGGTATGTGGATCAATTATCATAGGAGCTTTTGCATCCAAATAAGTTTTCAATTCGGTGCCTTCCAAACTATTGGCATTGGCATGAGCGATAGCTTCTTTAAACCATTTTCCCGGGCGATAACCCCATTCTACTAAATCTTTACCTGTAATTTCCATGGCTTCTGATTAATTCTGGTGCAATACTAGAAAGCTACTACGCAATCATTTTGCGTATTTAATAATTGAGCTTATTTTCGGGCATGGCCTGGACTAAAAAAGCATTAATCCGTTACCGAACAATCGATCGTTGTTTACAAAACCATCACCGTCGTTGGACCTTAGAAGATCTGCGGGAAGCATGCAGTAAAGCGCTCTATGAGCTGGAGGGCCGACGCGTAGAGATTAGTAGGCGCACCACCCAATTAGACTTGCAAATGATGCGTAGCGAAAAGCTAGGTTATGAAGCACCGATTGAAGTTTATGAGCGTAAATATTATCGCTATGCGGATCCCGATTACAAAATCAGTGATATCCCTTTAAATGAAAACGATCTGGGCGTAATAAATGAGTCGGTAGAAATTCTGCGACAGTTTAAAGACTTTTCGCTTTTCCGGGACCTCAATGGGGTGATTCAAAAGCTGGAAGATCAGATTCATCAGAATTCGAATAGTCGAGCCATTATTCATTTTGATAAAAACGAGCAGCTTAAAGGTCTTTCGTACTTAGATGAAATTTACCAAGCTATTCAAAAGGGTATTGTGCTCGAAATCAGCTATCAATCTTTTCACCGTAAGGAAGCTTTGACTTTCAAATTTCACCCATTCTTTCTGAAAGAGTTTAACAATCGCTGGTTTGTTATTGGTCGTAAAGAGAAGGAGCAAAAGGTTTACAACTTCGCGCTTGATCGGATCACTAAACTGGATTTCGATTTACGGTCTAAATACCAAAGCTCCGATATTGATCCCGATGAATATTACCGACACACCTTTGGAGTTACTGTTTTAGACCGCCGAAGTTTGATCGACATTGAAATTTGGGTAAACCCAAGTAATGCCCCCTATGTAATTACTAAACCTATTCACGCCAGTCAGCAGTTGCTAGAAGAGTTCAGTGATGGATCGGCAATTATCAGCTTAAAGGTTCATCATAACTTTGAGATTGAACGGCATCTTTTTGGTTATGCTGATAATATCCGAGTTTTAAAACCTCAGCGCTTAGTAAAGCGGATGCAATACAAATTAGAAATGGCCGCCAAGCAATATGATAAGGACTTTCATTTAGCGCGGAGGGAGGAAACGCTCTAAAAGCTGATGAGCATCCAAAGATTTAATGTTGTCTTTCATAAATCAATCCAGACAACGAAGATAGGGATATCAATCGCCTACTTAAGCGCTTTGACAAATCTCAAAAACAGAAGCTTCACCTAAGCCTTAAACACCCCACCTCTCCCCACACTCATCCAAAAACATTTGATTTCCAAAAACTTAAAGCCCTGAACAAAGGAGTCTTTTAAGCGTGGAATTCTCCAAGGATATCAACATTCCCCATCAAGACCTAAAACTTACTCCACTTTTCCCCACCTATAAAACACAGTCTTAAACCCTTTATTACAAGTATTTAAGGCAATTTACCTAAAGTGAATTTCGTTTAAAGCTTCGAAACTTATCCACATTGGGGTAGTTAGTGGGGAATTGTGGGACAAAGTTTCTATTTTTGAATCAAGAAGTGGAGAAAAGCTAAAATGCTGAATTTGATAGGAGTACATGAGTGTAAAATGGATGCGAAGGGTCGCGTGGGGATTCCCAGTGGCCTTAAGAAGCAGCTATTGCCTCTACTCGATCAAGGCTTCGTGCTAAAGCGCAGCGTTTTTCAAAATTGCCTTGAGCTCTTCCCCATGCAAGAATGGGAACAAACCATGAGCAAGGTGAATAAGCTAAACCGCTTCGTAAAAAAGAATAATGATTTCATCCGCCGCTTTACCGCTGGTGTTAAGCTGGTAGAGGTAGATGGCAGTGGGCGCATCAACATCCCGAACGATTTAATTGGCTTTGCCGGTTTAAAGAGCGAGATCGTTCTTTCTGCCTCGGTGGGCACCATCGAAGTTTGGGACAAAGAAGCCTACGAAGCAGCCATCAATGATCCGGAAGTGGACTTTGGCGATTTAGCTGAAGACGTAATGGGCGGCCTTAATGAGGAGGCGGATGGATTATCATAAGCCCGTTCTTTTACATGAGAGTGTAGACCTGATGGCCATAAAGCCCGAGGGCACTTACGTTGATCTCACTTTTGGCGGTGGCGGCCATAGTCAGGAAATCCTAAACCGCTTAGGACCTAATGGGAAACTTTTCGGTTTCGACCAAGATCCCGATGCAAAAGACAACCTACTAGAGGACCCAAGATTCACATTAATAGAATCCAATTTCCGCCATTTAAAACGCATGCTTCGCTTTCAAGGAGCACGCAAGGTAGATGGAATTTTAGGTGATTTTGGAATTTCTTCTCATCAAGTGGATGAAGGTAGCCGTGGTTTTAGCCTGCGTTATGACGCCCCCTTAGACATGCGCATGAATCCTGAAAAGGCTTTTAGCGCTAAGGATGTATTAAACCGCTACAGCGAAAGTCAGCTTAAGGACCTCTTTTCCCGCTATGGCGAGATAAGAGCCGCTTTACCGCTAAGTCGAGCTATTATTCAGGCCCGACCCCTAGAAAACACCTTCGACCTAGTGGCGGTAGCCGAAAAATTTGCTCCCCGCAATAAACATGGTCAGTTTTTAGCGCAAGTATTTCAAGCGGTACGCATCGAAGTAAATGAAGAGCTTAAAGTGATAGAGGAAATGCTAGAGCAAGCCCCTGAAGTGCTTAATCCCGGTGGCCGCTTGGTATGCATTAGCTACCACAGTCTGGAAGACCGCTTGGTAAAGAATTTCTTCCGCAGTGGCAATTTCGACGGCAAAGCCGAAAAGGACTTTTACGGAAACCTGATCCGACCTCTCGAACCTATAACTCGCAAACCCATCGCCCCTGAGGCGAATGAAATAAATGAAAACCCACGTGCTCGTAGCGCCAAACTGCGAGCTGCTGAATTAAAAAACACTAATGACTGAGCCTAAGCAAAATACCGGCAATCGCCTGAGTACCCTGCTTACCGGACGCTTTCTCCTAAGTCCCCGGGTGCTCAAGCATTGGCCCTTCATTTTATTCCTATGCGCCCTAGCCTTAGTCATGACTGCTAGTAGCCATAGCGCCGAACGCAAAGTGCATCGCATTGCCAAGCTCCGCACCGAGATGAAGGAATTGCACTCTCAGTTTATAGATACTCGCTCGCGATTAATGAGCGAGAGCATGGAAAGCAAAGTATTGGCTCGCGTGGAAGAAGCCGGATTAAAACTCCAGAAAAACGAGCTCCCACCAGTCATCATCAAAAAGCAGGAGGACGAATAATTGCAAGAGCAAAAATCCATATTAAGCAGGGCATTTGTGGTGTTTATTCCACTGGGGCTCCTGACCCTCGCCATATTCGGTAAGCTGGTTATCATTCAGTTTATCGAAGGTCCCGAGCTGCGCGAAAGAGCGGAACGGGAGGTGATTAAGGAGATGCGGATTGAAGCCGAGCGCGGCAATATTTATAGTGCGGATGGGAAGCTTCTCGCGACCTCGATGCCGGTTTACGATCTTCACTTCGATCCGGTTTCAGTTGAAGAAGAACTGTTCTACGACGAGTTGGACGACCTCTGTCTTAAGCTCTCCCAATTCCCAGGTGAAAGAAGTGCCGCGGGTTGGAGAACCTATATCATTCAAGGACTCAATAAAAACAATCGCTATCTAGCATTGGGGGAAAAGCTGAGCTATAATCAGCTGCAAGAAGTTAAAAGTTACCCCATTTTCAGGGAAGGTAAATACCGTGGAGGCCTAGTTATTGAGCAGGAGAACCACCGGAAAATGCCTTTGGGTAAAATCGCCGAACGCACCATTGGCCGCGAGCGCGAACACTTCGCCACGGGGCTAGAGGGCGCCTACTCCACCTATCTACAAGGAAAAGACGGTAAACGCTTAAAGCAGAAAATCGGTAAAGGAAACTGGAAGCCACTTAATGACCTCAACGAAATTGAACCCGTTGATGGCTTTGATTTAGTAAGCACCATCGACACCCGTATGCAAGATATTACCCATCATGCTCTATTGGAGATGTTGGAATACCAAGAAGCCGATCACGGTTGTGCAGTGGTAATGGATGTGAAAACTGGCGCCATTAAAGCCATCGCCAATCTAGGGCGAACCGACAAGGGAACTTATTTCGAAAAACGAAACTACGCTGTTTGGGAAAGTACCGAGCCTGGATCCACCTTTAAACTGGCCTCCGTACTTGCTTTATTTGAAGATGGCTATGCCGATTTAAACACTCCCGTCGATACCGAGAATGGCATCTACGAATATCAAGGTCAGAAGATTAAAGACAGTAATGGCAAAGGTTATGGTCAAACCACTTTACAGGTAGCCTTTGAGAAATCTAGTAATGTGGGAATTGCCAAAACGGTGATCGACCATTACTCGCAAGACCCCCAGCGTTTTATTGATCGCTTTTACAGCATCGGCCTCGACCGCACCTTGGAACTTCCTATTAAAGGAGAAGGCAAGCCACGCATCCCCACCGTAAATGATCCAGATTGGAGTGGTATTTCACTGCCCTGGATTTCTTTCGGATATGAAACCAGCTTTACCCCCTTACAGATTTTAAGTCTCTACAATGCGGTGGCTAACGACGGTATTCTAGTAAAACCACGCTTCCTGCAAAGTGTGCAAGAGCATGGTCGCAATATTGAGATGATGGAAACGGAAATCCTTAATCCTTCTATCTGTTCCCCCGAAACCTTAAATAAACTGCAAGCACTTTTAGAAGGAGTAGTAGAAAACGGAACCGCCCGCACTGGTGCCAATTCGGTATGCAGCATGGCTGGTAAAACCGGTACCTGCCAATTGAATTACTGGAAATCGGGACCCCGGGAATACCAAGCCTCATTCGCTGGATATTTCCCAGCCCACAATCCACGCTACTCCTGTATTGTAGTGGTAAATAAACCGCAAAAAGACTATTACGGCTCCAATGTGGCCTTCCCGGTATTCCGGAAGATTGCCGAAGGTATATTCCGCAATACCCCCCAAGAAAATCAACTGAGAAGCAAGCCCCTGCTTGCGCTATTGGAGCAAGACGCACAACAAGAGCATTTAGAGCTAGGTGCAGAAATGCCCGATTTAAGTGGTGCCAATGGCGCCAGCTGGATTAGCGCCTTTGAAAATGCTGGCTATACCGTGCGCATTAGCGGAGTTGGGAGAGTAGTTTGGCAATACCCCGCTCCTGGTGCTCCGCTCAGTAAAAAACAACTCATCGAATTAAAACTGCAATGAAGCTACTAAAAGGCCTTTTATACGGTGTTCCTCTTTTGGAGCGTGCAGGCAGCACCCATTTGGCGATTAGCAAAATTTGCTTTGACTCCCGCGAGGTACGTAAAGACTCGCTATTTGTTGCGGTAAGAGGCACTCAAGTAGATGGTCACCAATACATAGAACAGGCCATCAATCAAGGAGCAGCAGCCATTGTATGTGAAGAAATCCCCGAAAATCAAAAGGAGTCAGTTAGCTATATCGGAGTAAAAGACAGTAGCCTAGCGTTGGCCTTAATTGCTGCGAACTTCTATGATAATCCTTCCGAAAAACTGCAATTAATAGGCATAACCGGTACAAATGGTAAAACCACCACCGCCACCTTGCTTTATGATTTGTTTACTCTTTTAGGGTCACGTTCTGGATTGCTTTCTACCGTTAAGGTTTGTGTAGCAAAAGAAATTCACCCGGCAACCCATACTACCCCCGACCCCGTGCAGATTAACTATTACCTGCACAAAATGGTGGAAGCGGGTTGTCGCTATTGCTTTATGGAAGCTAGCAGTCATGGTATCGTGCAAAACCGTACCGCTGGACTCAAATTTGCTGGAGCGGTATTCACCAATATCACCCACGAGCACCTCGATTACCACGGTAATTTCGAAAACTATATAAAGGCAAAAAAGAAGCTATTTGATGAGCTTCCGAAATCGGCTTTCATGCTTACCAATGCCGATGATCGTCACGGCAATACCATGGCCCTCAACACCAAGGCCCAGGTTTTCCGCTATGGTTTAAAAAACGATGCCGACTATAAAGGTCGCATGTTGGAGCATCAACTTAACGGCATGCTTTTACGCCTAGGCCAGCAAGAAGTATGGACTAAGTTAATTGGTGATTTTAACGCCTACAATTTACTGGCGATTTACAGTGTTGCCCTTTGTTTAGAGAAGGATGCCCTACAAGTAGCCACCGCCATTAGCAGCTTAAAAGCCGTAGCCGGCAGATTTCAATATCTGCAAAAGCAAGACTTAACGGCCATTGTAGATTACGCCCATACGCCGGATGCTTTACAAAATGTGTTAGACACCATTGAGAGCATTCGTAGCAAAAATGAGAAGGTAATTACCGTGGTAGGCTGCGGCGGAAATCGCGATGCAGCGAAACGACCAGAAATGGCCCGCATTGCGGCCGAAATGAGCGATCAGGTGATTTTAACCTCTGATAATCCTCGCTTTGAAGACCCCGATGCCATTATCGATGAAATGGAAAAAGGCATCGAAATGCACCTTAGTCATAAGGTTCTGAAAATTACCGATCGCAAGCAAGCCATTCGCACGGCCATTCAATTAGGACAAAGTAAAGACCTCATACTCATTGCCGGAAAAGGCCACGAGACTTACCAGGAAATTAAAGGCGAGCGCTCCCCTTTTGATGACCTCGCCATTGCCCGTGAAACCCTAGACCAAAAATACCCCGACTAATGCTGTATTACCTTTTTGACTTTTTAAACGAATCTTACGACCTACCGGGAGCTGGTGTATTTCAATACATCACCTTTCGTGCGGCAGCAGCATTAATTACCTCATTAATTATTTGCTTGGTATTCGGCAAAAGCCTGATTCGCTTATTACAAAAGAAACAGGTAGGTGAAAGCATTCGCGATTTGGGTTTAGATGGTCAAGCCGAGAAAGCAGGAACGCCAACCATGGGCGGACTAATCATCCTCTTTGGCATTTTAGTTCCTACTCTTCTTTTCGCTAAACTGGAAAATGTGTACATCTTAATGCTCATCACCACCACCCTATGGATGGGCACCGTGGGTTTCTTGGATGATTACATCAAGGTATTCCGTAAAAACAAGAAAGGCTTACCCGGAAAATTCAAAGTAGTTGGTCAAGTGGGGTTGGGAATCATCATTGGCGGAATGCTCTACTTTAATGATAATGTTACCATCAAAGATCGGGTCTCATCAGCGGAAGCTTATGTTACTGAAGATGGCAGCCGCGTGCAAACTTTACCAGTTTACGAAGAGGAAGAAAAGTCTTTAAAAACCACCATTCCCTTTGTAAAGAACAATGAGTTCGACTATCAGAATTTAATCTCCTGGATGGGAGATTGGACCAAGGATTACGGTTGGATTATTTTTATTCCGATTGTGATTTTCATTATCACCGCGGTATCCAATGGCGCCAATTTAACGGATGGTATAGATGGTCTTGCTACCGGCACCTCCGCCATTATTGGCATAGCCTTGGGGATTTTCGCCTACGTATCCGGTAGCATCATTTTCGCAGATTACCTCAACATTATGTACATCCCGCATACGGGAGAACTGGTAGTATTTATCGCGGCCTTTGTGGGCGCTTGTATTGGCTTCCTTTGGTATAATACCCATCCTGCCCAGGTATTTATGGGCGACACGGGTAGCCTTACCCTTGGTGGAATTATCGCGGTTTTCGCAATCGCCATTCGCAAGGAATTATTGATCCCGATTATCTGTGGAATATTCTTAGCCGAAAACCTATCGGTGATTATCCAAGTAAGTTATTTCAAGCGCACTAAGAAGAAATACGGTGAAGGTCGACGCATTTTCTTGATGTCGCCATTGCACCACCATTACCAGAAGAAAGGTTTTCACGAAAGCAAGATTGTAACCCGCTTTTGGATTATCGGAATCTTCCTAGCTGTAATATCATTCGTAACCTTAAAACTCCGCTAGTTGAAGAAAGCACTAAACATATGTGTTTTAGGCGGAGGCGAAAGTGGTCTCGGAGCAGCGCGTTTAGCGAAGAAGCTTGGTCATACCGTATGGTTAAGCGACCGCGGGAATTTGGCTGAAAAGTGGACCACTGCCTTAGAAGTAGCGGGCATCGAATATGAAAGTGGTCAGCATAGTGAGGAACGCATTTTAAAGAGCGACCTAATTATTAAGTCGCCCGGAATCCCAGAAAAGGCTCCCTTAATCGGAAAGATTCGCGCAGCCGAAATCGAGCTTATCTCTGAGATTGAATGGGCATATCGCTATTGTAAAGGAACTATTATCGCCATTACCGGCACCAATGGAAAAACCACGGTGACCAGCATGGTGCATCACCTATTGGAGAAAGCCGGCAAAAACGTGGCCTTGGTAGGTAATATCGGTAAAAGCTTTGCGGGCTCCTTGGCGGATGGAACTCACGATTACTACGCATTAGAGGTGAGCAGCTTTCAGCTGGATGACATCATTCACTTTAAGCCGCATATCGCCATCCTTACCAATATCACCCCCGATCATTTAGATCGCTACAACTATAAAGTTGAAGAATATGCCGCTGCCAAGATGCGGATTTTCGAAAATCAGGGGGCGGAAGACCATCTTATTTACTGCGCCGACGATGAACTGAGTCTGCAGTATTTAAAGGAATACTCTACCCCTTCTCAAGTCTGGGCCCTTTCTCAGGAAAACCCTGTGGAACAAGGCGCACAGCTCATTAATGGAAAAATAGAAATCATAATAAACCAGCAAATCGATATGGATATCAACGAACTCGCCTTACAAGGCAAACACAACGCCTACAACAGTATGGCCTCCGGAGTGGCCGGAAGATTATTAAACATTCGCAAAGAAGCGATCCGCGAAAGCCTTTCTTCTTTCGATAGCATTGAGCACCGCTTGGAGTCGGTACTGCAGATTTACGGTATTGAGTTTATCAATGATTCCAAAGCCACCAATGTAAATTCTACTTGGTACGCTTTAGAAAGCATGCAAAAACCCACCATTTGGATTGCCGGTGGTGTTGATAAAGGCAATGACTACAGTCAGCTGCAAAAATTGGCCAAAGAAAAAATTAAAGCCCTAATCTGTTTAGGCACCGATAACAGCAAGCTACACGCTGCTTTCGAAGGCTCGGTACCCTTAGTAATTGATGCCGCAGACATGGATGAAGCCGTGCGCATGGCCTACAAAATGGGGGAGAAAGGAGACGCTGTTTTATTGAGCCCTGCCTGTGCTAGTTTCGATTTATTCGATAGCTACGAAGATCGTGGTCGTCAATTTAAGCATTCAGTTCGTCAACTTTAATTGAATGAATATCCTCGGGCGGGACATAAAAATAGAAGGTGA
>CATMQD010000017.1 GCA_950073045.1 uncultured Flavobacteriales bacterium | reverse complement strand
AACAATAAAGCTTGGGGAGCCATCATTAGATTCTTCGGCGGTTAAACTTTCCCAGTAACGCTGCCAAAAATTTTGAGCCTCTACCTGAAACAGACAAAGGCTCAAAATGAAGATGTTTACGATCTTCTTCAAGGAGTTTAAAGATGGATTCCTACCGGAAGCATTGATTTAAGCTCTGGATGGGCTTTGAAGTAGTCCTTAACAAACTTGGTCATGGGAACCACACGCATTCCAGTTTCGTCAATCATGCCTAAGGTCGTGGCCAGCATTTCCTCTGCACGTCCATCCTCTTTGAATTTTTTAGGGAATTCAACCCGGGTCAGGAAGTACTTTCGTTCCTGAATTTGATACTCAATAATAGCGAGTCTTTCACCAACACGCACTTCAAAGTGACGCATTTCTTGATTATCAATTACTTCCATAAATCTAAAAATTGGGTAGCAAAGTTACGATTTCTATGCTTGTAACAGGCTTATATATAAATAGGAACCTAATAAGCCTTTCTTATTAAAATTTAGATCTCTTGTGGTCTTTTTAGGTTTAGGAGTCGAAACGTGCTTTGTGGTAAAAGGGTTGGGTCTTTTTTTATTTTTTTTTAAATGGGACTCTTGGTTCTTAAGTAATTGTAATTGAATTATTTAGTTTAGGGTAAAGGGTTGATTTCACGCTCTCTCGGTCATTTGAGTTCGAGTGAAAATTTTCTTATTCCTTTTAAGCCACTATTTTAGTAGCTGCGAACAAATAATTATCTATGAAACGACTACTATTTTCTATTTTCCTGTCGATGACGTGGCTCTTGTCTTATGGGCAAGGCACGGTCTCGACATACCCGACCTTAACGGGAACTAATAGTTCTACAGGGATCACCTTTTCTGTAAGTTCAACAACCCCTGCGGAAATAACTGGAATGACCAACCAGTTTAGTACGGCATCAAGCTGTAATATTTGGGTAAAAGTGGGCGGAGCAGGAACGCCCCCTGGTACTATTTCAGCCGCCAACGGTTGGACTCAAGTTGTAACTGGAGCAACTGTAACTACCGGCGCACCCCCAGCGGCCATTCCTTTTGGTGGGGTAAAGATTAATATACCGGCAAATACGCCAGTTGGTATTCACATTCAAGCTGTAGGTGGAAATACTAATTATCGTACCGGTGTAGCAGGAGACCAAGTAATCTTTACAGATGGCACATTTACAGTTAATGTTGCGGATTCGGTGGCTTACGGTGGTCATCCTACTCCAGGCTTTAACCCCCGCCGATTCCTAGGTTCTGTGACCTACGCTTTGGCAGTAACTGGTAACTGTACGCCTTTTACCAATTTCCAAATTGATAGTATCAGTGCGGATGCGGCAAAAGTGAATTGGACTCCAGGTTCTGGTAATACAGGTTATAAGTTAGAGTATGGTGCAGCTGGATTTACTCCTGGTAGTGGAACTACCGTAACTGGTACCTATCCAACAACACCAACTACTCCACCGGTAATTTTAACTGGTTTAACGGCCAATACCAATTACGATGTTTATTTAGAAGAGTATTGTGCTGGTCCTGACACAGTTGGATTCCCAACTCCACAGTCATTTACAACTACCAAGCTCTGCGCGGCTCCAACGGCCTTTACCGATTCTAACCTAACTTCTAACTCTGTGGATTTAGGTTGGATGCAAGCTGGATCTTACAGTGCCGGTTGGATAATGTGGGGACCTGCTGGAACCACACCAGGTAGTGCCGGTTGGAATGTAGACACCATTCAATCTCCATTAACTACTCATACTATAAATGGCTTATCACCATCTACTGCATATGACATTTATTTAGCAACTGATTGTGGTGCAATAAACGGAGTGTCTGATACGGTTGGACCAATTTCAATTACTACCCCAATTCAAGGCCCACAAGGTTTAAACTGTACTACTGGTTCTCCAGGAGTATTGTTTGCTGATGATTTTGAAACTCAAGGTGGTTGGACCGGTAATATTGGCACCAGCGCATCAAATTGGAATTATAATACTGGAGGAACTGGTTCTTCCGGAACAGGTCCTAGCGGTGCGCATTCTGGACAGACTTATATCTATACAGAAACATCAGGTACGGGTAGTGGTGCAAGCATCGAAGCTATTTCCCCAAGAATAGACCTTAGTACTTCCTTTAACAGCGCTGAACTTTCTTTCTGGCTTCACGCCTATGGTACTGGAATTGATACGGTTCGTGTGCAAGTGGGGTCATCTGTAAATGGACCTTGGTCAACTGTGTTCACCAATGTTGGGCAAATTCAAACTGCAAACAACGATCCTTGGCAAAATGTAGGTGTTAACCTAGATGCCTATGTTGGGTCAGCGATTCACCTTCGTTTTGAAGTAATTCACGGTAGTGGATTTACTGGTGATGTTGGTATTGACTTAGTAGAGGTTAGCTCTTGTCAAACTTGTCCATTCCCAAGCGGTATGGGACTTAGCTTTATCGGCAGTGACTCTGCAAATGTGAGCTGGTCTGGAAGTGGTTTAAAATATGACGTGAACTGGGGTCCAGCTGGATTTACTCAGGGTTCACCTGCATCTAATTTTGATAGCACTAGCGTTAACAGCATCGGACTAGGAGGCTTAAGTGGTAATACCGCTTATGATGTTTATATCCGTAATAACTGTACTGATTCTGCCAACGGAAACAGTGGTTGGATAGGACCTTTTACCTTTGCTACTCTTTGTAACCCATTTACAGCTCCTTATTTCAACAACTTTGATAATGACTCCTTAAACGAGGCACCAATTTGTTGGGATAATGCAATTATTGGTGGTACTTCTGCAACAATTCCAAATGCAGATGTAGAGTCAAACACCAATGCTTATTCATCGCCAAACTTGGTGAGGTTCTATAATTATAATACTGATACTATAATGTTGATGTCGCCCCAATTCTCAGATATGAGTGCTGGTGATAAACGCATCAACTTTTTTGCCATGACCACCACAACTGCAACTGGAAATGAGTTGGAGATTGGTACTATGGCTACACCAGGGGATCGCTCTTCATATGTGGCAATCGATACAGTAGATTTAACTAATAGCATGGCCCAGTACTTTATTGAACTGACTACTGCTAATGGTTATAACGGAACCCATGAGTTTGTGGCTTTACGTCATATTGGTCCTACCTTCCGTACTTATTACATTGATGATTTTACTTATGAGCAAATTCCTCTTTGTAATCCTCCATTACTTACCAGTTTAGGTGTTAGCGGAGTAGGTGTAAATACTGCAGTAGGTACTTGGGCTAGTGGTTCCGATGGTGATGCTACCATTATCGAATGGGGTAATACTGGATTTACTGCTGGTTCTGGTTCTGGAATTGGACGCGATACCGTTGGTGGTAATGTAGATATGTTTACCATGACTGGTTTATCTGCACAAACTACCTATGATTTCTATATTGCGGATAGCTGTTCTGCAAGCGGTTTAAGCCCATGGGTTGGACCATTTACCTTTACCACCGCTTGTAATGTGCTTAATGCTCCATTCTTAGAGAACTTTGATGGATCTACTTGGGTAGCAAGTGGTTCAAATACTGGGAATAGCCTGGACCCATGTTGGAGTTCCGACCCGGATGTAAGTAATGGTAGTGAACCATTTAAATGGATTCCTCGCTCTACTGGTCCTTCTAGTGGTAACGGCCCTTTAAATGATTTAACTGGTGGTAACTTTATGTATGTTGAGGCTTCGGGTTCAAGTGCTGGTGACTCAGCTTTCTTATACAGCCCACTTATTAATGTAAGCACTTTAACTGCCCCAGCCCTATATTTCTGGCAACACCGTTTCTATGCTACCTCTGGACCCGGAGACATGCGTATTGATGTTACCAATGACTTTGGCGGTAGTTGGTCTACAGTTTACAATACCTCAGGAAACTTGCAAACTGCTGCAGGAGCTCCTTGGGAGGATGAATTTGTGAACTTGCCTCAGTTTGTTGGAGATACTATCCAGTTGCGTTTTGTTATGCTAGGGATAGGATGTTGTGGCGATGGCGCAATTGACTCCGTGGCTATCAACGAAGCTCCTTCTTGTCCAGATCCTAGCATCTTAGCTGCTACCGGTATTTCGGATACCTCTGCTAACTTTAGCTGGGTGAGTGCTTTAAGCGCACAGAACAATGAGTTCTGGTTTGGACCTGCTGGTTTCTATCAAGGAACCACCACTACTACTGGTACTAAAGTTAACGTAGGTACAAACAGTACTTTCAATGTAGATACCTTAGATCCACAAACTTGCTACGAGTTCTTAGTGCGTACCGCTTGTGGTCCTGGAGATACCTCTATGTGGGTAGGTCCAGTTACCTTCTGTACTCAATGTGCTGCGATTTCGGCTCCACATTATGAGAACTGGGATAACTTAGTTACTGCTAGCAAGGACCTAGGCTGTTATAGCAGTATTGAAGGACTATCCTTACAAGGAAGCAATTTCTTAGGGGTAACCATTCAAAACTCAACTACCTATGCACCACCTTCGGCTCCTAATTATGTGGAGTTTGATAACAGTAGCAATGTTACCGACCCATTAATTATGGTTTCACCATTAACTAATGATATGACTGCCGGCGATAAGCGCGTGCGTTTCCAATTACGTGATGCATCTACCGCTAATACCGCAGACCTTATGATTGGTACTATGAGTGACCCATCTAATGCGGCAACCTTCAATCCTTTAGATACTATTGATCCAAGTACCACTTGGGTAGAGTACACCGTGAATTTGGATGCGGCTAATGGATATAATGGTACCGACAGCTATTTTGCATTTGCCCACGACCTCGGAGGTACTTTTGATTACATCTTTATTGATGAAGTTCGTTATGAGGCCATTCCTACTTGTATTCGTCCGAATGCAGTAAGCGTTGGTACAGGCATTACCGATACTTCAGCTACCATTAGCTGGACTGGTGCGGGTGCTGGCTCCAACTTCGAAGTGGAGTATGGTGTAGGTCCTTTGGGTGATCCTGGTAATACCCGAATGTTAGTCAACAGTAGTTCTGTAAACCTAACTGGTCTTACCCCTGGTAGTGGTTACTGCGTTTGGGTGCGTGAAATCTGTACTCCTGGTGATACCAGTTACTGGGCTGGACCAACTTGTTTCTCTACCCTTTGTCCGCTTAGCGGATATATGGCGCCATACTTTACCAATTTTGAGGGTATTAGTATCGGTACCGCTTCAGGTACACCTGCGGGTTGGGAAAACTGTTGGACTCACAATACCGTAACTGGTTCTGTGCGTTGGGAGTCCGAAGATGCTTCTGGTGCTAATGAAAATAGCCTAGATACTGGTCCCTTCTACGACAACACTTTCCACCCTAATTCTGGTGGTACTTATATGTATTTAGAGACCTCTTCTAGTGGAGGACCAGCTGAATTGATTTCTCCGCTGATTGACATCAGTAGCTTGAATAACCCTGAGCTTAAATTCCACTATCACATGTATGGTGCAACTATTAATAAGCTCTTAGTATTTGCTGAAGACGCTGCCGGCACTCGTACTTTATTAGATAGTATTGGTGGTCAGCAACAAACTTCTGGTGCAGATACCTTTAGAATTCGTAACGTATCTCTTCTAGGTTTAACCGGAAGCACCTACTACTTTGTGTTTGAAGGGCATCGCGGTACCAGCTTTACGGGGGATATCTCTATTGATGATGTGAGCGTGGATGAGGGCGTTAGTTGTCCAAGCCCTAGTAACTTAAGCCAAACAAGTGCTTCACTTAACAGCGCAACAGTTACTTGGAGTGCTGGTGGTGGAACATCTTGGATTATTGAGTATGGTCCTACTGGTTTCAGCCGTGGATCTGGTACTACCGCCACCGTTTCTAGTTTACCATACACCATTAACGGTTTAAGCGCCGCTACTAGTTACGATTACTATGTACGTGCTATTTGTGCGCCTGGTGATACCAGTGGTTGGTCAGGTGTAGGAATTGCTGCTACCGATCTTTGTAATGCTTCATCTCAATGTACCTTTAACTTCGATCTTACCGATACCTTCGGTGATGGTTGGAATGGTGCAGAGATTACCATCTACCAAAATGGTGTAGAAGTGGGTAAAATGGGAAGCAACTTTACTACTGGTACTTTATTCCAAGATTCTATTGATCTATGTAATGGTTTAAATACTTCTGTAGTGCTTACCAATGCCGGTGGTTGGCCAAGTGAAGTTGGTATTGTGGTTTACGATCCTAATGGTGCAACCCTTGCCACTTATACCGCTAGTGGTACAACCGCCCAAGGTGATACCTTAGCGAGCTTTAGCGCGAGCTGTGGTTTCCCATGTCCAGATCCTGTATCTCTAGCAGCTACCAGCAATGTAGGTTGTGATAGCATCGAGGTAGATTGGATGTCTAGCACTGGTGGGTCAATCTTGGAGTACGGTCCTTCTGGATTTACTCCTGGTAATGGTACTATGACTGGAGTTGTTACTCCTCCATATACTATCACCGGATTAAATGCCAATACTGCTTATGATATCTATGTAGCTGATACTTGTAGTGGTGATACTTCGAACTTCATTAGCACTGGGGTAACCACTGCTAATGCTCCAACTCCTAGCGCTGCCTTTACTTACAGCAGCAGCATTAATGGTAACCAGTTTATCTTATATGTTGATGCTAGTGCAACTACAGGTGCTAACTCTTACAGTTGGGACTTTGGTAATGGAGTTACCGGTTCTGGTATGATGGATACTGTAATCTTCCTAGGAAACGGTCAGTACACCGTACTATTAACCGTAACTAATGCTTGTGGTACCGATACCATTAGTCAAGTTGTAAATGTGAATATTGGATTAGAAGACAATCCATTAAGCAATAGCTTGAATGTGTATCCTAACCCTGCTAACCATAAGGTTAATGTAAGCTTCCGCGAAGTTGGAAGCAGCGATGTGAACATCATCTTACGCGATGCTCAAGGTCGTGCAGTGATTTCCATCGACGATCGTATGGAAAGCGGCAAGTTTAGCAAGGATATTGATGTGAGTGATTTAGCACGCGGCATTTATATGGTAGAGGTTAAGTCTGGTGGACTTACCGCACACCGTCGCTTAAGCATTCGCTAATACTCCATAGCTTGAATTATATTAAAGCCTCCTCATTTTTGAGGGGGCTTTTTTTGTGCTTTTGAATGCCCCATTTATTCAGATTTAAATATCCTCTTTAAGTCTTTTTTAAGAATACGGCATTAGCATTTAGTAAGACCGCAAAACACTGGTTGGTAGAGTGTTTTCTGACTTTGATTGAGGGAATATCAGAGTTTATCTATTAAAAGGCGTTTTTTTATTTCCATCAATTCTCTATCTTCAAGACTTCTACTTACTAATTATAACCCTATTCGCTATGATGAAAAAACACCTACTGTTTTTCTTATGCTTGTTTTCTGTATCCCTTTGGGGACAGGGGACAATCACAACCTCACCGCCGCTCACTCCCAATAATGGGTCTGGTGGAATTACCTTTAATGTAAGTTCAAGTACGCCTGTGGATATTGATGGAATAAGCAATATTTTCAGTTCTGGAGCTACCACCGCTTCTGTTTGGGTTCGCATTGGAGGCGCACAAGGCCCTCCCAATGTTAGTACCGCTAATGGTTGGGTTGAGGTTATTTCCGGAGCAACCTTAACCGGTGCCGATAATACCTCATTAATCGCTATCCCATTTGGTGGGAATAGTATTAGTATCCCCCCAAATACGCAAGTTGGAATTCATATTGAAGGCAACACCCGTTATCAAACCGGTACTTCCGCTGATCAAGTGATTTTTACGGACGGAACTTTTACCGTAAACGTTAGTGATTCGGTAGCTTATGGTGGCCCTTTACCTAGTCCAGGCTTTAACCCACGCCGTTTTGTGGGTTCTGTAACCTATTCCTTAGGAATTTCTGGCGGCTGTACTAATATGTTTAGCAACTTCACTATCGATAGTATTGGTGTGGATAGTGCAGTAGTAAACTGGACTCCTGGTACCGGTAATACCGGATTCCGTATGGAGTACGGCCCTCAAGGCTTTACCCAAGGTAATGGCACCGTAGTTAGCGGTACTTACCCTGCTAACAATCCTCCGATTACACTTACTGGTCTTAGTCCGGATACGGATTACGACCTTTATTTTTCTGAATACTGTGGTACCGACTCTGTTTACTTCCCCGCCGCACAAGTATTCCGTACCGAGCCTGTTTGTCCGGCTCCATCTAATATTCAAATTCTGGCTTTAGATAGTGTGAGTATTACTTTCACTTATACCGCCACCACCGATTCCATTTCCTGGGAATGGGGCCCAACCGGTTTTGTACAAGGTACCGGTACCACGGGAACATCGGTGGGAGATACCGTAACCCTAATTGGATTTACTCCTAATACGGGTTATGATTTGGTAATTACTTCCGATTGTAGCGACCGTGGAGATGGATTGTCTCGCGGAAGCAGACTATCTTATACTACCGATTGTGGTTATGCCAGTGCACGCTGGACGCAGAATTTTGATTCTACAGCCTTCCCATGTTTACGCGCTTATACCGATGTGAGCGTTGGTACCCCAACGGTTACTATTACTACCGCCTTTAATCCTACTAGTGGTACCCAACAAGCGCTACTGAATAATAGCAGCGCAAGTGGCTCAGGAGAAGAAGTGTTTATGATTTTCCAGCCTTTCTATGGCATGAATAACCTTAATAGAATGGTGGAATTCAATGCTAAAACTTCTACCACTACTCCGGCTAGCCTAGACGTGATCTCTATTCCAGATCCCGATGATCCTAGTGTTTATAATGTGATCCAAACGGTAAACCTTAATACCACCAATCAGAGATTCACTATTAATCTAGATGCTGCATCTAATTATAATGGTACCGATGAGGTTATTGCTTTACGTCATGGTATGCAGAATACCTTCCAAGCAATTTACATCGACGACTTTGTATATGATGTAATTCCTACCTGTCCGCCAATTAATCCCTTTACCGCTGAGGCCAATGCTACTGGAACCGATGTTTACCTTAACTGGGTAAGCTCTAGCAGTGCCGCAGGTGCAAACGTAACTTGGGGTAGTCCGGGCTTTAGTCCAGGTATGGGGCAAGGAACGATTTCTACTCCCGATACTTTCGCGGTGGTAAGTAATTTAAGTCCGAATACCGTTTACGAATTCTACATTCAAGATTCTTGTTCTGCAACTGATGAGGCAGTATGGGTAGGACCATTTAGCGTACTTACCGGCTGTCCTTCATTAACTCCAGTTACCTTGCCATTAGTAGATGGTTTTGAATTATATACTAGTGGTCCAAGCTTTAGCGGAACCACTAACCTATGTAACTCTAGCCATAGCTGGAGATTTGATGCCTCCACTGAATCTGCTTCTCGTTTGAGAACTCAGGCCGGTGCGGCTTTCTATAATTCAGGACTGCAAGCATTAACCTTAGATCATTCGCCATCCGCTCCAGGGGTAGAAAGCAATTTCTTAACCATGACGGTAAACCTTAGTAGCTATACCAGCGCTGGCGGTATCGAATTAGGTTTCTACATCATGTCTCACGGTCAGGAAGCTAGCCCAGATAATAAAGTTTGGGTACGCGGTGCACCAAGCGATCCTTGGGTTGAAGCCGTTGATCTAGATGTATTAAGAAGTGGACAAGGAGTTTATGATTCTATCCAAGGCTTAGATATTAAAGGACTAATTAATGCAGCTGGTCAAACCGTAGGTGCTGCTACCCAGATTCGCTTTGGACAAAGTGGTCGTTTTAGCGCCTCAAGTACTACCTTCTCAGATGGTATTACCGTTGATGATGTTACTTTAGAAGCCGTAAGCTGTCCTATTCCTCCGGGTTTAGGCATTACAGGATTGTTTGATACTACCGCCACTTTAAATTGGTCTGGTTCTTCTAGTCAGTATCAATACTGGTTTGGTCCTGGTGGTTTCTACCAAGGAACTACTACTACCGCGGGTACTAAAGTGGTTACTAGCTCTAACTCTATAGTTATTGACACCTTAAACCCACAAGCCTGTTACCAGTTCTTAGTGCGTTCTATTTGTGCACCTGGCGATACCAGTGATTGGGGTGGACCATTCGATTTCTGTACCCCTTGTTCTCCGATTAGTGCACCATACTTTGAAGATTGGGATGCTTTAGGTACAGGTAAAGATTTAGGTTGCTTTACCGCCATTCAAGATCCAAGCCATTTAAGTAGTAACTTCCTAGGGGCCTCTGTAACTGCAGCAGGTACGCCATACTCTCCTTCGCGCCAGATTGAGATGGATAATAGTAGTTCGGCTTCTCCATTAATGATTATTTCGCCACCCACTACTGATATGACAGCTGGTGATAAGCGTGTAGTGGTAAGAGCGCGATCTCTATCGGCCTATGTGCCACCTGCGACTATGATTATCGGTAGCATGGCTAACCCTAATGACGCCAATACTTTCCATCCGCTGGATACCTTTGAATTGGATAACAATACTCCTCATAAGCGTTATGTTTCTCAAGTTACCAGCGCCAATGGCTATAATGGTACCGATCAATTCTTTGCCATTGCCCATGCGAAGTTTACCACCTTCCGCACCTTCTATATTGATGATGTAATCTATGAGGTGATTCCTACTTGTCCTGAGGTTACTAACCTAGCGGTTCTTTCGGTTGATTCTATGAATGCTACCGTAAGCTTTACCCCAGACAATGGTTCGGCTGGTAACTTCCAAATCGAATATGGAACCGGTTCCTTAGGTAGTCCTTTACATAGTAGTGTAATTGTAAATAATGACACGGCTAGCTTGAGCGGACTAAGCTCAAACACCAATTACTGTTTCTGGGTACGTGAAATCTGTACCCCTGGTGATACTTCAAATTGGACTGGACCATTCTGCTTTAAAACGCAGTGCCAGGCCATCAGTGCACCTTACTATCAGGATTGGGATAATTTAGTTTCCGCTTCTAAGGACTTAGGTTGTTTTGGAAGCATTGAAGGTTCTTCTTTACAGAGTAGCAATTTCTTGGGTGTAACTATCCAAAGTTCCACTTTCTATGCTCCGCCTACTGCACCAAACTATATTGAGTTCGACAATAGCAATAATGTTACGGATCCATTGATCATGACTTCTCCACGCACAAATGATATGACCGCTGGTGATAAGCGCTTGCGTTTCAGAATGCGTGAGGCCTCAACGGCTAATACCGCCGAGATGATGGTGGGTACCATGAGTAATCCTTTGGATCCTAGTACCTTTAATCCATTAGATACTATTAATCCAGACTTAAACTGGGTAGAGTATATCGTTAACCTAGATGCGGCCAATGGCTATAATGGTACGGATGAGTACTTTGCCTTTGCCCATGATTTAGGAGGTACTTTCGATTATATCTTTATTGATGAATTACGTTACGAGACCATTCCAACTTGTGTACGTCCGAATGGCGTAAGCGTAAGTGCGATTACTCAAAACTCAGCTACCGCAAGTTGGACTAATGCCAATGGTAATAGTAGTCCTAACTACGAAATCGAGTATGGTGTAGGTCCATTAGGTGATCCTAGAAATACGCGCACTGCTTATACCAGCAATAGCATAAATCTTACTAGCCTTATTGGTGGTACAGGATATTGCTTCTGGGTACGTGAAATTTGTTCTCCTGGAGACACCAGCTTCTGGCAAGGACCAGAGTGTTTCGCTACTCCTTGTCCTACCAGTTACAATGCTCCTTACTTCACTAATTTTGAAGGTATCAGCATTGGTACCGCTACTGGTACACCAGCGGGTTGGGAAAACTGTTGGACTCATAATACCATTACCGGTTCTGTACGTTGGGAGTCTGAAGATGCAAGTGGAGCGAATGAGAACTCAACTGGTACAGGTCCCTTTGCGGATAATACCTTCGCGCCAGCGCCAGGTGGTACTTATATGTATTTAGAAACTTCTACTTCTGGCGGTCCTGCCGAATTAATTTCTCCGGGAATTGATATCAGCACGGTAACCAATCCAGAATTGGAATACTACTATCACATGCACGGTGCAACCATCAATAAATTGGTGATTTATGCCGAAAACTCTTCCGGTGTACGTACCGCTATCGATAGTTTGGTAGGTCAGCAGCAAGCTGTACAAGGAGATCCTTTCTTAAGAAGAAATGTTTCTTTAGCCTCTTTACCGAATGGAGTGTACAACTTCGTATTTGAAGGTCATCGTGGTACTTCCTTTACCGGTGATATTTCCATTGATGATGTTTCCGTACAGCAGGGTGCTTCTTGTCCTACTCCGACCGCCGTCAGTGGTGATCCACTTACTCAAACCACGGCCATTGCGCGCTGGGGAAGTACTTCACTAGCTAGTTCTTATGAAGTAGAGTATGGTCCAACCGGATTTAGTCAAGGTGCAGGTAACTTAGTTACCACTACTGTAGATTCAATCACTTTAACTTTTGCCAGTGCAAATAACCTTTGTCAGGATGTATATGTACGCGCAATTTGTGCCCCTGGTGATACCAGTGCTTGGGTTGGTCCAGCTGCGGTTTGTCCAGAGGAAGTTACTTGTGATAGTTTAGATCAGTACAATTCGAGCTTAGAGATTTATGATCAATCAGCCTTATTCGTGCCTTGGGCCGGAGCCGCTGGTGATGTAGAAATCTCTACGACTCAGTCTAGCTCTTCACCAAACTCGGTACGCATCCACGATGCTGGTACTAATGGCTTTAGTGATTTGGTAGCCTTGTTCGACACTATCTCTAGTGGTGCTTGGGAGATTTCATTCGATATGTATATCCCAACCGGTAAAGGTGCCTACTTCAATGTGCAGCAAAACTATATTGGTGGCGCAACTGGTAACCTTTGGGGTGGAGAGATCTACTTCTTAGATAATGGTACCGCCGATGTAGTTTATACTACTGGTTCTAACTTGGCGGGTACCTTTAACTATACCCAAGGTTCTTGGTTTACCATGTCAACCGTAATTGATTTAGATAATGACTCGATTTGGTTTGAAGTAAATGGTACCAGCACCAATGTGGGTTACCAATACTCACTGGCCAATGCTGGTGGACCATTGCAGTTTAATGGAGTGAACTTCTACTCTGGTGTTCGTGCAGGCTTCACCTATAGCGTAGATTATAACTTCGATAACTTCTGCATTAATCCAAGAGTAATTACCAATCAATGTCCAGATCCTAGTGGCTTAGCCGCTACTGCCAATGTAGGTTGCGATAGCGTAGAGCTAGATTGGACCAGTCAGAGTGGTACTTCATTATTAGAGTACGGTCCTGCCGGATTTACCCCAGGAACGGGTACTATGGTAAATGTAAGTTCTACCCCGCATGTAGTTAACGGTTTAACGCCGGGTACCGCTTACGATTTCTTGGTGTCCGACATCTGCGGAAGCGATACGAGTAATGCGATTAGTACCAATGAAACTACTGCGAGCGGACCATTGCCTACGGCTTCATTCAGCTATACTTGGATGCAAGTTGGTAATACCTTCGAAACTTATTTCGACGCCAGTGCTTCTACTGGAGCGAGTTCTTATACTTGGGACTTTGGCAACGGAGTAAGTGGTTCTGGAATGATGGATACAGTTGCTTATTTGGGTAGCGGTAGCTTTACTGTTCGCCTGATTGTTTCCAATGGTTGTGGTAGTGATACAGCTACTGTGACTATCACCGACTTTAGTATTGGTGAAAGTTTGCTAGCTCAAACCATCAATGCTTATCCAAACCCAACTAGCCGCAACTTGTGGGTAGAGGCTGAATTGGATGGCTCTGAAGCAGTTTCTATTGTTCTTCGTGATGCTCAAGGGCGTGCAGTTCTTGATATTAGCGAGGATAAGCACAATGGAAATCTGAAATCGGAATTAGACCTATCTGCTTTGGCAGCTGGCATGTATATGCTAGAAATTCGTCAGGGTGCGAACCGCGCCACCAGAAGGATTTCGATTAAGTAGAATAAATAATTTCTAAGATTATAGGCCCGGCGCCTCGGTTTTTCCGAGGGCCGGGCCTTATTTTTGTGCCATGGCTTTTAAAGTTGGCGATACCGTTAGTTTACTCAGTGGCACCGAAACTGGAACAATTCTCAAGATCGAGGGCGACCAGGCGGAGGTAATGCTAGAACATGGTTTTGAGGAGTGGATACCGATTAAGGAGCTCGTTCCTCGCAAGGCCTTAAACATTGGTGAGGTGCAGTCTAAGGATCGACCCGCTAGCCGCTTAGAACGAGGTAAAGCCCGGGCCCATGCCCCTGAGCAATTAGAGGTTGATTTACATTTCGAAGTCTTGGTGGATTTCCCCAAAAACTTCTCGGCCCATGAGAAGTTGCAAATTCAATTAAAGGAAGCCCGCAAGGCTCTTGATCGGGCGCGCCGAGGCGGAATAAAGAAAGTAGTGTTAATACACGGTGTAGGGCAGGGGCGCTTGCGCGAAGAGATTTATTCCCTGCTCGAAAGGATGGATCGTATCAGCTTCTACGATGCCGCCTATGCGCGCTATGGAAAAGGGGCTACCGAGGTGGAGCTACGCTAAAACTGCCGTACCTTTGCCGAAACAGGCCGCCTTATCGCTCCGATTTTTCGGGGAGGAAAGTCCGGACAACATAGAGCGCCGTGCTCCTTGAAAGGGGAGGTGTTTTAGGAGGAATCCTAGGATAACAGACAGTGCCGCAGAGAATATAGTTCCTTGAATTTATTCGAGGTAAAGGTGAAAAGGTGCGGTAAGAGCGCACCGCGCTATTGGCGACAATAGTGGCAGGGTAAACCTCGCGGGTTGCAATACCACGTATACCGGGGCTTGAGCGCTGCTCGCGCAATCCCGGAGGGTAGGTAGCTTAGATAAATGATAAGGGTTTCGGCTTGCCGAGATTACAGAATCTGGCTTACAGGCCTGTTTTTTTTTAATGCTATGGCAAAGAAAGGCTGGAAATACTACAAGCAAGTACGCAAGGAGCAGGGCTGGAAAGGCCTGATAAAAGAGGCGGGTTGGCCGGTGGCCATTGGCTTGTTTTTGTTTTTTCTGATAAAGGGCTTGGTGTGGTTAGCGGTTTTTTACGGTCTTTTTAAAGCGGTGGACTAGGTTAGTACTAAGTACTTAGTACGCTCGCAGGGCTCGCTTTTAGTATTTAGTACGTTCGTTACACTCACTTTTAGTAGAAGACCGCTCGCTGCGCTCACTTTTAGACCTTAGACGCTAGACGCTCACTGTGTTCGCTTTTAGACTTGATTCTGCTGGGGTGAATATCCTCGATAGTAATGCTGAATAGCGGTGAGGTGCTGACCGCTATCACCTTAGCTCCGTAGGGGCGACACAATAAGATGAACTCCCAATAGGAGCACCTTTGCCTTGGCTCCGTAAAGGCGAAACCATTGTTATCTTTTAATCTTTTTTGATGCCAGTCATCAGTCTCATGTCTCGCGACAATAGCTGCGAACTTTGGCTCTACGGTAAAAAACGGAACAAGACTATTGGATTTAAAGATCACTTTAATCGTGGTCAACCTATAACAGGCACGCACAAATGTCTCAAATCTCACATCTCAGATCTCAAATCTAACTAACAGGAACACAGAAAAAAGGATGAAAGGATTTCCAAGATTGAGGAGAATCCATAATGTATAAGGGGTTCTAAATCAGGTGCATAAATGTCTCACATCTCACATCTCAGATCTCACATCTCAGATCTCACATCTAAAAATTAACGTAATAATCACATTATCAACACCCTAACAGCTCCAAGTTCTATCCCATAATAATGCTTTCCCAAAAACATAAGGATCTTCCACTGTAAACATCAGCATGTTCTACTGTAAACATCAGGAAGTTTTACTGTTTTCTTCAGCATGAGCAAAAGAAAACCTCAAGTGCTTTTAGTTGAAAGTACTTGAGGTTTTGCTTAAAAGCACTTGTGCTTTTTTTGACCTTTTGCAGATGAATTAATGCTTAAGTCTTACGCGGACGGTAAAAGCTTAGTTTCTTTAATAGTTTCTTGAGGGCTGCATCGCTGTGAAAGTTAATCTTAGCGCCTTGAATGTGATGGGCTCGGATTTGTTCGGCGGTCGGTTTTCCTTCGCTATTTACTTTTAAGGAAAAGGTACCAAGACCATCGATCTTCACCGCTCGACCCTCAGCCACTTCATTTTGTATTTCAGTGGCCATGGCTCTTAGGCTGGCTTCTAGAATTGCAGAATGTAAACCACTCTTTTTGGCGATTCGTTTACAGAGTTCTGCAGTGCTCGTAGTGCCCTTGCGCTTAAGCACGGCATAATACTTTAGCGGTCCTTGGGGATCTCGCGGAGAACGTTTACCGATTACTTTATAGCTAATTTTCATCACAGTCTTTAGTAGCGAGAATGCAAATTTGGGGCCAAGGTGTACGGAGATTGCTCACTTTGTTCGCAATCAGTATTTAGTGCGCACCCTTTGGGTGCTTTTAGTATTTAGTACGGTCGCTGAGCTCCCTGTTAGTATGAGATCGCTCCCTCTGGTCGCTTTAGATATTAGACGCTAGACGTTCACTATGTTCGCTTTTAGACTTGAATCTGCTGGAATGAAAATCTTCGCTAATAATGCTGATTTGCGGTGAGGTTTTGACTGCGTCTTTTTGAACTTAAACATTTTGTGTTGCCCACACAAAGATCGCTCCCTTTAGTCGCTTTAGATACTAGACGCTAGACGCTCACTGTGTTCGCTTTTAGACTTGATTTTACTAGGATGAATATCCGCAATAGAAATGCTGATTTGCGGTGAGGTGCTGACCGCCATCACCTTAGCTCCGTAGGAGCAACACAAAAAGATGAACTCCCAATAGGAGCACCTTTGCCTTGGCTCCGTAAAGGCGAAACCATTGTTATCTTTTAATCCTTTTTGATACCATGAACTTGCCTGATTAGAGTTTGAGGGAGGTGAAGTAGAGGTGATTATCACTTTGGCCAGTAGCTCGGCACAGGTGCTTACACAGACCATTACAGAGTCGGGTAACTATTGTTTTAAATAAGTGAGTATGGCGATCAGGAATATTATGTAGACCTTTATCCGAGCGATGAGACGGAGCTTATCGTAAGTAATGAAAAGCAACACTGGTTGGGGATGCCTTCGGGATGGACATCATATAATGGCTGTGCAGGTACCAATAATGGTAGCGGAATGACCGTATATTATACCGGTGCTAGCAATCCTCATCAACTTAAAAGTAGCTACGCGACTTCTACTACTTGCAGTCAGGATATTTGCTTTACGGTAAGCCAACTAAATGGCACCGCAACCTATGCTATCCGCGATGAGCATGGTACTCGCCTAGACAGCAGCACTATTACTAGTACTGGCCAAGTATGTTTAGCTATAAGTGGCGCTAATAGTAATTCCTTAGAAATAAGCTTAGCCATGCAATCAGGAAGCTCCATGACCATTACCGACTTTGAGCTTACCGAGACCTGCGATGAAACCGTATTAGTGGCCAATGTTAAATCCTACCAGAACTATTATCCCTTTGGGATGGTGATGCCTGGAAGATCTTATCAGGGATCAGATGGTTATCGGTATGGGTTTCAAGGGCAGGAACAAGATGATGAGGTGAAAGGGGATGGAAATAGTGTGAGCTTTAAGTATCGTGTTCATGATCCAAGGATTGGACGGTTTTTATCTCAGGACCCATTAGCGATTAATTATCCATGGAATAGTCCATATTCCTTTGCTGAAAACAAGGTTATTCAGTTTATTGAGTTAGAGGGCTTAGAAGTATACCTATCTAAGGCTCAAAGACAAGAATATGGAGGTTTAAATAATCCAGTAGCTACTTTTGGTTATAACTCATTAGTATCTGCGTATAATGGTTTTGTAGGTATATTTAATTATGCTGGTAGTTTAGATGAAGCAGATAAAGAAGCTGGAGGATTTGGAACAGGTAGCATTGATAAAGCTAAAAGCGATGCCTCGGCAGCAGCAGGTGCGGTAAAAGATTATGTTAATAATCGCACGATCGGTGAAATGACAGAGGATTTAGGGGGTACCTTACAAAGGGTTGAAACTTGGGAAGATATAGCTGGAGCTGTGGTCGTTGGTAGTGCTATGAAAGCTCTTAGAGTCTTAAGAACAACTCCTGCCATAAGCGGAACTTGGGTTGCCGAAAGCACAGCTGGGTGGTCACAAAGAGCTATTGCTTATCAGGAATATGTGACAGGTGTTAAAAATGCAGCATTTAAAGTTAAGGGTGTTAAATTTGATGGTATTAGAGGGAAAACCCTCCTTGAAGCAAAAAGCTCTTATAATAACTTTGTTAAGGCAGATGGAACATTTCATGACTGGTTTAGAGGAAAAAATGAATTGTTGAATCAGGCTCGAAATCAACTTGAAGCCGCAGATGGGGCCTCTATTGAATGGAATTTTTCAACTCAGAAACTTTTGAAGGCAACCAAAAAACTATTCGAGGAAAACGGTATAGAAGGAATAAAATTAAAATACAACCCACAAGAGTAGCATATGTCAAATTCTTTCATCTTAGGTGCTTATTGGGGCTCAAGGTCTGAGTCATTAAATGAAGTTAAGTTAAAAGTCACTAAGACTTTAGAAGGATTATCTCAAATAGACAATCAGTTTACTAGCTGGTATGAAACTGGAGCCAGTAGAGAAAAAGCCTTGAAGCGAAAGGTTGATCCATCAGATAATAATTTTATCGAGAAGCTTTGTCTACAACAAGTAAAAAAAGGAGAGCTTAATGAACAAAGCCTTTCTAAAATGGGATTTCTCTTTAGTTTATGGACTGGTCATGGGAACAATGAATCAAGTAGCATTACTTTTATTGTTGGTTCTTCCAGTAAATGGCTAACGAATTCTTGTGTTGTAAGTATCCCTAGTACTGGGGTAGCTCGTGAACGTCTTTTGAAATCACAAAAGGCAAAATCTATAATTTCCTTGCTTGTTGAAATCTGGGCACCAGATTATGCCGTGTTAACATCGGATCATTTAAGAGATGTACTTCAAACAGGGAATAAAATAGGCTGGATTACATGCCATAGATATATTAGGCAGATTCCTAAAATGTCTAGACACATAAGCTATCAAAAAGAAGGTGAAAATCACTGGTTTAACCTTAACTCAGAGGAGGATTATGATATTAATATGTCAAGATATCTTTTATCCCTTAAGGAAATCTTATGAGTGCGAGGAACTGTTTCATAGTGGTACTATCTCAATTTAGGATATAAACAAAAAATTGTATTTAATGCATAGGTAATCAAAAAAAATAGAAAACTAAGGAAAGGAGGGTTAGTGTCTTAGGATATTAGCCCTCTTTTTATGCGTATAAAATGTAAGCATGCGGTTAAGTACCTATTTTAAATGTCATATTAGGTCTGAATCTTAGGGGCATGCAAAAACAAGAGACCCTTCAATCAAAGATTTATGGCTTAATAGATCGCTGGCAGTGGAGCGGTTTAAGTAGCAAAGCAGGTTATTGGCACAAGAATGTAAATCCCTCTATAAATCCAAAAGTGTAAAGGTTGTAAAATGGGGCTTGGGGAAATCCCCAACAAGATGCAGGTAAATGTAGAGTCAACGGAATGACCTGCAATCTTGCTAGGGCTGAAGAAAGGGTGTGAGAAAAAAAGCCGACAGGAAATCACGTCGGCTTTAGAAGGTACTTTAGCGGGTAATACCTACTAGGAGGTTTTTTAGAGTTAGAACCATATTCCAACATTCAGAGTGATCATTGAAATTGACCGTTCAATGGTTTCATAATCTTGAGTGTCACCATCCTCGGTAGCTTGACTCTTAATTTCATATAAACAGTATTTCATTAATCCTGTTACATAATAAACACTCCCTGCCTCCACTTTTAGACTTGATATTGCTAAAACACTGGTCTTTGTACATGATGTAAATGCAAGGTGAGGTGCAGCTCTTTGGTCTGTGCGATTTTTGTGTTGATGCAACCAAGTCTTAAACCTTAACTCAAGGAATCTTTGCCTCATTGCAACTCTGTAGTAGAACACCACTCAACAAAAAAAACCGCCTCAGATTTACTCCAAGGCGGTTTAATATTTAAATGGCTAGCAATAACTAGTTAGCAACCATGGCTTCATGTTCTTGTAAATAGCGCTCGGCTTCTAAAGCACCCATGCAACCGCTTCCGGCGGCGGTAATAGCCTGACGATAAATTTTATCTTGGGCATCACCAGTTGCGAAAACACCGGGTAAATTGGTGCTAGCCGTTCCGGGCTTAGTTTGGATATAACCGGTATCGTCCATATCAATCTGACCTTTGAAGATATCGGTATTAGGTTTATGACCAATGGCCACAAAGAACCCTTCAGCGGCCACCTCTTTTTCCTCACCAGTTTGATTGTTCTTTACACGAACACCACTCACGGTTTTATCGCCTAAAACTTCTAAAGTCTCGGTGTTCCAAAGGATCTCAATATTCTCCGTGCTTTCTACACGTTGCTGCATGATTTGAGAAGCACGCATATGATCTTTACGCACCAATAGGGTTACTTTCGGACAAAGCTTGGCTAGGTAAGTAGCTTCTTCAGCAGCGGTATCTCCACCACCTACAACTACAACCTCTTTCCCTTTGTAAAAGAAACCATCACAAACGGCACAGGCAGAAACACCGTGACCCATCATTTTCTTTTCCGACTCCAGTCCTAAATACTTAGCACTGGCACCAGTAGCAATGATTACCGTTTTGGCTAATACCTCAGTAGTCTCGTCGATGGTAAGCTTGTGATATTCCCCTGGAATTTTACTCAGCTCAGTTTTGGTTACCATTCCAAATCGGATATCCGTACCAAAACGCTCTGCTTGCTTACGCAGCTCCTCCATCATTTCTGGACCAGTAATTCCTTCTGGGTAACCGGGGAAGTTTTCTACTTCATTAGTGGTAGTTAACTGTCCACCTGGCTCTAAACCAGTGTATATAATTGGGTTCAGATCGGCGCGTGCAGCGTAAATAGCAGCGGTATATCCGGCAGGACCAGTACCAATAATCACGCAATCGTGTTTTTCCATCCTTTTAAAATTTTCGACAAAGTTAATTTTTCAAGTCATCCACGGAAGTTCCTTTAGTCACCTTCTATAATTTTATAGAAAGGATAGGGCCTCCAGAACTGTTCTATTGGACGAAGATATTGATAGTCCTGACAGAAATATATTGCGTAATGAGATTACGCGTAGAATTGTAATTATTATATTCACAACCAAGTTTAACTCAACTGCTTCCTAACTCATAGGGGGCTAGCAACTATTTTTTAAGAATTTATCTGTTTCGCTTATGTTACGTATTTTTTTTCTCGTTGGAGTATTAATAAGCTATAATATTTCCGCTCAAACTGTTTGTGGAGGTAGTGATTTCCCGGTGAACTTTGACTCTGATGTCGAGCAGTTTGCATGTTCTCGAACCTCAGCCATATTCAATAATATAAAAAAGTTTCAAAGTCATTACACGCCTGATGCAAATAGTCCTATACTAACGGTTTCGGTAGCCTTACACATTTGGAGAGATGGTAATGGCAATGGTAATTATTTAGACAATCCAGCTGATCGAGCCTACCTTACAAATCTGTTTGAAACTGTAATGTCCAATGGATTTAAATATAATTCAAGTCCTTCGGATCCATTGCCTGGTGTTAATGATCTTACTGATACAAGGATTAGATTAAAGCTGCAAGACATATATTACTATGATGATGATACTTATTATTTAAATGGAGTCTCAAATAATGCTAAAAAACAATTGAACGCGAGGGCGCTAGAGTTGCATCCTGAATGTTTGAAAAGCATTAATTTTCATTTTTCAGGTAATACTAGTGTAGGCCATGCCTCACAACACACTTCTGGGGGCTCATCAACGAATAGTCCAAGAAATACTTTTATATGGTCTGGATATACTGGGAATGGATTAGGTGATGGCAGCGCACCTTTAATGACAAACACTCTTGCTGTTAAGGTGATGTTAAACCATGAGCTAGGACATGCCTTTGGCTTGTGTCACACCGACGATGAGCCCGCCTGTAAAGAAAAAATAGATCCAAATTCACTTGATTTCCTCTCCGATATCTATGCTCCACCTTATACTTATCCGGATGGAGGATGGCACTTAGATCCTACAAGTCCTTCAAATACGGCAACTAATAACGTAATGGGAAATACCGCTGCTGCTGCATATTTATCTCCTTTACAAATTGGTAGAATTCGTCGCACACTTTCCCAACATTATCTGCTACAATCATATACTTCGGGGTATTCGGAAGTCCCCCTGGAGGTAGATGTTGATGAAACGTGGGACTTTCCTCATAAAATCTATCAGGACGTTGTAGTGAAGTCAGGCGCACGTCTGACGATTACTTGTGTTACCACTTTCGTGAGTCAGGCTAAAATAATAATCGAGCCTGGAGCAGAACTAATATTGGATCGTGGTCGCTTGACTAAGGCGAAGTTTGAGGATTATTGGCAAGGTGTTTACGTAGCTGGTAATTCATCTGCGGGACAAACGGAAGCCGATCAAGGGAAAATAAGTATTATTAATGGTGGTGAAATTTCTTATGCCCTAGACGCTATAAGTAATACAAATGTTGATTCGCAAGGAAATTGGCTTTGGGGAACAACAGGAGGTATTATTCATTGCGATAATGCCTATTTTTTAAATAATCGCCGCGATGTTCAATTACTGGCTTATACTCCACCATATGCAAAAAATGAAAGCTATAATGCCTTTTTTAAGAACTGCACTTTCTTGAGAAGGGAAGATAGCTACTCATAAAGCACAATGAGTCCAAGTATAACGATGTGGGGGGTTGCAGATATCGATATATTAGCCTGTACCTTCGATAATAGACTAACAAATCATCTGAAATATCAGGGAGGTGCAATTTATACTCAAAAAGCATCTTACAAAGTAGGTGAATTAAGCAATCAAGGTTGTGTGTTTAAAGGCTATGCGGACGCTATCAGGAGTGAAGACGATTTTTCAATAGGGTTTCCGATAAAGATTATAGGGGCCTATTTTAATGACAATATCCATAGTATATATCTTAATGACGCTAATGGAGCAAGAGTTTCTCATAATGAGTTCTTTGTGCGCACGCAGCACAATTATATTCCGCCGACAGGTCAAAACTTCCAAACCATAGCATATGGCCTATACCTAGATTATACAAGTGGCTTTGCAGTAGAAGACAATGATTTTACCAACCTAGATAATACGGCCAATATTTCTGCGGCAATTGTGGTGAAGGATAATGGAGGCGCTACTGATCAATTGTATAATAATGAAATTGATGGCTTTTATCATGGAATACAGGCGATTGGGAATAATCAGAATAGTGCTGTTACGGATTTAGGCCTTAATTTTATATGTAATGATTGTGGTCCTCTAACTGCAAATAGCAAAGACATTATTGTTAGCAATTATGGTAAGGTTGGAAATTTACAAGGGGAAGGAACCCGTTTACCTAATAACCGTTTTTCAGCTAGTGGAACAAGTCGACATTTTGATAATTTCGGCTTAAGCACAATTACCTATGAACATGGTACTGGTGACCCGAGGTTGGTACCAATAAATTATATAGGTTTAAACCCAAATGGGGTACTGAATTTTGTTGACATTGCAATTGAATGCCCCTCAATTCCGAAACCGGAGGCCCTTCCCGGTGCAGTTTTAAGTGAATTAAACGCTGTAGAAATTGG
>CATMQD010000016.1 GCA_950073045.1 uncultured Flavobacteriales bacterium | reverse complement strand
GAGCAAAATTCGACTGAGTCCATAAATGCCTTTCGATTTCATTGGACTTAGTCCGCAAGGCCTAATGATTTCTTTAATTTCTTCCTGACTCAATTTTGCCATGTCCCACGGGTTATCCGCCATAGCGAATAGAGTAGGAGTAATCTGATTGACCCGCTCATCTGTGCATTGTGCCGATAGCAAAACCGCAATTAGCAAAGTATAAGGGTCTTTATGATCTAATGGAATGGGAGTTTTTGGGTATAAGTCCTCCAAACTATCCATCACAAATTGCACCTTCTCTGCCTTGGTCATAAGTCTTTGATTTGAGTAAACAAGATTAGCATAAAATCAGATTTACAAACTTATTGCATGAGTCTTTTTAGTAGTGCTGATAGCTATCAGCTAACCAGCGAATGTGAGAGGCGGTTTTAAATTATCCCAATTCCGAAGTACTAGCTGCTAAGTGTTAAGCGTCAACTAGTTCACTCGTTCACTTTCATCCTTCAATCCGCCCTCGTTTTCTTTAAGGGCTTTTACCTTATCATTTCCAAATCGATAGCTTAAGCCAAATTGCACCTGTCGACTATCATGTCCGCCCGTGCCGTTTATGCTCAAACCACCGTATGACATTTCGCCGTACCAAGGGGAAGTGAAAAGGATATCATTGAAGTTTACGAAGAGTTTCAATTTATCATTCAAGAAGCTTTTGCTGATGGAGGTGTTTAAAGCTCCTAAGCTTTTAGTGCGATAGGTTCCACCCCAAACTCCTGGTGAGCTCCACCAACCCGAAACTTGCCATTGCCAATTGTTTCCTAAATTAAAACTGGTTTGAGCATAAAGGGAAACTGTAAACAGGTCGATGGCTTGAAAGCTAATGTCTTTAGGGATATACCAAGTTTGAAAAGCATTTACGCTCAAATAGCTATTCCACCAGGCTTTATGCTTAAAAGGACTGCCAAAGCTTAAATTGATACTCCGGGTATCGGCCACATTTTTGGTGGTCATGGAGCTGCGCTGCTCCCCAACGGTATCGGTAATTTGTGCAAAGAAGTCTTGGGTGTAGGAATAAGAAATAGAGGTGCTAGTGGCGTATTTATAGAGGTGACCAATGCGAATATTATCGCTAATCTGCGGAATTAAAAAGGGGTTCCCTTGCCAATAAGAAAGTTCATCGCGCTGATAGAGGAAGGGGTTGAGGTTTTGATAATTCGGACGTTGAATTCTCCGACTATAACTCACCGTCCACTGGCTCATTTTATTCTTTTTGTAAGTGGCCGAAAAGCTTGGGAACCAATTTCCATAATTTCGGGTAACAAGGCTGTCGCCTGATGCGTCTAGGGTCGATAGCGCACCCCGGGTATTAGTATGTTCATAGCGAAGTCCTGCTTGTATTCCCCAATTGCTCCAATCGCGCTGGGTTTCTATATAGCCGGCACTAATAGCTTCTTCATAATCGAAGAGATTACTGCGATTAGGATCTTGGACCCGGCTGCTATCTAAAATGAAAAAATCGAAATCATTACTAGTGGTCACGGTCGACCATTTTAAACCGGTGTTTATGGCCCAAGAGCCAAGGCTGCTGCTGTAATCTGCTTTAGCGCTGTATAGGTCGAAAGAACGATCGGTCTCCATTTGGTAATGATTCTCCGAAAGAATATTTACCTCTTCTCCATTAAGGTATTGATTGGGCTGGTCGGTAAAGGAAGTAGCCGAAAAACGACCTTGATCGAGATCTATTCCGAAGGAGTTTTTATCGGTCTTCCATCGGTAATAAACATTGCTGTAAACACTGTAATTATCATCCTCATTGTTAGTAGAAGAAACCAAGATCTGAGTGGCCGTATTGCTGCTATCCGGGATTATGGGGGTACGGGTTTCGCTTTGGCCTTTATTATCAGCAAGGTCGCCTTTAACCGTAAATCCAATATTGTGATTGGGAGCCATATTCCAATCTGCGCCTAAGCGGGCATTATAGCTTTCTAATTGAGGATGATTGACCGTTTTACTATCGAAGCTGATATTATTCTGAGTCCTATTCATATTCATGAAATTCCTCGAATTGTTGAAGTTGTAGCCTGCGGAAGCTAAAAGGCGTAAGGACTTACGATTGTGGTATAAATTAAGGTTGCCATTATTTCGGGCATAAAATCCCTGACTATACCGATGGGAGTAGGAGCCTTGCGTACCAAGGTTTTTATCGCGCTTTAAAATGATATTGATGATCCCCGCATTTCCAGCCGCATCGTACTGAGAGCCTGGTTGTGAGATGATTTCCACCTTTTCAATTTGATCGCTCTGAAGGTTTTGTAAATAGGCCTTCAAATCATCACCTTGCAAGTTCAGAGGCCGGCCATCTACCCACACTTGAGTACCACTGCGGCCCTCTAAAATAATATTGTCGTTTTGATCTACGAAAAGTCCTGGTGCGGCACGCAATAAGTTTTGGGCATTTCCCCTTCCAGCCGATAAGTTGGCATCAATATTAAAGACTACTTTACCAGCTTCCATTTGGATAACTGGCTTTTCCGCTTTCACCTTTACTTCATCTAAAAGGTCGCTTGCTTCGGAAAGGGAAATGGTTCCTAAATTAAGCTTAGCTCCAGTGTAGCTTATTTCTTCAGACCAGTAGGAATTAAATCCAATCATCTGAATTTTTAGCAGATATTGACCTTCTTTGGAAGGACGCAATTCAAAATTCCCAGATTTATCGGTGGCCGCACCTTTCGCTAAACTAGAGTCGGCGGCACTTAATAAAAGCACATTTGCAAATGGCAGGCCTTCCTGATTATTGTCGAGAACTGTTCCGCTTATCTGCCCCTGAGCGATACTCGCAAAGGCCATTAAAGACAGGGTAATAAATTTCTTCATACTAAGGAGCTGATGTCTAGGGCAAAAGAAGTCCTTTCATAGATCGTTTTGCCCTAAGAAATCCCTAAAAAAAGGAATGGGTCTCAGAGGAATAGGGGTCGGTTGGGGCAAAGATAAATAATTGTGGACAGGCTTTTCAAATCAAGAATTATAAACCGTGTCCACCTAATACTTGCAGTTTTTGTCCGGCTTTAGGGCTTTCGCCCAGAAGGGGCATTGCACTGGTAATCAACTCTCGCACACCAGCAATGGATAATGAAGCATCATGATCAGATTCTTGTTTCCAGACTTCTGTAATCCATATCTCGTCGTAATTCTGAGCATCTTGACTTACCAGATAAAGTTCGCAGCCAGGAGCTTTGCTCATCAATTCCGCGGCCTGCATTAATATTTTAGCAAGGGCTTTTCCTTTGCCCGGCTTTGCTTGCAGCTTGCCATGTAGTCCGTACTTCATTTTTATAGCTTTAGTTTTTTACACATCGAACCGAAAAGCCGGCTCCTTTTTTATTGGCCCCATCAATCATTATAGTAGTACTCACTCCATTTAAAATGATGCTTTTTGCATTAAGACTATCATGCTCGGTGGCCGTCCACCAGTGCGCATAACGATCGCCGCTAAAGAATACTCCTAAATCATTTCTTCCACCGGCCGGTTTGGCGGAAAAGCCACTGATGTTTGTGCTTCCATTATCCATAAACCAGCGTTCTACCGTGTCTCTAAGTGCTGGACCGGCCATTGATTTACCTCCATTTAGCGCAACTAGATCATTCCAGTTTTCAATGCTGGCAATCTTCCATCCTTTGGGTGCCAAACCACGAGGATCATTAACTGCATACCAATTGTAGAGATAGCCAAATTTAGCGCCATTGGCCGAGTCATTTTTATAAAGACAATAGGCGGGCTTCCGCTTTAATGCCGCTGCGATCCAATCCGATTTTGCAGCGGCTAAGGGTATACTGTCCCCATTTAGGAAAGTATCTACCGCAAGGTTCTTCTGCATCCAAACGGTGCTGCCAACAATAATTTCGGCATCGGCTTTCTGCTCCTGTTGTTTTAAGCTTTCACTTGGAATAGAGCTGCATGAAGAAAGTATTATGCTTAATGAGAGCGCCTGGAAAAAGGAGGGATTCTTCATGCATACAATTTAGATAAATTAAAAAGCCCAAGGCTTAGGAAGAGAAAAAGCTAAGCTTAAATGCGGACTAAGCAAAGATGCTCTTGTTCTACGCTCATAAAATTTATTGCTCCTTCTCGAATTGCCAAATCCCTTCTTTCAACCAAATGAAATAGGCTTTAACATCAGGGCTATAATTGTAAACGCCATTTATAGGCTCCATTTTATCGTGGCCAATAATAACATAATAGGGTTGAGAGTTGGCTTGATAATGCTCTACTTGAAAATTCGACCATTTCTTTCCTATGGTTTGGACTCTCATCCCGGTTATTTCACTGGTAAATTGCTCCAATGGAGGCAAGGCCGTACGGTCATCCACATAAAGTGAAATTAAGACCAGCTCATTCTGTAAAATGTCGAGGATCCGATGATCGCTCCAAACCAGCTCCTCCATTTTTCGGCAGTTTACACATCCCCAACCGGTAAAGTCGAGCATGATCGGCTTATTCACTTTCTTGGCATAAGCCAGTCCAGTTTCAAAATCATGAAAGCAGTTTAAGCCAAAAGGGCAATGCTCGGGATCAGCGCCTTCAGGAATACTATCTGTGCTAGGGGCTCGAACAATATCTTCCTCAGAAAAAATTTCGGGTTTAGTAATGGGCCTGCCGGGAATAGTACAAGCACTCAGCATTATAATGCTAAGTAGCACCAACCAAACTCTTGCGATTACCCGCATGTTTAAATCCTTGTTAAGCTTGCCGTTTAAAAGGCAGCAACATTATTTTTTAAACTCTGCAATACCCTCTTTGAGCCAATTAACATATAATTGGATATCAGGATCGTAAGCAGTTGTACCATTAAGAGGTTTCATGCTATCATGACCAATGATAATGTATTGAGGTTGAGAGTTACTGCGGTAGTGTTTAATCTGGAAGTCACTCCATTTATTGCCAACCGTGCGAATTTTTTTACCGGTTACTTCACTCACGTATTGTTCTTCTTTCGGAAGTACGGCCCTTTCATCTACATAAAGTGAGATGAGTACCACATCATTGCGCAGAATGTCTAATACCTTGGGATCGCTCCAAACCTGCTCCTCCATCTTACGACAGTTTACACAACCCCAACCTGTAAAGTCAATTAATATGGGTTTGTTCACTTTTTCAGCATAAGCTCTACCCGTTTCAAAATCGTGGAAACAGTTTAGCTGTAAGGGGCAATGCTCGGGGTCGGCTCCATCTGGGATGCCTCCTTCTGGACTAATTGCGGCCATACCGCCACCGCCAACACCTTGTGGCGACTCGCTGTAGAACATGGGAGGTGGGAATCCGGAGATTAACTTTAGGGGCGCTCCCCATAAACCTGGGATAAGATAAACTGTAAAGCTTAAGGTGATCACCGCGATAATTAATCGGAAAACCGAAATCTTATCAGTGGGGCTATCGTGAGGCATACGATACTTACCAAGGAGATAAGCAGTAAGTAAAATGCCAATACCAATCCAAATGGAGATAAACCATTCTCGAGGTAAAATATGTGCTTGCCAAACTAAATCGGCCGTGCTTAAAAATTTAAAGGCGAAGGCCAACTCAATAAAACCTAAAACCACTTTTACGGAATTTAACCAACCACCGCTTTTGGGTAGTGAGTTTAACCAACCTGGGAAAATAGCGAATAAGGTAAATGGAAGTGCTAGGGCCAAGCTAAAGCCAAACATCCCGATTAATGGACCACTAACCCCACCACTTGCAGCTTCTACCAATAATGATCCGATAATTGGACCGGTACAGGAGAAAGAAACTAGGGCCAAGGTAAAGGCCATAAAGAAAATTCCAATTAAGCCACCTTTATCTGCCTGGCGATCACTCTTATTAACCCAAGAGCTTGGTAAAGTAATTTCGAAAGCACCAAAAAAGCTAATGGCAAATACCACCAATAGTGCAAAGAAGGCTAAGTTCATCCAAGGGTCAGTGGACAATGCATTCAAAGCATCTGCACCGAAAATCTTTACAATTAGAAAGCCCAATAAGGTATAGATAACGATAATTGATAATCCGTAAAAAGCGGCATTGGCTATACCTTTCGCGCGATTTTTACTCTGCTTAGTAAAGAAGCTTACGGTAAGCGGAATCATCGGGAATACGCAGGGGGTTAATAGTGCTAACAGTCCACCGCCAAAAGCAATAATAAAGGTAGTCCACAAGCTGCGATTAGAAGACTCTTCTTCGGTATTGTAGCTTTCTGTTTCTTCCTTTTCCGCGGTCTCACCTGTTTCACTTGCTGTGTCCGCCTTGCTTTCTGTATAATCGAGTTCTAATTTTTCACCCGGTACTTCAGGGTCTTCGTCGGTATTTTGAGCTTCTTCTTCTTCTTCTTCTTCTTCAGTACTATTTTGGGCATTAGCTTTACCTTCATCAGAGCTATTGCTCGTTGTAGTAGTGCTTTCGCCGCTGCCTTTAATCTTAAAAGCATGATCTATATACTCAGGTGGTAAGCAGGTTTCTTCATTACAAGTTTGATAGGTGAAAGTGCCCTGTATCTCAAAATCGGAAGTGCTTAGGGCTTTAACTTTTTGACGAATACGAATGGTACCTTCCAAGGAGCACAGATCTTGCATATAATACTTATCGTACTCGCAATGTGGCTTAGGCTCGAGGTTTTTGCCAACTAGCTTATAATCATCCGATTCTTCAAAGTCAAAGCTGGCGCCCATAATTAAAGAAGTGTCTGGTGTATTTACCGAGTAAATATGCCAGCCCTTATCCATTACTACTTTGGCTACCAGTTCATATTCTCCTTTACCAAGGTCATTCATTTCAAATTCCACATCCACAGGATCCAGAATTTGAGCAGAAGCGAAAAAGAAACTGAGGCTAAGTAACAGAGAGGATAATAATCGCATGGGCGCTTTATTTTTTAAGTCGGACAAAGTAAACGGTTTTCGTTGAATTCTTTAGGCGATATCTATGATCGATGCGGTGACCCAAAAGACCAACGATTTCGCCATCATTTTCTAGTACTAATTGCTGGGCTTTTTCTGCCATTGGCAATTTAATGTCGATCCAATAGTCGCTAAGCTTCTTGCTTCCTGACATGCCTAAGGGCTGAAATCGGTCGCCATCTCGCCAAGTCCTTAATTTTAAAGGGAATTTTAACAAATCGGCATCTATAAAGAGGTGCTCTGCTTTTCCATCCATCTTAATTTCCGTGCGGTCTTTAAAGCTAAACTCTAAGGCTCTTGGCTCCTTTATTTCCCGAGTGTTTTCTTCAATGCTGATATCGGTAAACACAATATCTTCCCTAGGTCTCAACTCATAGCATTCCTCACTTTTATAAAGCCGATATTCTTCATTCCCGGTAAATCGGCCTTTGCGAGCTTGCCATAAATGAATAGCAGCTTGCCAATCCCAGTTTCCCTTGGGGCTTAACCATCGATGCAATAATTGAGGGAAATAAGCCTTTCTGCAGATGGCAGAATAGGCCAAGCGCTCTATATTATCTTCTATCACCAATAGCTCCTCCAGTTTTTCATCCAATAGAGAATTTAAGGAATCGCTTTGCTCGCGCAGCAGCCGACCGCTTTCCATCATCTTGGTTTTTAAATCGGCCTGAATATCTTCCCATAAGGGAATTAAACGATGACGATAGGCATTTCTTAAATACTTGGTCTCTGCATTGGATCGGTCTTCGCGCCAACTTATTTGCCTTTCCCGAGCATAGCGCTCAATATCCTTTCGGAAGATCCCTAACATGGGGCGCAAAAACTTCTGTCGCTTTTCGCGGATGCCCGCAATTGCTTCCAGAGCGCTGCCTCTGCCCAGTTTAAAAATCATGGTCTCCAATTGATCATCTCCATGATGGGCCGTTAAAATGGCCCGGTAATTATGAGTTTGATCTAATTCTTCAAAAAAACTATAACGTAAAGTCCGAGCCGCCATTTGGGTAGAAATTTTGTTCTCTTCCGCATAGCTGGCGGTATCGAAACGGGCCTGGTGAAATTTTAAATGGTATCGTAGCGCTATATGCTTGCAAAAAGCTTCATCTTCATCGGCAGCGCTACCTCGCAATTGAAAATTAACATGGGCTAATTCTGGTAAAAAACCTAGGTCCAAAAGTAGGTGTAAAAGCACGGTGCTGTCTAAACCCCCGCTAATCGCTAAAAGGATTTTATCGCGGCTATCAACATCGTATTTTTTTAAGCTTTCGCTGATGAGATTGTGCATGCCACAAAAATAGGGGACTAGAGGAGAATTTTAACGAGTGCCTAGGGATCCTAATTCCGAAATCAGTCAGGGTGATCGATACACTTAATTTGCTTGAAGCTAATCAGCCAATCACCTTTTCAGCTTTTAGCAGGCATTCTTCGTATTCTGCCTCGGGGTCGCAATGGATGGTAATTGCGCTGCCTACCCCAACCAAAGCAATTTCCTTTTGATGATGATATTGGATACTTCGAATAACTACATTAAAGTCGAAATCTCCATTAGGGTCTATATAACCGATGCTACCGGAGTATAAACCGCGCCTAAAATGCTCATGACTATCGATTAATTGTAAGGCAGAAATTTTAGGAGCACCCGTCATACTGCCCATGGGGAAGGAGTAGCGGATAGCGTCTTGTAAGCTGTATTTGGATTCATCCAGTTCACTGCGCACGGTGCTGATCATTTGGTGCACCGCTTTAAAACTATAGAGTCCAAATAATTCGGGTACGCTTACGCTATTTTTTTTGGCCGTACGAGAAAGATCGTTTCGTACCAAGTCCACAATCATCACATTTTCGGCTCGCTCTTTTTCGGAGCTTAGCAGATGCGCTTTCTGTTCCGAATCTCTTACGGGGTCTAGATCGCGTGGCGAGGTGCCTTTTATTGGTTGAGAGATAAGTTCGGCGCCCTTTTTGCGTAAATAGCGCTCGGGTGAAAAGCAAAGTAAATAACGATCCTCATCGCGGTAATAGCCTTCAAAGGGCGCATGGTGCTTAGTTTTCAAATAGCGGTATCGGGCATAGGGATCCATCTGGCCATGAGCCATAAAAAGCGTGCAGTAGTTAATCTCGTAAATATTGCCGTACTGCAATTGTTCCTTTAAAGATTGCAAATCCTTTAGGTAAGTCTCTAAATCACTTTGAGGCTTAAAATCTAAATTTCCTGCTTTGGGTTCAGGTAGGTTTTCGCCTAAACCCGCCAAGAGTGTCGCTTCGTTGGGGTAAACATTAGCCTCCCCCTGCCACTGCCTGTCCATTTTATAAACAACCGTTTCTGGGATGAAAAACTGCAAGTCCGACCAAGCCATAATGTCGGGATGACGACTTTCTAAGTTTTCCAACTTATTCTTCAAGTCGAAGCTTAGATGTCCAAAAAGCCAATCTTGGTGTTTTTCGCGAAATTCTCGGAGCTCCTTTAGCGGATCTGAGCTATCCCCTTTGAGGATTTCGATTGCTCCCCAAGCCAGTAAATAGTCGTATTTACCATAGGGATCGGCATGTGCATTAGAATCTAAAATCATGCAATGCCGATTTTGTCGAGCTAAATTTTCGATAGATTCTATGAGGGCTTCTCCTTTAGAAAGTGAGAAGCATTGCCGTTTTTTCATTCTTCAGAATACTCCTTGAGGTAAACCTTACGCAGCATGTTTTGGATAATGCGCAGGTTAATTGGTTTGGTAACATAGTCGTCCATGCCTGCGTTTAGGAATTTCTCACGATCTCCTTCCATGGCATTGGCGGTCATGGCAATTATTGTGGGCCGATCTTTGCCATATTGCTCAATAACGGCCTTGGTTGCTTCAATCCCATCCATTTCTGGCATTTGGATATCCATAAAGATGAGGTCGTAATCTTGCCTTTGTAAAGCTTCAATTACCTCCAAGCCATTGGCGGCGATATCGGCATTATAGCCCATCTTTTTAAGGGTAAGTACCGCTAGTTTCTGGTTCACCGCATTGTCTTCTGCCAATAGTATCCGCAGTGGGAAATCCGAACCCAAATCCGAAAGTAAACGTTCGGAGCCTAGATCTTCCTTGGTTTCGGCGCTTTTTATTTTTTGATCTTTAAATATCTCGCCTAAGCAATTGAGTAGTTGAGAATGCTTAACTGGCTTTGAGAGATAGTACTTAAAGAGTTCCGCCTTTTCCATTTCATCTAACTCTAGATAGGCTGAACTTAGCATTATAATTGGGAGATCGGGCTTCTCTGCCTTTAGCTTTCTGCTTAACTCTAGGCCATTAAGCATCGGCATTTCATAGTCGGTAATGATAATTTCCACCTCCTGCTTTAAGGCCGTTTCGAGACCAATCCGTGGATCCGATTCGGAAAAAGCTTGCATTCCCCATAATCGTAATTGCTTAAGGAGAACCCGTAAATTGGTATTGTTATCATCTATCAACAGTACCTTGCGATTGCGGAGGCTCTGTAGAACTTCTTCCAGACTTTTATCTTTCTGGTCTTCGGCTTGTTTAGCCTTAATGCTGAAGTGGAAAATGGAGCCTTGTCCTGGCTTACTGTGCACCCAAATTTTACCCTGCATAAGGCCGGTTAGTCTTTGCGAAATAGCAAGTCCTAAACCGGTGCCGCCATATTTACGGGTGGTAGAGCTATCGGCCTGACTAAAGGCTTTGAACAATTTTTGCTGTTGCTTTTCGCTCATACCGATACCCGTATCTCTTACCGAGAAATGGATGCTATACTCCTCATCATTGAAGCTCTCTAATTCCACACGGATTTCAATTTCACCGGCATCGGTAAACTTCACCGCATTGGTAAGTAGGTTGATTAAGATTTGACGAAGACGCGTGATATCGCCGATTATGTAATTAGGGATTTTAGGGTCCACGCTGTAAATCAGCTCTAAGTTTTTCTCAGCAATTTTATTGGAAAGAAGCTCGATACTCTCTTCCACGCATTGCTTTACAGAGAAGGGGTATTCCTCTAAATCCATATTCCCCGCTTCAATTTTACTAAAGTCGAGGATATCATTAATAATGCTAAGCAGAGTATCGCCGCTTAGGCGGATGGTATTCACAAAATCCTTTTGCTCATCATCTAAATGAGTTTGTAAAAGCAGGGAAGTCATGCCAATTACACCATTCATTGGCGTACGAATTTCATGACTCATGGTAGCCAAAAACTCACTTTTTGCCTTGGCGGCAGATTCTGCTTTATCGCGGGCTTCAATTAATTCCTTACGACTACTTTCGGCGGATATTTCTGCTCCTAGCCAACGGGCAATTAGACGCAGGAGGTCAAGGTCGTTTTCGGTAAACTCCTTGCGGAGCGCTTTGGGACTATTAAAGTTTAAAGTTCCGATTAAACCTGCCTCAGTTTCAATGGGAGCACCTAAATAGGCCTTTATGGGAAAGCCTTCAATATTATTAATGAATTCTGGAGCAGTATTAGCATTATTAAAACCAACCGCATTTTTAGTTTCCAGAATTAAATTACTAAGTGTACCCTTAAGAGGGAGCTCTCGATTGATATCTACCTTACCATTTGTACTATAGCCGTAAATGGCCTTATAAGTATTGCTTGGAAGGTGAAACTCGGTTACTACTCCGGTTGGTAAACGGAATCGTTCGGTGCCTAGCTCAAGGATTTTTTGGACCTTATCTTCAAAGCTTAGATTACGATCGGCGGAAATAGAATACAGTTTCCGTATCGCCTCTTCATTCCTTTTAAGGTTTTGCTCTGCCTCCCGTTTATCGGTGACATCCAATAAAGTCCAAATTACGCCTCGCGCAAACTTATGTCCACCAAATTCTACTACCCGGCGTTCTCCATCCTTACGGTAAACGGGGAATAGGAAGGGTTCAATACTTCCTTCTCCAAGAACATTCTGATATTGATCGAGAATGTCTTTGGAGTTTTCGCGGTAAACTTTTCGGAAGAATTTTTCCTGACTATCAATTTCTTCACCTTCAAAGCCCAGGATACTTTGACTAACCTTATTAGCTCGAATTTTATCGCCTTGTACGAGAATTGCTCCTACCGGAAGGTGATCAATTACTCCTAAGAGTTCTGATTCGCTAACTTTAAGTTTCTGCCGTGCTAGCTCCAATTCCTTAACGTAGGATTTCATTTCCTCTTGGCTAGTAGCTAGGGCATTTCTTTGGCGTTGCAGCTCCAGGCTATATTCTTTCTCCGATTCTAAGAGCTCACTGAGTTTTTTCCCGCTTTCACGACTATCCTGCAAGCTTCTCATCCTTGCGGCATACTCGCGTTTATGCTGTTGGAAAATAGGTAGGAAGAAAAGAATGGAAAGTAAGATGAAAGTAAAGGCTACCGCAGCAAAGGCCAGATTATTTAAGGTGTGCTCTTCACTATCCTTAATTTGAGAGTCTTTAGCATAAAAGTCCACCATCTTTTCCAGATAAGTGAGCATTAGATCGCTATCATCTAAAAGGGCCAAGGCCAGGCTCCGTGCTTCCTGAGAAGAAATTTTGCCTTTGCAATAATCGTTTAAGGCTTGGGCATTTTCGATATAGCGATTTCTGAGCCTTTGATGCCTTTGATGCAGGGAATCTACTGCCAGTCGAGTTTCGAGCTTAACTTTCCAGTGAAGTGGGCCTTCACTTAAGGCTTGCTCTTGTTCTAAAAAGCTATTGAGAGCATCACTTAGGTCACTACAGTTTTTTTGAACCTCCGAAACTTGCTTGTACTCAGTAAGATGAAGGGCTTCTTTGGTAATGCGCTGTGAGAGCATGCGCTGACGTCCCGCTTTATTTATTCGTTGAGCATCGTAGGCTTGTTCGCCATGGGTGCTCTTCTGAAATATATAAAGCAAAAAGCTGATAAAAACTATCAGCAAAATATAACTAATGTAGGCCCATTTAATATTGCGCATCGCCCGCTCTCCGTTGTCACAAAGCTAAGCCTAAAAATAAAAAAAGGGACGACCTTTCGATCATCCCTTCTAAATATTAGAAAATCATTGCTTTAAACATGCAGCGGGCGATTGTCGGTGGCCGCTAAAGCAGCTTCTTTTACCGCTTCGGCGAAAGTAGGATGCGCATGGCTCATACGGGAAATGTCTTCCGCAGAGGCACGATACTCCATAGCCACAACTCCTTCGGCTACTAAATCGGCCGCGCGAGGACCAATAACATGGAAGCCTAAAATCTCATCACTTTCTTTATGGGAAAGGATTTTTACCAATCCTTCGATATCGCCACTAGCACGGGCACGACCTAAGGCGCGGAAGGGGAAAGAACCCGATTTGTAGGCTATTCCTTCTTCTTTTAATTGCTCCTCAGTTTTACCTACGCTGGCAACCTCTGGCCAAGTGTAAACAACACCTGGAATAAGATCGTAATTAATATGTGGCTTTTGTCCTGCTAAAGATTCAGCTACAAATACGCCTTCCTCTTCGGCTTTATGAGCAAGCATGGCTCCTTTAATAACATCGCCAATGGCATAGATGTGAGATTTGGCAGTTTGTAGCTTATCGTTCACCTCAATTTTACCACGATCGCCTGCTTTTAAGCCAGCACCTTCTAGGTTTAAACCTTCGGTATAAGCACTACGTCCTACTGCTACTAAACAGTAATCTGCTTCAAATTTCACTTCCTCATCCTTCTTATTAGAAGCAGTAACCGTTACGGTATCGCCATTACGACTAACATCGCTTACCTTATGACTGAAGTGGAATTTCAAGCCGAGTTTTTTAAGGGACTTGGTAATCTCCTTGCTCATCGCACCATCGAAAGTAGGAATAGCACGGTCGAGGTATTCTACTACTTCAACTTCTGCTCCCAAGCGCGCATAAACACTACCTAGTTCCAAGCCGATAATACCAGCTCCAATAACGATCATTTTCTTTGGTACTTCTTTCAGCTTTAAAGCTTCGGTACTGCTAATGATACGCTCCTTATCGAATTTAGCGAATGGAAGTTCTGTGGGTTTAGAACCCGTGGCGATAATGATATTTTTCGCCTCTATTTTTTCTTCCTTTTCACCTTTAATGGCGATGGTGTGCTCATCTACAAAAGAGCCCATGCCTTCAAATACGGTGATTTTATTTTTATCCATTAAGAACTTGATGCCGCCGGTAGTTTGATCAACTACCCCTTGTTTGCGGGCCACCATTTGCTCGAAATTCACTTTTGGGGTATCAATTTCAATACCGTGATCGGCAAAGGTTTTGTTGGCATTGTGGAAGTGCTCACTGCTGTCGAGTAAAGCCTTGGAAGGAATACAGCCTACGTTTAAGCAGGTACCACCTAAAGTGGAATACTTTTCAATGATGGCGGTTTTCATTCCTAATTGGGCACAGCGTATGGCGGCCACATAGCCCCCGGGTCCGGAGCCAATAATGGCCACGTCGAATTTATCCATGGATTTTGAGCTTAGATTTTTTGATAAAACAAAATTAGCTAATCCTAAGCTTCTGGGCTCATGCTTTAAGCAAAAGCTGAATCTTTATAAATATCTCCAATTTAATTGTAGAGCCCAAGGCGCTAAGCAAGCCACTCCAAATCTTAACTTTGCCGCTATGGTAAGTAAAGAACAATTGCAAACTCTGCAAGAGCGACTAGAGGCCTTGCATCAATATTTGCAAATTGAAGAGAAGCGCATTCAGATTATAAATCAGGAGGAAAAAACTGCTGATGCTAGTTTTTGGGAGGACCAAAAAGAAGCGCAAAAGGTGATGAAGAAAATTCGCGGTCTTAAGTTTTGGACCGAATCCTATGATGAGTTATCAGCCGCCGTGGAAGAGGTGGGTTTAGGTTTAGAGTTTTTAGAGCTTGGTGAGCTGGAAGAAGAGGAGCTGGATAGCATGTACGCCAAGGCGGTAAAGGTATTAGAGGATCTTGAGTTTAGGAATATGCTCTCTGGCGAAGAGGATCAATTAAGTGCGGTATTACAAATTACAGCGGGAGCTGGTGGAACAGAGTCTTGCGATTGGGCCTCCATGCTCATGCGGATGTATATTCGTTATGCTGAGCGACAGAATTTCAAAGTACGCGAGCTTAATTACCAAGATGGGGATGTAGCCGGTATTAAAACCGTAACTCTAGAGATAGAAGGCGATTTTGCTTTTGGATATCTCAAAGGCGAAAATGGCGTTCATCGCTTGGTGCGGATTTCACCCTTTGATAGCAATGCCAAGCGACATACCAGTTTCGCTTCGGTTTATGTATATCCTTTAGTCGATGATTCCATTGAAATTGATATTAATCCCTCCGATATCGAATGGGATACTTTTAGATCGGGTGGAGCCGGTGGACAGAACGTGAACAAGGTAGAAACTGGTGTACGTTTAAAGCACGGACCATCGGGGATTATTATTGAGAATACCGAAAGTCGTTCCCAGCTTCAGAATAAAGAAAAAGCCATGCAATTGCTTAAATCGCAGCTTTTTGAAATTGAACTAGAAGCTAAAAACGCCAAACGGGCCGAAATAGAAGCCGGTAAGAAGAAGATTGAATGGGGTAGTCAGATTCGGAATTATGTACTGCATCCCTATAAACTCATTAAAGACGTGCGTACAGCCGAGGAAACTTCCAATGTGGATCAGGTTTTAGATGGCGATTTAGATGCCTTCATAAAATCCTACCTCATGAGTAAAGGTCAAGGGGCCGAAACAGAGGAAGCCTAAGCGTTGAATAGAGTAAAGCTATAACAGTCTAATTGAGTGTTGTTTTCTAGTAAAAGCTTCTTAATTTGCTAGGAAATTTCCTTATTGAAAAAGTTACCTCTACTTATCCTCATTTTGCAAGTACTACATTTTGGCCTTTTAGGTCAGGAGATGGGCTTTGTGCAAAATGCCGGACAGTGGGAGGGTGACTTCGATTTTCGACTCCGGGATCCGCAGGGATATGTTTACCTGAAAGCCGAGGAACAAAGGGTAGCTTTATTGCAATCGCGATCCATCGACCATAAAGATCACCATCACCATAGCATGCCTTGGAAAGCGCATGTGTATTCGATTAAATGGCTGGATGCGAATTCAGAGGCTCGCATTAGTCGCCAAAAAATGTCAGGGGCTGCAAAGCTTAATTTCTTGCTGGGAAATAATCCTGAAAAATGGGCGGGCAATCTCGATCAATATCAAGAAATCGTTTACCACGACCTCTATCCCAATATCGATTTAAAATACTACCTCAGTCCAGCGGGTGTTTGTGCTTTCGATTTTATCGTGCATCCTGGTGGAGATCCCAGTAAAATTCGCTGGCAGATAGATGGAGTTGATGACCAAGGTTTAATGGATGAAAACCTAGTTTTAATTACCTCTGCAGGCTCGGCGATTTACAGTGCTCCTGAGAGTTTTCAAAATGGAAACGAAATCTCATCTGCCTTTGAGCGAAAAGAAAATAACCAATATTCCTTTGTAATTGGGGACTATAATCGCTCCCAAGATTTGGTGATTGACCCCACTTTAATCTTTAGTACTTACAGTGCTGCCACCGATGATAATTTCGGTTTTGCCGCTACTTATGCGGAAGATGGCTCGGCCTATGGAGCAGGAATCAACTATGCTTATAGTGTGCTTCATCGGGCTTATCCTACAAGTTTAGGGGCATTCCAAGATTCTTCGCAAGGGGGAAGAGTAGATGCGGTTATTAGCAAGTATAGCGAAGATGGCATGAATCAAATTTATGCCACCTATTTGGGGGGCAGTGGAAATGAAATGCCCTTTAGTTTACTAGAAGGTCCTAATAAAAGCCTCATTGTTTTAGGAGCTACGGGCTCTCCAGATTTCCCGATGGCCGCAAATGGTTATGATACCAGTTTTGCTTATGGGACAACTTTCCCATTTATGGTAGGAGGGAGTTTACCAATGCCAAATTCCTCCGATATTTTTATTAGCATTTTAGACAGTAATGGAGCTGATTTATTGGGGTCTACCTATTTTGGGGAAACCGATGCAGATGGTAATAACAGTAGCCTAAGGTACAATTATGGAGATCCTGCACGAGGTGATATTACTCTTGATAATCAAGGCAATATTATCATTAGCTCTTACACTTATTCAGACAGTTTACCCATAGGTAATGCCGTAAATAGTGAATACCGCGGACGGCAGGATGGCTTAGTAGTTTCTTTTAATTCGGATTTAAGTCAGCTTAATTGGGCAAGCTATGTGGGCGGTGAAGGAGATGACGCCACAATTTCGGTTCGTTATACTCCTCAAAACCGATTGTATGTTACTGGGATAACGCGAAGCGATACGGTAGCTTATGATACAAACGGTGTTTATCAGAGCTTTAAAAAGAATTTGGATGACGCTTTTCTGGCCGAGCTGAATCCCAATAATGGGGAGGTAATAAAATGGACCTATACTGGCACCAATCAGCGAGATCGATCCTTTTTTGTGGATTATACACCGCAGGGAAATCTTGTGCTTTTTGGACAAACTAATGGTAGTTGGCCGATAATTGGAGATAGTATTTGGGTGGTACCCAATAGTTCTATGTTCCTGCAGGAAATTAGTCCAGATTTAGAAAGGGTGCTGCATTCCACCGTTTTTGGTGATGGAAACCTGCAAAAAACAGACATTAGTCCTACGGCTTTAATGGTCTCCGATTGTGGAGATATTTTCATATCCGGTTGGGGGGCGCCTTATACTAGCACCATGGGTAATCCCGATGGATTGCCTACAACGGCTAATGCCTACAGAGACTCCTCGGATCAAGGTGATTTTTACTTCCTTCGATTATCTTCTTCTTGGCAGAACTTAGAGTATGCCACTTACTTTGGACAAATTGGCTCTACTCCCGATCATGTGGATGGAGGAAGTTCTCGCTATCGAAAGGACGGCAGTATTTTTCAGGCTGTTTGTGCTTGTGGTAATTTCTTCCCGACCACCGATGGGGCTTTTGCAGATTCATCCTGGAGCGGTCACTGTAATTTGGTGGTGTTCCGTTTTGATATGGAGGCAGACTCAATTTATAGCTCTGTAATTTTAGAGCCTGGATACTCCGATAGCACCTGTTTGCCAGTGGACCTTAAGTTTCGGGATCAAAGTTTTAATGCCGACATCACTTTGGTGCAGGGCCCGGATGGCGTTTTAGATACTTTAAGAAACCAGAGCTTTACGATTACTGATTCTGGTCTTTCGATATTCCGTTTTTATGCCTTGGATACCAATTGTAATCTTATCGATAGCAATGAGGTAAGGGTTTACGGTTTTAATCAAGCCATTAATGCCAACTTCGCTTATGATTACGATAGCTGCGATGGCGATGCTACCGTGCAGTTTATCAATAGCAGTCAAGGGGCTTCCATATACCGTTGGGATTTTGGTGATGGAGCTAGTAGTACCGACTCCGAGCCGAGTCATAGCTATTTGCCCGGTAATTACACCGTTCAACTAATAGTGGAAGATTCGCTCTGTGGACAGCTGGACACCCTAGAACAGGAGATTGAAGTGGTATTCCGATCTCAGAAAACGGGTCTCTTCAGCGAAAGCGATGCCTGCGACCCCGAAAGGCGCTTAAGTGCAAAAGCCGATTTATCGGGAATAGATGAATACGATTTCCAAAAAATCGAATGGTATATCGACGATCGATTGGTGGGAAGTGGCGATAGCTTGAACTATAATTTTAGCGAAGGCGGTTTTTATGTTTTAAAGCTTCGCTATATCGACACCATTTGCAATCGGGAGAAAGATGAATTGGATACCCTCTTCTTTTACTCCAATGACTTTAAGGTGGAGTTTCCCAATGTATTTACACCTAATGGAGATGGCTTGAATGATGAGTTTAATATGCTCGATCGCGAGGAAGTTGCTCCTTTTTTAGCTAGGGCGAATATTGAAATCTATAATCGCAATGGATTGCGACTTTTTGCTGCAGACTTAATGGAACGGGGTTGGAATGGCACCAATGAAGGGATGAATCTTCCCGAAGGGGTGTACTTCTATATCTTCAATTATGAAGATATTTGCGGGCAGGTACAAGAAGCCAAAGGCTTTATGCACCTCGAACGTTAAGCAGATCAGACATGAAATATTACCACAATCCCCGTTGCACCAAAAGCCGTGAAGGCCTAGCTTATTTAGAAGAAAAAGGCATTGCCCTAGAAGTGGTGCTTTATATGAATGAGCCCATCAGCCCTACCGAGCTAGAAGATATTATCGACGCCCTAGATATTGAAGCTTCAGACCTTATTCGCAAGAAAGAAGCGATTTGGAAAGAGGAGTTTGCCGATAAGGAATTGGAAGAAGACGAACTTATTTTAGCGATGATCGAACATCCTAAATTAATGGAACGCCCCATTTTAGTTAATGGCAGTAAAGCAGCCATTGGTCGTCCCAAAGAGAATTTCGACGCAATTATTTAAAGTCTTTTACCAGACCGTAAATTTTAGGATTTCCTGCCAGCCAGCGAACGCGGATGCTACCCGAGTGAGCATTCGCTTCCGGGCCCTGGTCTAAAAGGATATTCCAATGGTAATCTTCATCTTTAAGGTCGGAAATGGGTCGGCTGAAATAATTGCTTCCCTCTTTTAAGGGATAGGCAAACCAGCCTTTTTGCTCTTCCCCTTCCATTAATTGAAAAATCAAATGTCCACCTTCGCCCTTTAAATGCTGTAGGTCCACTACTATACTGGCCTCAGCATTATTAAAGAAAAAGGGGAGGGTTTCGAGCTGGACCAAACTTTGATATTGCTTGGCCTCGGTTTTAAAAAAGCTTGAATCTAAAATGCCGTTGATTTCTAGATAGGCTAGATCCTGGCTTGTATCCTTGCTAAAGTGGTAAAGACTAAAACCAAAATGGAAATCAATATTTTTAAGGACATAGGCCTGATCTAAAAGCTGTAAGGGCCAGGAGGCCGGACTAGCATGATCGCTGAGGAGCAGAAACTCATCAGCCGTAAGGCAAGGACTTAAATCCTTTGCTAGAAAAGTGCCACTAGGAATACTTGGGTCTATTTTTCGATAGTAATCCCATTTCTCCTCGCTCCAATGGTAAAAAACGGGAGGGCTATTTTTTAGCTCAGATAAATAGCTTTCTGCTACTTTGGGTGGACTGAGGTGGGCTTCGGGGAAATACTCACGGTCGTAAATCGCGAAGCTCATAAATATTAAAAAGCCAAGTAACCAGCGCTTATAACCCTGTCCATCCTCTAAAGGCACGAGAAAGAGGAAAGGACTTAGAAATAGTAAACTGGAGTAGCGAAGCAGGGGGTCGCGGAAAGTGGAATAGGCAAAGGCAATTATAAAACAGGCGAGGAACCAAATCCAAGTTTCTGGAAATTTGAGGCTTTGATTTTTCTTGATGATGCCAATTAAAATCAGGGCCAAGCCTAATCCTACACAGATCGATTCGTAATTAAAGAGGTAGCTGAAAAAGCGCCACAACCAAAGGGCATCTGGTGCGGCAAGCCATTGCCCTACACCTCCTAATTGCAATTGATCCCAAAAGACACCTAGATGAGGTGTGAAACTTAGCAGCACCAATAGGCCGGTTAAAATCCAAGGCTTGGGCTTATCCCAGCTGCGTACCAAGGCACTAATGCCCATCAGGAAAACCGAAAGTAGGGCTAAATAATGGGTGTAAGCGGCTAGGCTTGCGCCGATGGCAAAGAGCAACAGATAGCGATTTTCTTTACGATGGAAGAACCAAGAAACATAGGCGTATCCCGCCAAGGCCACGAAAAAGGCTCCATAGGCATAGGGTCGCGCTACCTGATGGTAGTACATGAAAAAAGTACTTAAACTGAGGATAAGCGCGGTAATGGTTCCCGCTTTTTTGCGCTCGAGTTTTAAGCTGGATAGGTATATCAAAACGATGGAGCCCAGTCCTAATAGTACCGATGGTAGCTTAATCCAAAATGGACTATAATCCACCAAGGGTGCCCAGTAATAAAGGAAAACTTGTACCAAGGCTGGGTGACCATCAATGCGCACCGCTTGATCAATGAGCTCTTGAAAACTATTGAAATGGGTGCGTATTAAGGCACTGAGCTCATCATGCGAAAAGTGCAAATGACCCAGATTCCAAAAACGGAGCCCCCCAGCTAAAAACAGGATCGCTAAGAATATCCCGTGGGCTTTTAAAAATTTTGCTATTTCTCGATTCCCGCTTGCCAAAATAAAAAGCTGTATTCCATTGCGGTTTCCTTTAAGGATTCAAATCTACCACTAGCGCCACCATGGCCGGTACTCATATTGCAATACATCAAGATTTTGTTTTCCCCTTGATGGTGATCGCGCAATTTTGCACACCACTTAGCCGGCTCCCAATACTGCACTTGTGAGTCGTGTAAGCCAGTGGTGATCAATAAATTTGGATATTCTTGCTCTACCACATTATCGTAAGGAGAGTAGGACTTTATATAGTGATAGTACTCTTCATTTTTGGGATTCCCCCATTCGTCGAATTCTCCAGTGGTTAAAGGGATGCTCTCATCTAACATGGTGGTTACCACATCCACAAAAGGCACTGCGGCAATAACCGCTTTAAAGAGCTCTGGTCGCCAATTGATTATGGTTCCCATTAATAATCCACCTGCGCTGCCACCCATGGCGAAAAGCTGCTCAGGACTGGTAATTTGATCTTCGACTAAACCGTCGGCCACCCTAATAAAATCGCTAAAAGTGTTTTTCTTATTTAGCATTTTACCGTCCTCATACCATTCTCTCCCTAAGTATTGTCCGCCACGAACATGGGCAATGGCGAAGGTGAAGCCACGGTCCAGTAAACTTAGTCGATTGGCCGAAAAGCCCGGTTCTATAGTGTGGCCATAAGATCCATAGCCATAGAGCAGTAGCTTATTAGGACCATCCATTTGTTGGTCGGGTCGAGATACAATGCTAACTGCCACTTTTTTCCCATCTTTAGCGGTATACCAACGTCGCTCTTCACGGTAGTTTTTAGAATCGAAATCACCTAAAACCTCATGTTGCTTCAGGAGTTTTTTCTCACGACTTTCCATATCGTATTCTACCACGGAGAAAGGCTCGACTAGGCTAGCATAGCCATAACGTAGTTTTTTGCTTTCGAAGCTGGGATTTAGTCCAGTGCCAGCGGTGTAGGTTTCGCTGTTGAATTCGATATAATGACCATCGCTATCGTCCCAGGTTTTTATGCGCAGTTTAGTAAGGCCTTCGCTTCTTTCTTCCAGAACTAGAAATTTCTCGAAAATCTCAATCCCTTCGAGGTAAACCTCCTGCCGATGAGGAATAAGGTCGGTCCAGTTTTCTTTGAGGCCTTTATCCAATTTGGTGCGCATCAATTTAAAGTTGACGGCCCCTTGATAATTAGTGCGGATATACCAGTGCTCGCCGAAATGGGCGATGGAATATTCTAAGTCGCGTTCGCGTGGTTGTACAATTCTAAATTCGCCTTCCGGCAGATGGGAGGGAAGGTAGCGGTACTCATTAGAAACGGTGCTATGAGAGCCAATAATTAGGAAGGCTTCACTTTTACTGCGATATACCGAGCAAATGAAGGTAGGATCCTCCTCTTCATAAACTAATTGGTCTTCTTCTGGCTTGGAGCCGATGCGATGGCGGTAAATTTTACAAGGTCTTAAGGTATCATCCTTTTGGGTGTAGAAAACAAATTTCCCATCGCTACTCCAGGCTGCAGAGCCCGTGCAATTGGGCAATTCGTAGTTTAGTTCCTCGCCAGTTTCTAAATTCCGAAAACGAATTTTATAGATCCGTCGACTTTGATTGTCGTAGCCATAGGCTAGCCAGGTTCGGTCGGGACTAACGCTCATTCCCCCAACTTGGAAATAGTCGTGACCACTAGCTTCAAGATTTACATCGAGCATAATTTGCTCTTTGGCCTCCATGCTTTCTGCCCGTCTACAGTAAATGGGATAGTCTTTGGCTTGATCAAATCGCACATAATACCAATAGCCATTTTTAAAGTAGGGCACAGAACTGTCATCTTCTTTGATGCGACCTTTGAGCTCTAAAAATAGTTTGTCTTCTAAGGGTTTAAGGCTCGCCATTTCGTGCTCCCGGTAGTCGTTTTCGGCATTGAGGTAGTCCAAAGTTTCTTGCGCTTCGCGATCTCGCAACCAATAATAAGGATCGATGCGGAGGTCGTTATGAATGCGTAATTCTTCGTTTTTCTTCGGGGCTTCCGGGCGTGCTGACATTAATTAAAAATTTGCGGCTAAGTTCCTAATTTTTCTTGGTGCTCAATTTTCCATCACGCGACCTTAATTAATACCTTGCGGATTCACCAAAACAACCCTAAATGATTCAGAAGGGAATGCTCCGCGATGGAGCCTTGAACGATAAAGTAATTGTGATAACCGGTGGAGGTACTGGTTTAGGAAGAGCGATGGGAGAGTACTTTCTCGAGCTTGGAGCCAAACTGGCCATTTGCGGCCGACGCGCTGAAGTGTTGGAAAAGGCTGCCCAAGAAATGATGGAAGCTAAGGGCTCAGAAGTTTTCACCCACCCTTGTGATGTGCGCAGTTATGAGGAAGTGGAGGCTTTTCGCGATGCCGTGCTGAATCATTATGGAAAAGTGGATGTATTGCTGAATAATGCCGCAGGGAATTTTATCAGCCCCAGCGAAAGACTTTCTCCAGGTGCTTTTGATGCGGTAATTGATATTGTTTTAAAAGGTACCAAAAACTGCACCTTGGCCTTCGGTAAACATTGGATACAGAAAGAAGAAAAAAATAAAGTAGTACTGAATATTACGACCACTTATGCGGCCACGGGCTCTGCTTTTGTAGTACCTTCTGCTATGGCTAAAGCGGGAGTGTCAGCCATGACTCGCTCCCTTGCAGTAGAATGGGCGCGTTATGGAATTCGCTTTAATGGTATTGCCCCAGGGCCTTTTCCTACCGAGGGAGCTTGGAGCCGACTATTACCGGGCGATATTCCGGATATGCTGAAAATTGAGAATCAAGTTCCTCTTAAAAGAGCGGGAGAAAAACAAGAGTTGGCCAATTTAGCCGCCTTCTTGGTGAGTGATTTTGCCGCCTATATGAACGGTGAAATTGTAACCATTGATGGTGGAGAGTGGTTATTAGGAGCAGGAGAGTTGAACTTTTTACAAGCGGTACCCGATGAAATGTGGGATTGGATTGGCGAGGCTACTCGCAAAGGGAAGTAAGCACTTAAGCTTAGTACTTGTTGTGAGCCTAGCTGCCTGTAAAACAGGAACCAAAGATCCGGAGCCATTTGATTGGCAAGGGCATCGTGGAGCAAGAGGAGAAGCACCCGAAAATACCTTAGCGGCTATGTCCAGGGCCTTACAGGAAGGGGTGAAGACCCTAGAAATGGATGTAGTCCTTACTAAGGATTCGGTGGTGATCCTTTCGCATGAACCTTGGTTTAATTCCGAAATTTGCTTGGATGCAAAAGGGGAAGAATGGTCAGATTCAGCCGATCGGAACTTATTCCATTATCCTTACAGTGAAATTGCTAAATGTGATTGCGGCACTAAGAAATATGATCGCTTTCCCTCGCAAGAGCATTTCTTTGCTGCTAAACCGCGCTTAATTGATGTGCTTTCTGAGGCAGAAGAAGCTTCTATGATGATGAATCGCCCCGAGCCTTATTACAATATTGAGATAAAATCTCGCCCGGACTGGGACTCTGTATATTACCCGAGTTTGGAAAGCTATTGTGAGCAAGTGATGGCCATACTGCAAAAGGCGAATTTAGGTAAGCGCCTAACGATTCAAAGTTTCGATGCTCGTACCTTAAATTATATGCATAAGCACTATCCGCAGGTACAATTAGCTTACCTCTCAGAAGATGGAGACCGCAGTCCTGCTCAGCAAATAAAAGAGCTTGGTTTTGTGCCGAACATTTACAGCTGTGATTATAATTTGCTAAAAGCCGGAGAGGTAAAACAATTGCAAGCCAGCGGCATGAAGGTTATTCCTTGGACCGTTAATGAGATTGAAGATGCCAAAAGATTAAGAGAATGGGGAGTGGATGGAATTATTACCGACTACCCCGCACGTATGCTCTCCTCTATTGGGAAGTTCTGATTTTTTCCAACTTCAGTTTAAACTCCTGAGCTCTATGATGGTCGCCGATACGGCTGCAAATATCTTGCATTAAAGCATAAACCTTTGCCGCATTCTGATTATTGAAATGGCGCGACATCCATAAAATTAATAAGGACTCGGCCGCTTTTAAGGTAGTGTTGTCTAAGTGCTTACTTAGTAAAGCGGCTTGCTCAATAAGGGCTTTCTCCTGTAATATGGGATCTGCCTCACGGTAGTTTTTATAAAATTGCTGATGTAACTCATCATCCCAATTTTGATTCTGGTACCAATCCATTTTTAGCGATTAATTCGGTCTAGACCGTCTTTTGCAGGCTTATGAATGGGCAGCAAAGCCAGAGTTTTACGGTATTCCTTTTCGGCATTTATTACATCACCTAACATTTCAAAGGCGTAACCACGACCATAATGGGCCTTGTAATTGTTTTCGGGTTTGGCTTTTAAACTTTTCGAGTAGTAAGTGAGCGCTTCACGGTAATCAGGCACCATCACCGTAAAGATGTATCCTAAATTATAATAGGCATCAGAATGCTTAGGATTAATGGTAGTGGCTTTAGTATAAGCTTCAATGGCGCGATTAATCTCGTCGATATTCATATAATGAGTACCCAGTTTATACCAAACATCCGCATTATTGGGTTGTATTTCCAATAGCCGTTTGTAATAGTATTGAGCCAAGGTATCGCCCTTACTAGCTAGGCTTACGCCCATCAAATCCAAGGCCTCCGCATAGTTTTGATCCAGTTCGGTGGCTTTCTGGAAGTATTGAATGGCCAGTGTAGTATCCTTTTTACT
>CATMQD010000015.1 GCA_950073045.1 uncultured Flavobacteriales bacterium | reverse complement strand
AAGTCTAAGTGACTGTAAAAACTCAGATAATTCGTCTGAATACCAACTCTTATCAATATTTGTAATGTGTAATAGCCCTAAGGTTGATGTCGCTTTCCTAAAAACCATCCTCTCAGAGTAAATATGATGGTACTTTAGTTTTTGTTGACCCCTTTCAGCAAATGCGTTTCTAACCTTAACATTATTTAACTCTATTCCACCAAGAGAAAGTCTGCAACCAACTCTAAATTTTCCATATCCTGAAAATTGAATATCAAAATACAACTGGAACCTATATTCATTGCCATTTACTTCAAGTTCCATTTCCTTTATTGTCGACCACAGAGCGACTAACGGTTCTCGATTATTCCCAACAACACCCCAGTTACTATCCGTCTTTTGGGAATAGTAATGAAAGAAGCCATGCCAATGCCACCAGCCCCAAGAACCCAACGGGAATTCATGGAATCTATGGAATGCTTGCTCATCTTCAATGTATTTGTCGTTTAATGAGATATAATAATTGTATATATCCGAGAACAAATCACTTTTAATTTTTTGTTCTATGCCTTCGTGGAGAACATCCAAGAACCGGCTTACATTATAGTGTTGAAATTCTGCTTCACGAACTTTACTTAGGTCATGTTGAAATCCAGTTTTAAAATAAATTGAAAGAATCTCTTCATTCTTGTATCCCTGCCTCCTTATCTTGTTATAATAATTTACAAGTTGATTTTTACCTTCTCTAGAATTGGTTTTGTCCTCAATTATAACAGCAAACCTTCCACCTTCATATTCAAGCAAAACAAAAATGTCGATTCGCATAAATTGAGGCCTTATCTCAATCGTGTAAGGTGGTTTTATTTTCTTCCCATGGAGTTCTAGAATGCTATTTAGAAAATTCACCCCTAAGCTGTGCATAGCTTTAGAGTGTCTTCTATTGCTTACATCACTCCACTCTAACAGCCAAGCAATTACGGCATCTTGCGAAAGCTCTTTTTGAGCCTAGGCAAGGAGATTAGGTTTCTTCAAGTGAATATCGTTTTCCCATTCAATGCTAAGATAAAACTTCACATAGATTCGAGAAAACCGAATCAGCTTGAACCTTGTAGTTCGAATTTCAACATGATACAGTTAGCCTTTGGGTAAGATAACATAGCTGAGAATGCATAAGACCTTGGAATGCCCTGATATTTATACATCAAAATTAGAAATCTGACTTGTTGTTTTTGAACAAAGCTTTTAATCCATTTCTTGCTCTCCTAGATATTGCCTTACGTTTTAGTAAAATAGAAATAGAGTGTTTAAAGCTTCTTGTTAACACGTAGGGGTCATTTATCTTCCTAATCATTTCGTGGCTTGAAACACTTAAATGATGCCTAATGAGGTTAAAAAGACTCTCATCACCATCACAAATACTCTGTTCAATTATTTCAAGCTCCGATACATGGATGATTGTTAGGTTATGTATGAATCGAATTTCGTCTTCTTTCTCGACCTCGTGTTGTTCTAATAAGCGAATAAACGCTTTCTTGAAGGCAATTGACGCATATTCACTTCCAATAATTGGTTCTTGAACCATAATCACTGGGTAAATCTCTATTTGTTTTTGTTGATTAACTAGTGAATTTTGGAAGAACCACTTGTAATCTTGAAACAACTTCAAGGAAATTTCTGCTAACTGTTTTAATCCAAAATCAGAATAAAACCTGTCCAAATTCAAATGCTTGTAGTCATCCTTATTAACCACCGTTTTAAAGCCGTTGGTATTTGCTAGAAATGAGCTTTTAGCCTGAATTACTATGAGCTTATTTTTTCTTTTCAATATGAAATCCGCTACTTCTATCCTCCGTTTGCCGAAATCAAAAGTGAGTTCTTGACCATTGTAAAGTTCAACTTTTTTGTTATGTGAGTGCATCCTTCTTAGTAATGCTTCTAAATACGGCTCAAAAAAACTACTTCCTATAAAGTTACCCCAATCAGCTCTTCCACAAATGTCATTTGGCTTGAGATAATCAAACCAGAAATCATTCATGAAAAAGGTAAAAACCTTCTCGGCTAAAAGGCGGATATCGGGAATCACGTAGAGTAGATGTCCATTCTTGGATAATTGCGGGCTTTTAAATAATGGCGACTTTTTAATTGAAATAAAGTCTAAGATAGAGATGTCAGCTTTTTCAGGGATTTCCATTTCCGTCTTCCTAGCCATTGCATCCAAAAACTTAATAAGTTCCTCACTGGCTGGTTGCTGAGGGTCGATTTGAATATAGGCAGTTCCAATTTTCCTGTCTGTTGAGCTTAGAGCAATAGAAACCAATTGCTTTTGAAATGTTACTAGGTCAAGTCCAAAGAAACTGTTTAAATAATCCGTAAGGTGTCCTCCATATTTGTCAGATGTTTGGAGCGTATTGAGAAATTCACTTGCTCTAAAGAAAAAGTTAATAATGTTATCAAGTGCATAATACTGGTTATGTGGAAGTTCCTTAAACATAAAGAACTCAAAAAATTTATCTCCTAGTGCTTGATTATCATTTGCTCCGTAGCCTTTATCAAATTGAAGAAGGGCTTCATTGCAGGCAAGTAAGAATTTAAAGATGGTCATTCTCTCTTCTTTGTAATATGCCTTAGGATGAGATTGCGAGTAATGACCGTATCTAAGTGATTCGTTAAACGCATACATGCAAGTAACCCTTGTAAAAAGAGTTTTACCTTGACCAAGTAGTTGACCAATTAAACCTATTTCGTGATGGCAGACTGAATCCTTAATCGCCCTTTTATCATCCAAAAAAATCGCCCTAAGACAATTTATTTGAGTTAATGGTGTGTAATCAGGGTCAATTGCGTCTATGGGGTGCAAACGAGCATTTATCCCTGCAACAGTCAGAAGTACTTCAACTTGTGGAATTTTAATAATATTTGAGAAATCCTCTTCCTTTGGAGGACTACCATAAACATCGGTGAAAGTGATAATCCCTTTAAATTTCATTCTGCTGAAAGCTTTTTAGCTCTAGTCAATCCGTTTCTAGTCGCGGAAAATCTCTAATAACTATGATGATTGAACCTGATTTGATACTTAAATGTGATTCGGGGATTCCATTTGAAATGCCAAATCATGAAGAGGACAAAGGCGAATGCTAAGGCGTAAATAGTCCAAGCTATGTAACCCATAAGAAAGCAAGGTTGGTTAAGCTTTAAATATAATGCTTTCTGATTTGTGGTGTCTTAAATCATCATGGGGCGAGTGCTGGCTATAGTAGCTTGTATATGAGCGAGGACTTTATGATATTGAAAATCAATTATCAAAATTCAATACAGCATCTATTCGTAGTTCTTTTAAAATGGCTACAGAATGGGAACAATTAATGATATATGTATAAAGAAATAGAGAATAGAATTTTCAAAGGATTAAAAAGCACCTGTAGTGATGCCATTTTATTTAATCATGAGTTTGAAGATGATATACGACCTGAATATTTAATCACCGTTAATATTGCTAAGGCAATTGGAGAATTAAATAGCGCTCCCGGCTCTCCTTTGATAGTAAGGCTTGAGGAAAGTACGAAAGAATTCACCACACGATGTGTTCCTGATATGTCTTGGGAAGGTTCTCAGGATAGTATTAAAATATTTGCGCCAACCATTTTTAGAAACAGGCATAATACAGAGAGGAATGGTCGATTTGATATATGCGTTTATGAAGGGCAATATGAAAAACCAGTTACCGCAATTGAATTAAAATTGATTGACCCAACCGAGCAAGCTATAAAGGATGATATAGCGAGGTTATCTGAAATTCTTCATTTGAACGATAATACAGGGACATCTAAGGTGAAGTACACCTATTTTGCTTGTGTCGAGATAAATAAAGATATAAAGTTCAAAAATCAAAGACAGGGGAATCTAGCGGCAGTTAAAGAAAAATATCATAAATGGCTTGAGAATTTGACAGATGACAAAACTGGTTTTGATGTCTGTGCCCTGAATATTGATGATTTAAAAACATTGACGGCTAATAAGATGACGGGGGACCCAATTTTTGATTCAGATTTAGTTGCCTATGCTAAGCATTATGTTGGTGTGATAGTTCGGCTAATGAAAAAAGTTTAGTTATTGAAGGGTGTTTGGGAATAGCTATTTGTGTAACCTACCTATAAACTCGGACTACATTTCACTAGCCATCATTCTCAAAACATTTTCCCAAATCTATCGGTGACTTCATCGTGGACCTTCGTATTAAAGCTCGCTATGTAGTGCTAGGTAAAGCGACAATTGGATGCTTTGGATATAAGTGGTGATGAGTTGTTTGAGAAAAGTACTTTTTAATCGAGACCTTCATTACGTAAATGCCGGTCGAGTGAATCTCCCGTGATTCCCACTAGTCTTTGTTTTGACTCACCATATTTCCGTATTTCAAATACAGATTAAAGATACTGGTAGTTAAACGCCCTTTTCTAAAAGCACCCCAAAACTTAGCGAACTTGGGGCATATGGCTTTGACGGCTTCGGTTTACTATTTTATCAAATTGCTAATGAACAGCCATCGGACCTAAAGTGAATTCATATTCCTCACCTTCTATTGGAAAATAGAATACAATATCCATTTCCAGAGTTTTCATGGTGGGCTTGAGATGTACTATCAAAGATTTAATAAAGACTTCTTTTATTCCTTTCTCTTCTTTTGTCTTTTTGTAAGCATAGTGGAGTCCCCTTCTTACTAGCGGTTCATATTCCTTGTTCACCAAATGCTTAATAAGATCTTGATTACTGTTCTGGCACTGCAGTGCTCCTTCCTTAGTCCATTCCATTAATGAATTTGCATTCCCAGAGCTAGTATCCTCGCAAATAAGGGTTTTATGGATGACAGCTATTGCAGTATCGGGTGTGGTATTTTGGGCGAAAGCCACTCCGCTAAGCAGAGTACATAGGAGGATAGTTAAGCGAAGCATAGAATGTGTTTAAACAGTATCCGAACGATTAGAAAATTTACTTATTGCTGATTCACGTTACTAAATTCCTGAAACTATCGATCATAGGAGGATTGTCCCGGCTGCGCCGGCACGGTCCTGATGCAATTGGCATTGTACCCAAAGACCAAAAAAAGCCGCGGCTGCGCCGGCTTCCTTTTTTTATGCCCTCCCCTTCCATGCGAGCAAGCTCGCGGAAGGGGATTTTCGATAAAGGAGGATTGTCCCGGCTGCGCCGGCACGGTCCTGATGCAATTGGCAGTGTACCCAAAGACAAAAAAAGCCGAGGCTGCGCCGGCTTCCTTTTTTTATGCCCTCCCTCCTTACGAGCAAGCTCGCGGAGGGAGGGCATAAAAAAAGTCCGAACTCACGTCCGGACTTTTTTGTCTTTGTTGCCCCACGAGGACTCGAACCTCGACTGACTGGACCAAAACCAGCTGTCCTGCCAATTAGACGATGGGGCATCGTTTAATTTGGGAGGGCAAAAGTAAGTCGTCAGTTTTAAACGAGCAAATAAAAATTTAGGAGAATTTAATTTCTGCGAAAATTGAATCTACTATGCTTTAACAAAGTATTGACACCGCCTAAGCAGCTTATTTTCATAAATTCGCCCGCAGCTACAAATTGACGAGGATGCTTTCTAATTACAAGAAACTGAACAACCTACTGGGATGGCTAGTATTTGCCATCGCCACGGTAACCTATTTTATTACCATCGAACCTACAGTAAGCTTTTGGGACTGTGGGGAATACATTGCCACATCGGTAAAACTCCAGGTGGGTCACCCTCCCGGTGCACCGTTGTTTCAGCTGATGGGGAACTTCGCTTCCCAGTTTGCTTTTGGTGATGTAACCGAGCAAGCACGCATGGTAAACCTACTTTCCGCACTAGCTAGTGCCTTTACTTCACTCTTCCTATTCTGGACCATTACCGCCATGGGTCGTAAAATGGTTTCGAAGTATGGCGAATTAAATGATGCACGAATCCTAGCCATTTTAGGCGGTGCTGTGGTTGGTGCTTTAGCCTATACCTTTAGCGATAGTGCTTGGTTCTCAGCCGTAGAAGGTGAGGTTTATGCCATGTCTTCCCTATTTACCGCCATCGCCTTTTGGGCAATTCTTAAATGGGAAAACGAAATTGACCATAGTACACGCGCTCACCGTTGGCTAATTTTCATCGCCTATATGATTGGACTTTCTATTGGGGTTCACATCCTGGTATTCCTTACCATTCCAGCCATCGTGATGGTATACTTCTACAAAATGGATAAGAAGATTACCACTAACAAATTCCTACTTTATAACATTGTTGGAATCTTGATTTTGGGAATGATCTTCTCCGCTATTATCCCATTTGTACTTTGGATCTTCGGCAAGCTCGAAATCTTTATGGTGAACAGCATTGGCCTTCCATTTAACAGTGGAACCCTCTTTACCATTATACTAATTGGTGGTGCTGCCGCCTTTGGCCTATCCTACACTCGTAATAAAGACACCCCCATTTGGAATACCCTTATCCTATCGGTGCTTTTCATCATTTTAGGATACTCTACCTTCGTAACGCTGGCAGTTCGCTCTAATGCCAACACGCCTATCGACGAAAACAATCCCGAAGATGCGATGTCTTTGCTGGCCTATTACAAACGTGAACAGTACGGCGATTTCCCAGTATTCTACGGACAATCTTTTAATGCTGAACTAGATTCTAGAGAACCTTTCCTCGATGGAAATCCGGTATATCGCCGTGATGACGAACAAGGAAAATACGTTGTGAGTGATGACCGTAAAGCTTCAGTTCGCAACTTCGACAAAAAATATGTGGGTCTCTTCCCAAGGATGTGGAATGATGATCCCGCCTCCATTCAGAATTATCAGAAATATGCAGGTATCACTAATATGAAAGACCCTATACCGCTGGGTAAAAATATTAGTTGGTTCCTCGATTACCAGGTGGGCCATATGTGGTGGCGCTACTTTATGTGGAACTTCGCTGGCCGACAGAACGATATCCAACACCGGATGGAAGACACCAAAGGCAACTGGATTTCGGGCATCCCCTTCCTGGATGAAGCCCGACTCGGGCCACAGAGTAATCTGCACTATCACGCCAAGGAAAACCCAGCACGCAATGTTTACTTTATGCTTCCGCTGATACTTGGAATTATCGGTATCGTGGCCCAGTATAAAAAGGCCGATAAAGATGCTTGGGTGGTCACCCTCTTCTTCCTCTTCACCGGATTGGCTATTGCAGTGTACCTAAACCATAAACCCTTCGAACCGCGAGAGCGAGATTATGCCTACGTGGGTTCCTTCTATGCCTATTCTATTTGGATTGGCCTTGGAGTAATGGGACTTTATGAATTTATGAAAGGAAAGACCGGCGCTGTTGCGATGGGAATTAGTGCCCTTAGCCTAGTAGCCGTGCCAGGATTAATGGCCGCACAAAACTGGGATGATCACGATCGTAGCGACCGTTATGTTGCTCGCGATATCGCCTTTGCCTACCTCGATTCTTGTAGACCAAATAGTATCCTATTCACCAATGGCGATAATGATACCTTCCCACTTTGGTACGCTCAAGAAATTGAAGGCTATCGTACGGATGTGCGAGTAATCAACTTGTCCCTGCTTAATACCGATTGGTATATCGATCAAGCGAAGCGTGCAGTGTATGATGCAGAGCCAGTTCCTTTCAGCTTCGAGCACGATCAGTACAAACAAGGAACTCGTGATGTAATTTATTTCAACAACCAGAATAAGAATTATAAGCCTGGCTCCAAGTGGACCACCGATCAATTCATTAGCTGGGTGAAACAAGACACCAGAGATAATAAATTTACGGCCTTTGGCGGTAAGAAGGAATTAATCTATTTCCCGATTAAAAACCTTCGCATTGATATCGACAAGGAACAAGTATTAGCTAATAATGCAGTAATGCCAGAGGATACTGGCCGTATAGTGGACCACATCGATTGGAAGTTAAGAACCAATGTCCTTAGCAAACGCGATTTAATGGTAATCGACCTTATCAACAATAACGACTGGTCACGCCCTATCTACTTTAGTGTAACGGTTGGAAATAGCAGTAAGAGCTTCTTCTGGCTGGATGACTACTTCCAATTAGAAGGTTTAGCTTACCGCTTTGTACCTGTACTTAATAAGCGTAATGGTAAGGATCCTGACTTTGGGAAAATTGCTGCTGATATTATGTATGATAACTTGATGAACAAGTTTGAGATGGGTAATATGGAGAAACCTGGGGTTTATTTGGATGAAACCAATCGTCGGGTAATCTATAACCTTCGTAATATTTACGGTCGTTTAGGTAAAGATCTTGCTAAGCGCGGACGTAAAGAAGAAGCCTTAGAGGTTCTTGATCGTGCAATGGAAAAAATGCCGGAAGAGAAGTATGCCTATGATTACTTCATGATGAATATCATCGAAGGTTATTATGAGGCGGGTGAAACCGAAAAAGCACGGGGTATCATAAACACTTTTGCCGATCGATTAGAAGAAGAACTAGCCTATTATCAGCAGTTCACTGGAAGGGATAAAAACCGAATCCAAGCCGAGCTTCAAGCAGCCTCCAGTTATTTCCGTATGATTTTGCAAATGGTAAACCAATACGAGTTTAAGAACGATCAAAACGCTCTTACTAAAGATGAACTTTATCAGCGCTATGTTAATGCCTTAAGACCTTTAGGTTTGGCTTAAGCCTGAAATAGAAAACAATAAAAATCCCGACCTTCGCCTCTTCGCGAGATCGGGATTTTTTATGCGCCTATATCTAGATTACATCCCCAAATGGTATCAGCTTTTAATGTCTAAATACCACTGGAGCCTAAAAACTTCTAAGCAGGATAAAGTTGTTTACCTCACATTTGATGATGGCCCTATTCCTGGGGTAACTCCTTGGGTTTTGCAGCAATTGGAGGACTATCAAGCGCAAGCCACCTTTTTTGCCATTGGCGATAATGCGCGTAAAAACCCGGCCATTCTGGAGGCCATTCTTCAAAAGGGACATCAGCTTGGCAATCACACTTACAACCACTTAAAGGGCTGGGAACATTCTAATGAAGACTATTTGGCCAATGCGCTTTTATGCGAGAATCATTTTAAAAGCACACTCTTCCGACCACCTTATGGCCGAATCAAAAAAAAGCAAGCCCGGCTTTTAAACCAGGCTCACTATCAAATAATAATGTGGGATGTTTTAAGCGGCGATTGGGATGCTAATCGATCCGCGGAGGATTGTTTTCGTTCGATACGAAAACACGCTAAACCGGGCTCTATAATAGTGTTTCACGACTCTATTAAAAGCTGGCCTCGATTAAAAACGCTGCTCCCCCAAACTTTGGAATACCTGCAAAATGCCGGCTATCGTTTTGAAGCGATTAAGCTCCAAAATACTCCAATTGCTGAATAATAGCTTCCGCGCTTAAAACTCCGCTTTGACGCCATTTCTGCTCACCAGAACGGTAAATCATTAAAGTGGGCACCCCTTGTATGTTGAGCTTTTGTGCGAGTTGAGGATTGCGATCCACATCTATTTTTAGCACGGATACTCGAGCGCCCATTTTGGCCTTTACTTGCTGCACAATCGGACCCAAAACTTTACAGGGCTGACACCAATCTGCATGGAAATCGATCAGCACCGGCTTTTCCGATTGAATCAATTCCTTAAAACTCGCCATACTACTTTTTAGTCTCTAATCCAGCGCGATTCCAAGCTAGGATACCGCCCTTCATATTGTGGATGTTTGTAAATCCGAGTTTCTCCATCTTGGCGGCAGCCTTTCCGCTACGACCACCACTACGGCAGTAAACCACGTATTCTTTCTCTTTATCCAATTCATTCATGCGACTTTCAAAATCAGCATCATAAATGTTCATTAACTCCGCTCCTTCTAAGTGGCCTTGCTCATATTCTTGAGGAGTACGCACATCAATAAGCACAATCTCCTTCCCATCTTGCATTAGTTGCGAAACTTCGTTCACATCAAGGTCGGTACGAACACCGCTCTCGGAAGTTTGCGCGCAAGCACCTAAGGTTGATAGCACTAATACTAAGCTTAATAAGCGATACATAATTTTAGTTTTTGAGGTTCAACACAGTTGGATAGCCACCTGCATTATGAACTTCTTTAACCCCGTTTTGAATTAACCAGTTTTTGGCGTTTTCACTACGAGCACCACTACGACAGAAAACCACTACTGGTCCTTCGGCGTTTTTAAATTGGTCCAAATTGGCAGGCACCTGATCCAAAGGTATGTTAATTGCTCCGGGCACACTAACCTCAGCAACTTCACCTTCAGTACGAACATCTACCAAAAAGGTCTTAGGGTCATTAATAAGATCTTGCATTGTTTTCGAATATTTAGAGGGCAAAAATAAGCGCTTCTAGCTTCAGCTTGCCGTGATGTGCATCACAGAATAAAGCAAGCTCCAAAGCTCCGAATCAAATTATGCTATTATTCGAAATAAATCTTCACTTCGGGTAGGAGTTTTTGCAAGCGCTCCCTTTCTTCCAAGGAAATCGGATTCCCCTTCAGGATGAGGGTCTGCAAACTTTTCAGCTTATCAACCTCAGCCGGAAGGCGTTTTAATTGATTGCCCGACAATACTAAAACCTCCAAATTTTTTAGTTCGCAAATTTCATCCGGCAATATTTTAAGCTGATTGTTAGTGAGGGTTAAACTCTTCAAATTCTTTAGTGCCCCAATGCTCTTGGGTAAATATTGCAGGGCATTAGATTCTAAGTTCAAAATCTCTAAAGCCTTCCAAGCCTCTAAGTCATTATCCAAACGATGAAACTGGTTATAGCCCAAATCTAGCTTGCGCAATTTTTTTAATTGGTAAGCGCCTTTCGGCAGATGGCTAAGCTGATTACCCTGAAGTTCTAAGACTTCTAATTTCTGGCAATTAAGAATAGCCTCATCTATTTGATGAATGTAATTAAGTTGAAGGTGGAGGTATTTAAGATCCTTCAAGTCCCCAATAGCTGCACCAATATCTTTAAGCTGGTTCTTGGCTAAATTGAGGCGCACCAGTTTATTTAGCTTCCCTAAATCTGAATGAAAGCTCATGAGGTGATTAGAGCGCAAGTTTAAAACTTGTAAATCGGGAAATATAAAGATATCGGCATCCCAAGATTCCAAATTATTCCGCATCAGGTTTAAAACCTCTAATTCCGGGAAATTGCGCAAAAGATTATCTACCGAAAATAAAGCTTGATCACGGAGATTTAGCGATAGAACTGGCCCCTTTGCCGCCAAGGCATCTTCTACTGAAGAATAAACCAATCGTTCTTGCAAATCAACATTTTGAGCCGACAAGCATTGAAAGGCAAAAAGTAAAATGAAGCTCGAAAAATAGCGCATATAATGCATGTTTATAATCCAAAAAAGCCGTCCCGGCTATGCCGGGACGGCCTCTATAAATAAGAGTGCTTGTTACTTTTTCAAGTGAACCACCTTGCGACTCACTTTTTCATCAGCTTTCACAACTAATACTAAGCTCTGACTGCTGCTCACAAAAGAAGCAAGATCGATATTGAAAACCTGCTTTCCAGCTACTGCAGTAGTTTGGAACATATCACTAAGCTTACGACCCTGTAAATCATAAAGCTCTACACTTAAAGCTTCACCACCTTTTAGGTCTAGCTCTAACTTCACTTCACCACGAGTAGGATTAGGATAAAGCGCTAATTGCTGATCCAAGCTAAACTCATTAGTGCTGAAATCGGCGGGTAAAACCTCGATGTACTGAACCATAGTAGCAGTATCGGCGCCTACAGCATTAGATACCTGAAGCTCTACAGTGTATAAACCAACACCGTTATAGGTTACTGTTTCTACTTTATTGCTAGATACTGCTGGAGTACCACCATTAAAGATCCACATACGGTTAGTAGGGTAATTGATACTAGTATCGGTAAATACCACACTATTACCTGCTTTAATACGAGTAGTATCTGCACTAAATCCGGCAATTGGAGGTTGAGCTCCTAAATTCTCTTTACGAGCAATTACAACGGTTGCCGATTTATCTAAAGTGATATTTGCACCAGTAGCATCTTGCTGGGCATTATTAGCGCCACTTGGATGCTGAATAGATACAAATCCAAAACGGTAATCGGGAGAGAAGGTTAAACCAGTAGGCTCCGATCCATTAGGAGAAGAAGCAAAAATCTCTACCATAGGAGCAGCCTGAGTGTGACCCGCACGAACTACCCAAATGTAGTTACGACCACCATCTTGCAATACCCAAAGGTTTCCTAAATCATCAAAGGTTAGGTTATCATTACCACCACCCCAAGGTTCTATAAACACACCTTGATCGGTACTAATGGCATAAGACATACCACCCACAAAAGTTTCGAAGTTTGCAACCGTACTACCATTATCGGTAAAGCGGTACACACGACCATTACCTTTAGAAGTAAAGTACATTTTACCATCTATTGGGCTTACTTCGATATCTTCAACACCATTAAAGTTAGTAGCTCCTAAACCGATGGCTAAAGAGCGAGTAGTGTTACGCTCGGTTTGAGTAGTGTTAGGCACCTGAACCCAAGTACCAGTTGTACCAGTAGGATCGCCACCACTTAAAGGATTATCCAGAATTAAAGCATAAAGAGTACCACTGCTTAAGTCGGCTTTAGAGTCGGCCACAAATTTGTAAACCGCGCTAGAACCGCCATCTTCACCAGTATATAAGGTTACAGAGTCATTTAATATTACCGCATTTTCATGCGAGATGTTACCAGCACCCCATAATTTCTCTTGCTTACCATTTCCGTATTCCTTCACTTTAGAAGTAATCGGATCAATTTCTACTAACCAACCTACATCGGTATAACCATCGCCATTAACATCGCCACCGTTTCCGGTTTCTTCAGCGGTAATCACTGTTCCCCATGGAGTAATACCTCCTGAACAGTTACGGGTTGTGGTTACCAAGTCATTGTTAAAGAAATCTACTGCTTGAGTAGTGTCAACCACCCAAAGTTTAGTAGAATCTACATAGTGTACGTCCACAATCGATACTCCTCCAGGAGTGTTTTCATGGTTTACGGAAACATGACCTAATTCACTACTTCCGTTGATCCCCACATAAGCGGTGAAATCGTGGTTTCCAGGTACGTTTCCACTTCCAACAGTATAAGCTTCACCTTGCTTAAAGATCATCTGGAAACGGTGACTAGCATCTGGGTAAATTAACTCTGGAGTTTGAGAGGTAGGGGCAATCGAACTGAAACAAGAAATATGATTCTGATTAGGAGGAGTACATCCTAATCCCACTGGATTTACCGGTGGCATATCTTGGATAAAGAGATCAAAACCTAAATCGGAGCTGAAGATATCACGGTTGTGAATTTCTACCGCGATACTGTTTTTACCATGACGGAATACCGACTTAGGTAAGATATAATCGTAATAAGTTGTTTCGGCAGAACCAGAAATAGTATTTGGTGCCAAAGTGCTTGACGTAATAGTTCCTGTTGGCATATTGCTACGGAAGGCTTCTATACCATTTACATACACCACGGCGCCGTCATCACGACGGATTCCAAAACGAACTGAATCACCTACCACTGCAGTATCCACCATTAATTCGCGACGGAAATAGTAAGTAATGTATTTATTACTTGGATCGCCACCGAAGGAAATAGTAGTATTCATTGGGTCACCGTAGCCTAAAGGACCTTCACCGCGAGCCCAGTTATCATCATTAAATAAAGTATCCTTCCAGCTTACAGCATCAAGGCTTACACCATTATCTAAATAATGCCAGTCGCTGTTTTTAGCAAGTGGGTAAGTAGCCGGACTTAAAGGAGGAAGTTCATAGCCTACTTCCATATCAAAGCTAAGGTCGGAGCTACCAGCAGAAGCCTGGTGTAACTCTACTGCAATTACGTTTAAACCGTTTTGCAATAAGTTTCCGGTTTTCACCTGATAATAGGTAGTTTCATCAGCACCACCTACCGCTGAAGTAGCAAGGGTATTATAGTTTACCGCTCCACCAGGCATGTTCATACGGAAGGCCTCGGTGCCATTCACATAAACTACTACACCATCATCGCGAAGAACATCAAATACTAAAGAATCGTACTGAGCAGCATTTGCTACATTGAATGTATGACGCAAGTAAGTAGTAGGATGCTTAGCGCTAGCATTGCTTCCATAGCTTACAGTTGTAGTTTCATTGCTATTTCCATATCCTAAAATAGCATTACCAAAGGCCCAGGTGCTATCATTATAATTTAAACCAGTCCAGCTAGTACCTAAGTCGGTACCACTATCATCGTACTTCCAAGAAGCCATTTTTGGTACTGGGAACTGACCGTTTTGGAAGGTTGCCGGAGGAATATAACTCACTACCAATTTAGGAGAAAGACTTGCAGATTTGTTACGAGACTGAGCCACACGCTTACCAGTATTACCCGTAAATCCAGGAACGCTGATTACCGAAGGATCAACCATACCCACTAAAAGAGCATTACCCATGGCCCAACCCGGACGGTTAATTACACTTTGTAATCCAGCGGAAATATCAGGACTTTGTTGATCTACACCAGCCACATTAAGGGTACTAAAGTCGCCAACATTCCAAAGCGCGAAATCGCTAGTATTAAAGTTACGATTGGAAAGGTTAGCGCTAGAGCTGTTAATGGCCGCAGCGTCATCTACATCTTCAAAAGCGATAAATACATCTACGTTTCCAGCGGTATCCACCTCATCTACACCAAACTGTAAATAAGCACTTAAAATAGTGGCGCCAGCAGGGATAGAGGCATTGTCAAAACGCAAGCCTACTAATTGTAAAGAAGAACCATCAGTGGTAAGCTCTAAATCAGAACTGCTTAAGTCCATGGCTCCATTAGCCACATCCTCTTCAGCGTCATCATCATTGCTAATAATATCTAAAGTAAGGCTTACTGGAAGCACATACTCAATCACCAATACAGGGGCTGAAGAAGAAGAACCATCATAAGACTCGGCTACCCTTTCGCCAGTACCATGAGCGATAATATTAAGTGAATTTCCACTTTGCCAACCAGCACGGTTAACAATCGCTTGTACTAAGCTGGATAAATCTGGACTTTGTTGGTCGGGGCCAGAAGCGCCTACCGTGTTCCAAGCGGGGATATTCGACCAAACTACAGAATCGTTTAAAGTAGGACGACTAGAAATATCGAAGCTAGCTCCACTAAAGGTAGAAGTGCTATCGCTATCCTCCACTTTAAAGATTACCGAACCAGGGTTGGCATCATCTTCATCAACAGTAAACTGGATGTAAGCATTGGTAATAAACGCTCCTTGTGGAAGGTTAATACCGGCAAATCGCATTCCTACATATTGGTCGCCATCATTGCCATCGGCTACCAATTCAAGATCAGAGCTGGTGAGATCAATAGTTCCAGTGCCAGAAGTGGCATTTGCGCCACGCTGCTCGGCATCGTCGGAGCTACTATTAATCTGCACTTGCAGGCTTTGCACCTGCGCCCAAGTCGGCAATCCTACTAAAAGGATAGCAGCCAGGCTTGCTTTTCGAATAATTCTTTTTATCACGGTTTAAATTTTGGATTAGTCAAAAATGCCTTTCCAAAATCACCCTATTAGCTCGCTAAAATTACCGCTACATTAAACTGTAAAACCGTTGCTTATCAGCTTAAACCAATTGCTAAACCCTTACTTACAGTGTTTTATAAATTGCTTTTTTCAAAATCACTTACCATCACCAAGGCTCTAAGCTTAATTAAGCGGTAATACTGCTTAACGATTTATTAGCCTCTAATTATAGGCCGAGCTGGTATCGCTTAATGCTCGTAAAAAAGCTAGAATTTCCTTTTTCTCCTGATTGCTTAAATGCAGGGAATCGGCCGCCAAGGTTTGGTTCTTCACTTCTAAGCCCATTCCAGCCCCGCCGCCATTATTGTAAAAATCCAATACTTGCTCTAAACTACCGTATGCCCCATTATGGAAATAGGGAGCGGTAAACTCCACATTACGAACGGTGGTGGTTTTAAAAGATCGCTCATAAATCCAAGCTTGTTCACTGCTTATGCCATTGGCTATCCGGCCTAAATCGGCATCTAAACTTTTATTTAATCGGCCAGGATGTTTTTTCACTCCTAAGATTTCCGTTTCATTTTTCTGATAAAGCGGAGGAACTAAGCCACTGAAGGTGGGACTAAAATGACAAGTACCACAATTAGCTTTGCCCATAAAAAGATTAAAGCCATTTATAATTTCGCTATCTAGAGTATAGCGTTCGCCTCTTAAATATTCATCCACCGGACTATTAAAAGATTGTAGCGATAAAACATAGGAGGCCAAGGCCTGACTAAAACGCTTGGTGTTTAATTCCTCATCACCAAAGGCAGATTTAAACTTAGCTCGGTAATCCTCATTCTTTTTAAGTTTTTCTAGAATTTGATCGTAGGCCGTATTAAACTCCTTAGGATTAAAAATTACGTGCTCGGCTTGTTGCTCTAAACTAAATGCGCGTAAATCGTAAAAATAACGATCGGCATAAACGGCATTAAGCAATCCCGGGGCATTACGTTGAATGGTTTCGGAACCCTGCTGGCTTACCGACTTGGCCTTTCCATCACTAAAAGCCAATTTCGGATTATGGCAACTGGCGCAACTCATTTGCTGATTGGCACTCAATATAGGATCATAAAACAATTGCTTGCCTAAACTCCGTAAAACTGGCGAATCTTCCTCTCGTTTAAGCTCCGTAAAAAAATAAGGGTCTAATAAATCGGCCGCCATTAAAGATTCGCTGTGCCAGTTCCAAGCCCCAGAATGACCAGCTGCACCACCTAAATCGTTCTGTTGGGCGCCAAGCTTTCGATACAATGGATCTAGGTATTTCTTTAAATAGTTTGCTCTATCTAAATTCTCGAAGCCAATCCCTCTATCTAAATACTGAATAGCCAAAGTAAAATCATGCTCCAGAGAAGCTAAGTCCAGTAAGGAATGTATTTGCTGCATCGACCTAAGCGAAGCCTTCGCTTCTGCCTCTACATTTAGCGATCCTGGAGTATCAAAACCAGTTAAGCCCAAGCTATAAATGCGCATTAATTGAAGGCGCATGGCTTCTACCAATTCCTGGCTACTTAGGGGGTCATCATTCTCTAAACCCTTAGCTAAGACCTTGGCTTTACTGTAAAGTTCCTGAGTTTGAAGGGCAATTTCGGCCGCGGTCTCCGCATCAATTTTCCCTTGCACCAATTCATCTAAAACCTGTAATCCTTGCGGTGGAACCACAAAAGGCAAAGTACTGTGCCGACTAATTTGCAATAAGGGTGCCCCATTAATATGCTTCTCACAAAACTCAGGGTACCGGTAAGCATAAATAAACTCTAGCTTTTTATACGCCTTTCGGCTGATGGATAAGGAGCTCATTAAAGAGTCCTGTGCTAAACTCCCCGCTTTAAAAGCTTCTGCATCCTCATTAAGCTTCTGGAGTTTAGATAAATACTCCGCTTGTAAATCAATAATTCGAGATTGAAGCTTGGAGCCATTATTCTGAAAGCCACTAAAGATAATGGCAAACACAAATAGTAGGCTTAAAGCTAGCACCCGAGTTTTGATGCGGCCTTTTCCTTTAGAGGGAGTAGGTTTCAACATGAAAAACATTAAGCGCCAAAAATGCACTAATGGGTTTTCGCTATTGTAAAACCTATTTTATTAAATAAAGAAGATGTTTGGCTTTTAGCGGTTCAACCAGATGTTCTGCAAACGCAATTGCTCTTCGCTTGGTTGCTCTATCACTTTTATTTGATGGGACTCCTCATACTCCACCTCCATTGCCTCGGCTTCCAGCTCTTTAAATTTAAACTCGCCATTTTTCTTGGGACGGGCAATCACCATCTCAATTTCATCGCCAGCCTGGGTGTTAGTTTGGAAGTCATCGAGCACTCTTTGGAAATTATAAATCGCCAGGGTATCGCCATTAATACTCACAATCTGATCGAGGAGCTCCAGGCCTAGTTCTTCGCCAAATTCATCGATACCCTCTTCACTGGCGATTATAAATCGACTCTGCTCCAAATCATAGCTAAACTCATCACAGCCTAAACTCCAGCCATAACTAATACCTACTTCCTCGTAACTTAAGCCCACATTACTAAATAGGCGTTGCCAAGGAAAGGGCTGCCCTGCTTCAAAGTGACGCACCATAAATTCCTCTACCTGGGGAAAGCTCATATCGGCCATAATTCGGAAAAGCTGATCATCTTGAAAAAAAGTATCTGCCGGAAATTGAGCCCTTAACTTTTGCAGGAGATCAATGAGACGCATCTCCCCTTCGCTCTGTTCAATGAGATATAAATCTAGGGCCATAGCAGCGATGGCTCCTCCTTCATAAAAATTCTGATAATTTTCTGAAAACAAGTCTAGGGTATAGCGGCTGGCTACCGTAAGTGGAACTTTATCATATTGATCGTTACCAATAAACTTATCTCGCATCACAAAGATGAAATCCTCCAAGCTGTACAAGCCATCACGGATTTGCACTAATTGGGAGTTGTACTCTGTAACCCCTTCATACAACCATAAATGTTCACTCATTAGAGGATCAGCAAAATCGAAATCCGATATATATTGAGAGTGAATTCCTAAGGGAGTTACAATATGTAAAAATTCATGCGCCACGATATCTCGAATACTCTGGAACATATCCTTACCCAACATTTCGGGCATATACAATACGGTAGATTGATGATGCTCGAGGGCACCATAGGATGTTTGTCCCTCCATATCATCTTCGCAATAAATCAATATCGAGTATTTATCCACTGGAAGCTCACCCCCTAAATACATGGCGCTAGCTTGGAGTACTTCCTTTACCGCCTGCATAGTCGCATCAGCTTTAAGCTTATTATTAGGACTATAAACGCTAAGCTCTATCTGGCTTTTGCCGATTAAAATACTCGCAGTATCGGGGGCGCAGTATAGTAGGGGATTATCATGTAAAACAAAATAGTTGAGGAAGGAGAATACATCAAGACTATCACTTCGATCTCCATTCCACGCAGTTGTACCATAATGTTCTGGTCGATGCGAAACCTTTAAGTCGAATTTGAGGTTTTTATAAGCACGCAGATAACCAATGTAGGCAAACTCATTAAGGAGGAAAACCTCTGTTTCATTACTACTCCCGCTTGGCGGGAAGATATGCGACCCTTCCGGGGAATCGAAACTATCTTCGATTTTATATACAATTTGATACAAATCCTGAGCCTTGCCGATTTGCCAAGCATTAAGGTCTAAACGCTTTACAGGTAAAGTATCACCCTGAGCGCTTAAGGCTGCAAAGTTGCGTACAAAAAGACCATAATTATGCACCTTATAAGTGCCGGGCACCACTTTAGGCATTTGAAAAACCACAATACTATCCTGCACTAAAGGCGGAATAATTCGCATCTGTACCGCGTCATCCTCCACATTAATAAGGTCTTGGTAAACGGTATACTGATTTTCATATTGAAAATCTTGGCTCTGTAAGTTTAAACTCAGGGCAATGGCTAGCAGGAAGAAGCTTAATGTAAGTTTTGATATATGCATACTCTATATAAAAATCAATTCCCTCTAACACACAAGGCCTTAGACCCTTAAAGGTAATTTAAGGATTTTGAGATGGTAAAAATAATAAGCCAATTGCTGCTAAGCATCATTCCTGCAAAAGAATGGCCTTTGAAGATTTTTTTGGAATTTAACATTCACCCTGTAAATATTTGCCTCAGCTTATTATATTTGAGCAGATTATTTAAAAACCACAACAATGAAGCGATTTTTATCTCTTGCTTTCCTTATTTCAGCTTTCGCTGTAAATGATCTGAAAGCCGACAACTCTGACCTGTTTAACTTCGAAATTGATGAAGTAAATACTGAACTTGCTCAGGTTGAGGAATTAGATCAGTACTTAGATCAAAACGAAAATGTAAGTTTTGCTGACTTACAGGCTGCTGGCAGCCCAATGGTAGAGAACGTATCCGATCAGGCTATGATGAGCCCTGCCATGGCTAAGCGTCACCGTGTATTAGGAATCCCATCTTGGATTTGGGGTTGTGTATTCGGTGTAGCTGGTGTTGCCATCGTTTACTTCGTATCTGAGAACAAAGACGAAACTAAAGAAGCTCTTTGGGGTTGCGTTGGTGCATCTGTAGTAGGTATCATCCTTTACTTTGCCGTATTCGCAGCTGCCGCATCTACTGCTGCAACAACCATCTAAGAAGTTTTAAACTACTTAAATTCCCACCCAAACCGGGTGGGAATTTTTAATTTATAGCTATAGCATTGAAAAAATTTCTTTGGCTTATTCTGATTAGCCTTTGCTTCAGCAGCTTTACAGAGGCACAGGACTTTTACCGTATTTCGGGAGACTTCTCCATTAAATCGAAAGACGATAGTTCCTTTAGCCTAACTCGTGGTAGCTTTTACTACGACCTTAACTACCGCAAGGTGGTTTATGATTTAAACTTCCCTGGTGAAGAGAAGTGGATCCTTTCGGATTCCTTGATATTCCGCATGCGTTCGGATACCCTTTATGAGAAAACAGAAGGCGCATCCATCGTAGAATTTTCAATCTTCCACTTAATACTTAATAACAAACTTCACGATTACGGCCTAAGAGAGTCGATTTACGATCTGAAGGAAGTGGAGAAAAAAGGGGACATGGTAATTTATACCTGGAGCCCACCCTTACTTATGAAGTCCATGCTTGGCGAGGTATTGCTTAGTCAAAAAGATAAGCGACTCTATGGCCTAGTATTTTTAGATAAAGACGGCAAAGTGCTTCGTAAGCAGTTTTTCCGCAATTTTGAAAACGTAAATGGTTTGGAATTCCCAACAGAAATCGTTGATTTGGTTTATGTAGAGGGTTTAGAAATCGTACAGAAAACCAATTACAAAAACATTAAGGTGAATGAAGCTGGCAAAGAGAACATGTTTAATTTTCCTGTTCCTGATTAGCATCAGTTTAAAGGGACAAAGTGCGGAAGATTTAAATCTAGCACGCTCCATTTTACAGGAAAATCCGAAGCCCGATTATAGTTATCAGTACCAAGGAGAGACCGAGATTTTGGAGTTCATGAAAATCCTATTTACCGGATATAAGTATTTAGTTTCTTCCCAAGATATTCAAGCCTGTAACTTTCATCCCAGCTGCAGTGTTTATGCCCTGCAAACTATTCGCCACAAAGGATTAATCATGGGAAGCATGGATGCCTTTGATCGAATTAGTCGCTGCCACCCACTTTCTCTGGATCAATATGAACATCATGAAGAGAGCGGCCTCGCTCACGATCCGGTAACTAAAGAAGATAATGCGCATTAAAAGCCTTAAAGCCCTCTGCCTTTTACTCCTTAGTCTTAGCGCCTTCGGACAAAAGCAAAATCTTTTCGACCTCGATAATTCCTTAAAATTTGCCCGATTCCTTAATCAAAAAGGCAATCATAAATTGGCAATTTTAGAATGGGAACGCATCAATATGATGAAGCCCGGCGAGGATAGTCTACAACTAGCCTTGATCCAGTCCTACCGCATGGCAGGAGATTTCCGAAATGGCATTAGTCGTTTTGATCACCTTTTTCCTGCAGCCCAACAATTTAGCTGCTCCGAAAATCTGGGCCAGGAAATGAGCAAGCTACTTTTCTTAAACCGAGATTTTGGTCGTTTAAGAAACTACATTGCTCGGCAACAAAGCCTTGCGGAGCCCTATAAGCAAGTGGCCGAAATCAGCTTGGCCTTGCGCTCTGGCGAGAATCAAAAAGCGGATAGCCTCTATTATAATTATAAATTACAAGAACCTCAATTATTAATGCTTATCGAGCGCTCCGATAATTTGAAGTATAAGAGTAAAGCCTTAGCGGTAGCGATGAGTACCATTATCCCCGGATCTGGAAAGGCCTATTTAGGTAATTGGAAGGATGGCTTAGTATCGCTCCTCTTTATCGGTGGCTCTGCCTATGCCTCCTACCGTGGTTTTAACCAACAAGGTATTAATAGCGCTTATGGTTGGATTTTTGGCACCATAAGTACTGGATTTTACCTAGGTAATGTATTTGGTACTGCCAAAGCCACAACCAAATACAATCGTGGAATTTTAGAACACTATCAGGCCGATGTGGAGACTTATCTATACCGCCGTTTATAGTCTGATAATAAGCTTTGCCTCTGCGCAAGGGCTGGATTCCACCTTTGCCTTGGCCGAAGATTTATATCAGCAAGAGCGTTACGGCGAAGCCATTTACTTTTATGAGCGAGCTCGTTTCTTTTCGGATAAGGAATTAGAAACGGACATCCTGTTTAAAATGGGACAGAGCTACCGTCGTAGCGCAGAGCCTGAAAAAGCCTTGGCTTATTTCGACCGGGTTTATTTTACCGCCAAAGATCAAAAGCTAAAGCAAGAAGCCATTTTAGCGAAGGTGCAGAGTTTGGTGCAAATGCGCAGTTTTACTCAGGCTTTAGCCGAAATTTACTCTGCCCAAGCAGCCAATGACGAACAAGAGCAAAGACTCAGTTTCTACGAAGGGATTTGTCATTATGCCCGCATGGACTTCAGCTCTGCCCACGAAGCTTTTATCGCTGCCACCGGAAAAGATAGCGCTAAAGCTCGGGCAATAGTAGCATTATATGCGGATACCAGTTCACTTTATCGACCACGCCCAAAAGTTGCCAAACGACTAAGCTATTTTATGCCTGGCTTAGGTCAACTTTATGCTGGTGATGTAAAAAACGGCTTAAACTCAATGGCCCTCAATGCAGCCATGGTAGCCCTAACCATAAATGTGGGTGTAAACTATTCCACCTTCGATGCTTTTCTAGCAGTTTTCCCTTGGGTACAACGCTATTATCTCGGTGGAACCGATAAAGCAGAAATGATAGCCCAAGATAAGCTCTTGGAAAACCGTCAGGATTTTTACCTCGAGATCATGGAGATTTTTGATGATCAGGTTAAAGGGAGTTCAGCACCTCAGTAAAATGCTTTTTTTCCTTCTTGCTTAAATAGGCAGCTGTCTCTAAAGCAGTTAGCAATTCCTTTTTAAGCTTATCACCTTCCTTGGTCTTTCGACCAAAACTTTTATAGTACTCTAAGCGATAAATCCAGTTGCGAGGAAATCGCCTAATTAAGCTTTGCAGGTGTTTTTGGGCCAAGTCCGCATCTTTTTCCCAATACATGCGATAAGCATAATAGCTCGCCTCAGCAGATATAATAGTCGAGGAGCTCGAAGTGAACTCAATAAGATCCTTCTTCTTAGCCTGCTGCTTGGGTTTGGGCAACCAAGCACTAATAGTCCAATACAAGGGATTTGACGAAAACTCCTGATAACCCAAACTATAAATTGTAGAAAGTAATCGTACCTCCTCACCTTTGGTCTTTAAACTCATTAGGCTCTCCATGGCCTCACTGGCCCCTAAATAAGAACTTAAACTGCTCAAACTTTCTCCTTTTAGGGATGAAGCACGAGCTAAGAAAAATGAACTTAAAACTTTATTAAGCAATTGTTGATCACGGCTAAAGTCCTCTGGTAAAGACTGTTTACTTAAACGTTTTAAGGTATTGTAATGTGTCGTATCCTGATCTCCTCTTAACATCGCTTGCCAATGATATTGCATCATGGCAAATTGCCGATCAGACTCATTGCAGTCCTTTAATAAAGGAGAATCTAAATCAACATCTTCAAAATTGTGAAGCTTTTGATACCACTCTTGTAAACCTTGATTTTTAAACAAGTAAGCAGAATGTGCACCTAGGGTGAAAGTGAAGGAAATAAAAATCGCAAAGATCAAATTGCGCATAATTCTAAGTCAGGCTTTTAATGCTTGTTCTGCGCGATATAGTAAGGGAGTGAATAGCCACAATTCCATATCCAATAAGCAGGGTTAAACCAACGGTGAAGATAATAATCAAGGGATCTACAGTGGTACGATAGGCGAAATTTTGCAGCCAACGCCAAGTTATAAATATTGATAGCGGAGTAGCAATTAGCACTCCACTAATAATCACCGCTACTAATTCCTTATAAATCAAATTCACTAAATCCCAGCTATTGGCGCCTAATACATTACGGATGGCAATTTCTTTGGTGCGCAGGCCGGTGGTAAAGGAGGCCAAACCCACAAAGCCCAATATTGAAATCAGTATCGCTATAATGGTTAAATAAAGGATTAATCGAGATTGCCTCATCTCTTCCTCATACATCTGCAGTAAATCTTTATTAAGGAAAGAGAACTGAAAAGGCACATCCGGTACCATAGCAGTCCACCGGCGTTCTACGTCATCTAAAGCAGCATAAACTTGATCGGCAGCTACCTTTAATTGCAATACTCTTAAACTGCCTTCATTTAAAGTAAGGATGAGGGGGGCCATCTTATTATGCAGGCTTTGAGCATTGAAATTATCACAAACGCCAATTACTTCCGCCTCCAAAGTTGCCGCTCCCGATTCATCGAAATTATGTCGAATGATTTTCCCCAAAGGTCGCTCCCAGCCCATTTCTTGAACTAAAGCTTTGTTTACAATTACCTTGGGCCGCAAACTATCCTGTAGATCATCATGCCTAAATCCACGTCCGGCTAGCAATGGAATTTCCATGGTTTGCAAGTACTGTGGACCCACCCCTAAAAAGTTAATGCTATTCCTACGGAACTTGTAAATTCCTTCTTCCTCCAACTCAAATAAACTGCGGAAAGTACCGCTACCAGTAGAGCTAGCACCTAAGGTTACCGACTCTACAAAAGAACTACGCCGGAAATTTTGGGCCAAATCTTGAATACGATTTATACTGGTGGTATCCTGAACATTAATAACCAATACATGCTCGGTATTAAAGCCCAAATTGCGGTTCTTAATAAACTGCATTTGGCGATACATGAAGATGGCGGTAATTACCACTGCTACCGATACCACTACTTGAAATCCTACCAAGGCCTTTCGTGGCAAAGAGTTTCTTCTTTGGATACCCTTTTTATTAGTAAAAGCTTCCAAGGGGCTCACCTTGGCTAGGCTAATGGCTGGGTAGCTTCCGCTGATGAGACCCACCGCCAAAGCTAAAAACAAGGACAAGGGTAATAATTCGGGAAAACTCCGAAAATTTAGGCTGAGTTCCTTCCCTATCGCTTGATTAAAAGGTAAAATTCCAACAAATACCTCAACTAGTGAAAAAGCGAGTAAAAGGGCGATAAAGGACATTAGTACCGACTCACTTAAAATTAGTAATCGGATGTCAAGTTTTTCTGCCCCAAGCACCTTGCGCATGGCCGCCTCCCGAATACGCTTTAAACTTCTGGCGGTTGCCATATTTATATAATTGATAATCGCCAGAATTAGAATTAGCAATCCTATTCCTGCAAAACCATAAACATAAGGGAGCCGACCGCCAGAACGATCGTAATTGATATTAGTATTAAAGTGTAAGTCTGCAATGGACTGTAGTTGAATTTGATACTTTCCCTGCACGGCTGTGGCTAAACCCGACATATAACGCTCGAAAAAAGAATCGAATCCTGCTACTATGCTACCGGGACCAACATCTGGTTTAAGCTTAATAAAGGTATAGTGACTAACCTGCCATAGGCTAACCGCCATCTGAACCGAGTCGATACGGCTTGGAGGTTCGGAAATCAATACCTGGAAGTAGTGATGTGTATTTTCGGGTAAATCCCTTAAAACACCAGTTACGGTATACTCGTAGTTACTGGTGTTGATCTTTCTTCCTAAAACCCTGCTGCTACCAAAATATCTTTGGGCAAAGGATTCGCTCAATACTATGCTTTGTGGTTTATGCAGGGCCGTATTTGGATCGCCATAAAGCATGGGCGAATTAAAAACTTCAAAGAAATTAGAATCGGCTATGGCTACCTGCTCCTCGTATTGCCGTAAGCTAT
>CATMQD010000014.1 GCA_950073045.1 uncultured Flavobacteriales bacterium | reverse complement strand
GCAATCGACTTTAGGGGTGCAGGATTATTTCATGATCCTATGGCCGCTAACAATTAGAGGTTTACGACCAAAAAGCCCTTTCTGCTGCTTCGCAGCATGTGCTTTTTTTATGCGCCCTGTCGCTCAAGCAAGCTTGGCTTGGGCGCATAAAAAAAGCCCTGACGAAATCGTCAGGGCTTTTTGGTCGGGGCGGCAGGATTCGAACCTGCGACCTCCTGCTCCCAAAGCAGGCGCGATAACCGGGCTACGCTACGCCCCGTGGCGGTGAGAGCGGGATTCGAACCCGCGGTACGGTTGCCCGTACGGCAGTTTAGCAAACTACTGGTTTAAGCCACTCACCCATCTCACCGGGTAATTTTATCGAGCTGGGCAGTTTAGCATCCGCCTCTGGCGGATAAGCCAACACCCATCTCACCGGGTTTATATCTTAATTCTTAAGATGCTTATAAAAGCATCTAATCAATCAATTTCTTTAAAAGAACGTTGGAGGAGAACAAGCTCTTCCGTTATTGGGGCTGCAAATTTAAACAGAGTTTATAACTGCGCAATAGAAAAAGGGAAAAAAATGTGATGCCATTTCTATTGCTTTGTAAAAGAGCTTATTGCGATAATAGTAAGGCTTGTAAACTAGAGTAGGCAAAGGATTCTTTGATTGGATTCAACCTAGAATAGCTAGTTTATTGATTCGCCTTCCTTGGAAATAACAACGAGCATTTTTTAGACCTTTGTCCTATGCCAGAGATCCGTGTCAAAAATATGGTATGTCACCGTTGTGTGCTTGTGCTTAAAATGCTGCTAGATCAAGCCCATATTTCATACTCGGAAGTCGAAATGGGTTATGCTAAACTCGATCAGGAACTCAGCCCAGAGCAACAGAAAATGCTGGCTCATAAATTGGAAGATCTTGGATTTGAATTATTGAATGATGAGAATAAGGTTCTGATTGAAAGTATTAAGGTGCTATTGCGCAAATGGGTTTTCCAAAAGGCTGAGCAAAGGCCGTTACTGAATTTATCGGAGCACCTTTCTAAAGAACTCAAAAGAGATTACTCTGGTATAAGTCGCTTCTTTTCTGCCGTAGAGGGTCTAACCATTGAGAAGTATCTGAAGAAACTTAAAGTGGAAAGAGCAAAGGAGTTGCTGGTTTACGACCGTTTATCGCTAAGCGAAATTGCGCATGAGCTCGATTATGCTAATGCATCCTATCTCACAGCTTTGTTTAAAAAAGAAACTGGCTTAAGCCCCAAAGAGTTTAAACAAAACCATCTGGGCCACCGAAAGAGCTTAGATGAGATTTAAACAAAATCTTACTCTTTTTGGTCAAAATAACATAGGGTTTTAGGGACCTAAATGGGGCAATTTTGTAGCCTAATTTTCAGATAATGGATTCTACCAACACTATAGATAAAGAAACTTTTTTGGTTCAAGGAATGAGCTGTGCTGCTTGCGCCACCAGCGTAGAGAGTATGCTAAACCATACCGAAGGAGTGCAAGAAGCAGAGGTAAACTTTCCCAACCATCAAGTAACGATTACTTATCAGCAAGGCACAAACCGACAAAGCTTTAAGGAGGCCTTACAGAGTATTGGCTACGATTTGGATTTAGAGACCGAGCAAAAGAAGCAGAAAGCTCGAAAGCAGCGCCAAGAGCAATATGAGAAACTGAAGAAGCAAACTATTTGGTCGGCGCTATTTGCGATTCCGGTTTTTGCGATTGCCATGTTTTTTGGCTCATGGCAATGGGGTCCCTATATTTCAGGATTTCTCAGCTTACCAGTTTTGTTTATTTGGGGAGCTCATTTCTACACAAACGCCTGGAAACAGGCCAGGCATGGTCTCGCAACTATGGATACTCTCGTTGCTCTCAGCACAGGCATTGCCTTTTTGTTTAGCCTTTTCAATACTTTTTATCCAGAATTCTGGACCAGCAAAGGTTTAGAGGCGCATGTGTATTTCGAAGCAGCGGTGGTGATTATCACTTTCGTGAGTTTGGGGAAAACCCTAGAGGAGCGTGCAAAGTCCTCTACTAGTCAGGCTTTGGAGCAATTAATGGATTTGCAAGCTAAACAGGTTTTAATGCTGGATGCCGATGGAAGCGAAAGTTTAGTAGATCTAGAAAAGGTAGGTCTCGGAGATCAAATCCGAGTTAAACCTGGCGAAAGCATTCCAGTGGATGGCGAAATTATCGAAGGCCAATCTTCCATTGATGAAAGTATGTTGAGTGGAGAATCCCTTGCAATTCAAAAATCAAAGGGTGACGCTGTTTATGCTGGAACTTTAAACCAGAAAGGGAGTCTGATATTAAAAGTTACCAAGCAAAGTAAGGATACGGTATTAGCGCAGATTATTCGTTTAGTAGAGGAAGCTCAAGGCTCCAAAGCTCCTATTCAGAATTTAGTAAATAAAATTGCCGGAATTTTTGTGCCTGCCGTTTTAGGTATCGCGCTTTTAACTTTTGCTGTTTGGATGATAGCGGGTGGTGAAGAGGCTTTTGCCCACGCGATTTACACGGCGATTGCAGTATTGGTTATTGCTTGCCCATGCGCCTTAGGTTTAGCTACCCCAACCGCGATTATGGTGGGGATAGGAAAAGGAGCGGCCAATAATATCCTTATTCGAGATGCTGAAAGTATTGAGTTAGCTCCCAAGGTGAATACCCTAGTTTTAGATAAAACAGGAACCCTTAGTCAGGCAAAAGCCCAAGTGTTACAAATGGAATGGTTTAATCGCGGTAGGGAAAAGGCATCTGCTTTATTAGCCTTACAAGAGCAGTCCCAACATCCATTAGCCACAGCCATAGTTCGCTATTTAAAAGAGGCGGAATTCAAATCTAAAAAGCTGCAGAACTTCGAAATTATTGAAGCTAGGGGAGTCAAAATGACCAATCCCTATGGAGGATATTTTGCTAGTGGCAATGAGCGATTTGTAGAAGAATCGGGCCTCCCTTTAACTGAATCACATCAGGCGAAAGCCAAAGAATGGCAAAACAAGGGCGCCACAGTGATTTATTTCTTTAATCAGGATGGAATCTTAGCTCAATTAATAATTGGTGATCCTTTAAAAAAGGGATCGAAATCGGCGGTAACCGAATTACAAAATCTAGGCATTGAACTAATGATATTGAGCGGTGATAAGAACGAAACCACTGCCTATTGGGCTAAAGAGCTGGGAGTAGAAAATTTCCGAGCAGAGGTATTGCCTCAGGATAAAGGAGCAGTAGTGCGTGAGCTCCAGGAGCAAGGGAAAGTAGTTGCGATGGTGGGCGACGGAATAAACGATTCGGAAGCTTTAGCGCAAGCTGATTTAAGCATCGCCATGGGGCATGGTTCCGACATTGCGATTGAAGCGGCGAAAATGACCTTGATGACTTCCGATCTCAGATCTATACCTAAAGCCATCCGTCTATCGAAGTTCACCGTTCAAGGAATTCGACAAAATTTATTCTGGGCCTTTATCTACAATCTTATTGGTATTCCTTTGGCAGCGGGAATCCTCTATCCAGTAAATGGATTTTTACTCGACCCCATGATTGCTGGTGCCGCAATGGCTTTTAGCTCGGTGTCGGTGGTACTCAATAGCCTCCGCTTGCGCGGAAAGGAGCTTTAAGCTTGATTTTTAATGCTGTGTCCTACTCTTTCGAAGATGGGACTCAGCTCCTCCAATTTAATATCACTGCTCACCTCGAGGGTTTTTACTGGGGCATTAAGATCAACCGACCATTGTTCTTCACCTAGCAATTCATTAAGGCCTTTACGCACACTATTTACGCAGCCTTCGCATTTTAAGGAAGTATCAAAAACCTGTTTCGCCATTTCTAATTTTTCACAAAGGTATTGATGAATTTAATGAGATGACTTTTCCTTTGGTCTAGACTTTTAATCCATTAATCGATTTTGTAAATTTAGAAGCTCTAGCTACACGATATTTGTAGCCTTAATTACCCCAAGATGAAAACTCGATCTACAATTTTACTGCTCGGCTTATTGTTTGCTCTTTTCGCCTGCAAGAAGGATGAGCCAAGCCAGAGCACCAGTCCGGTTATTGCGGAGGACATCCGCGATTTGCAAATTCCGACTACTTTTAATTTCGAAACCAGCAATGAAGTGCAATGTCGCGTAGATGTAAAGGGTTTGCAAGGTCAGGCTTTAGGCGGAGTAAAAGTTAGTTTTTACACCGATCATCCCGATTTTGGAGGTATTAAAATTCGAACTGGTTTAACTAAATCAGACGGGGTGTTGGATATGCCATTGCAGGTACCAGCTTATCAGGAACAAGTTTTTGTGCGTGTACATCAATCTGGAATTGCTAACATCGACTCTTTTGATTTGAAGCCACAGGTTAATTTAAGTTTTGGTGGAGTATTGCCTCAGCGTAAAATGAAAGCGGGTGCCTTAGCTTTTAACCCAATTCCAATCAGTGGTAATTATTACTATATGGGTGCTTACAATACAGGTAGTTGGAAAGGTTTACCACTTTACCTAGAAACTCCAGGGGATAATTTAAGTCAGCAATTTTTAGATGATGTAGATGCCTCTTTACCCGAAGAAGCACCGGTGCCCACTAATAACCCTCAGTACCTAACCAGTGGTAACGAGCTAGACGTGGTAATTACGGAGCGCAGCGATGTTTGGGTAACCTTTGTTTCGGAAGGTGCAGGCTATCGCAATTCCTTGGGATACTATGTTTTTGATAGCAATAACCCTCCTTCATCACCTTCGGATATCGACTCTATTTTTGTGATTTTCCCCAATACTTCTTTAGCTTATTCTTCGGGTGAATTATACCCTGGTGATAAGGTGAAGCTCGGTACCTTCGATGCTGGAAAAACCATTTCTTGGGTACTTTTCCAAAATGCATGGGATGGCAATGGAGTGCGAGTGAATAACAATAAGTTTTATTCTAATTCCGCTTTCAATACCAATGAAAGTGATCCTACTAAAAGGCAGCATACCGTGGCATTATCCGACATTGGTCGTCAGCTGGTGCTGATTGGTTTTGAGGACCAAACCCGCTCTACAGGAAGTGATAATGATTTTAACGATTTGATTTATTACGTATCGGCAAATCCTTGGGAAGGAATTGATGTAGGTTCTTTACCTCCGGTTACTCCAACTCAGGATAGCGATGGTGATGGTGTGGCAGATGAATCGGACGACTTCCCGAATGACCCTAGTCGTGCGGTATTAAATAACTACACCGGCAGTTTGGCCTTTGAAGATTTGTGGCCTGCACAAGGGGACTATGATTTCAATGACTTGGTATTAGATTATGATATCGACCATGTTTTAAATGCCAATAATGAGGTGATTAATATAGAGGCCGATTGGACCATTAAAGCCGTGGGAGCTTCCTTTGATAATGGTTTTGGTTTCAGTTTCGATAATCTAACACCAGCTGATATAAGCTCCATTACAGGATCCGATCTTCAAGAGAATTACATCACCTTATCTGCAAATGGCACTGAGTCTGGGCAAAGTGCCGCTACGGCCATCGTATTCGATAATGTGTATAATCTAATTAGCACTAATGGTGGGGCTTATATTAATACCGAATCGGGTAAACCTTATGTAAACCCAGAAACGGTAAGCATGTCAATTGTCTTTACTTCACCTACCGCACAAGGAGATGTGGGAATTCCACCTTATAATTCATTTTTAATGGTAAATGGGGTTCGCGGTCGTGAAGTGCATTTGGCGGGTAAAGGTCCTACCGATTTAGCGGATGTAAATCTCTTCAATACCTTATCGGATGCCACCAATCCTGGAGCCAATTATTTCTATAAAACAAATAATGGATTACCTTGGGCCATTCATTTAAGCAATACCTTTAGCTATCCGCTGGAGCGTGAGCCAATTGATGATGCCTATTTAAACTTTTCGCAATGGGCAGTTAGCGGTGGAAAGGCTAAAACCGATTGGTTCCAAGATCTTCAAGGATACCGAGACAACAATAAATTATACTAGGATAACCGATTAGTATAAAAGAACCCCAATGTCGAAAGATGTTGGGGTTTTCTTTTGCTTTACGTTCACATCGTTCACTCTTAGTATTTAGTGCGCTCCAGGAGGTCGCTGTTAGACTAGTTTTTGGAGAGATAAGATTATTGCTTTTTCGTGATGTTGCAGTAGGCTAATGATACTTAGGGATTTTAGGCTTTGGAAAGGTGTTTTACCGTTTATCGAAGGATAATTACCGTTTATCGAAAAGGGATTGAATCTTCTAATATTTTAACAGTTGATAATTGTCGATTATGGTCCTTAAGTTTTGATAATCAGTGAATTATTTTAAATTTGCACACAACCAATCTGCTTTTTATGCGTGCTATTTTTCTATGCTTCCTTCTGATTTTAGGCTTAGAATCCTGTAAGGAGTCCGATAAACGGGACTACCATTCTTATTTCCGGTATAATAATGTAGAAATACCTTTGGAGGGCTACCACTTATTTTATTTGGGGCGGAATAATGATGGAGATCTCAACAATCCGCCTTATACCTATGAGTTCTATTTTTATGAAAAAGGGGTGAAGCCTAGTCTGCATGCCGATGGTTCCGTTTACCGCTATCCGAAGGAAGGCTACTTTTTTCATATTGCACTCTCCTGCAATGATCCAAATGCTCCACTAGCAGGATATTATAATCGAAGTTCTAATCCAAGCCTACAAGCTCCTAACCGTTCGTATCTCTTTTGGGGAGAAAGAGCTCTTTTACCAGATACTAGCGACTTTTTCTTTTTAGATCAAATGGCTCCTGTTAAATTAGAGTATCAAGGTTCCGATTTAGTTTTAGATATCAACAATACCCAAGCCAATTTATACCAGTCTGACACTGTGTTGATGCGGGATGTAGACTTAATTCTGCATTTTGAAGGTCCAGTGCAAAACGTAATAAACAAGGCCTTATGAAGAGTTCAAATTTCACCTTGATTTTAATTATTTGGGCTTCCTATTCTTTTGGGCAAAGACTGGATTTACCGGATATGTTGAAAATCCCTTTCAGCAATACTCAGATGACGAACTGTAGAGTCTATTCGATTCAAGGTGAGAATACAACTTCATTGCTGATTGGTGTTGGGGGAAGTGATGGTCATAATTATAAAGCTCAACCACATACCGCGAGCTATAATTACGCTTTCTTTCTTGAGAATTTTGAAATGGAACAAGTTTTACAAAAACTTGAGTCGGGTAGTTTCCGCGGCTATCCCTCTATTGAGATTGCCAGCACTCCCCTAAGAGTTAACAATCAACTAGTGATACAGCAATTGGCAGCCAGTGGCAGTTTACGCTTTTACTTAAAGAATTTATATACTGGTACCGATCAGTATTTACCTGCTAGTAGGACTATTTCCGGCTGGACTTCTATTAGCGATAAACCGATTTATAGCAAGGGGGAAGTCTATTCGGTTATTGTGCGCTGCGATGGCATAGCTCCCGATGGCAGTTATGATTATAATGGTATTGATAATGATACGATATACCTAGCCCGTTTAGACTGGACTTCCAACGATGTGGAAATTATTCATAAGTACTTCTGCCCAGGGATTAAGAATCAACCATTCCAATATTTAAGCGGAGATTTTGAATACGATTCTCAAACCAAGCTCTTAGAAATTGTAGTTGGATCTAATTACTATGAGTACATAGGTGATGAGGTCTTTGCTCGTAAAGAGGTGGCGCTTACTAAGCTGTACAGTAAGTTAAAAGTTGCTGCCTTAAAGGATACTAATTATTATTACTTGGATCACATCTACAATAGTGAGGATTCTACCTATTATGGCTGGAAGGTATTTAAATGGTATCTCCAAGACAATCAATTTGTCGCAGATACCATCGATTTTTTATGGCAAGAAGAACCCATGACTCGTTCAAATATAGATGGATTAAGCTTTCGGTTTTACAAGATGGACGAGGACTTCATCTACTATGGCAAGGAAAAAGCGCCTGAATTTGATCCCAGTATGGAAAGTAGGGTAGAGTTAGTAAAAGCCCGCCATAGTGGTGAGGTGATTTGGCGTCGTACCTTTTTTGATGCTGAACTGCCAGGCAGTATCGAAAGTCTTCAGGAAATTAACGACACTCTTATTTGCACAGGCTTGGTTTACCATTATCCCCTTCGCAGCGGAATGGAGGAGCGTAAGATGTATCCCTTTATCCGCATGATGAACAAGAATGGGGAGTTTATCCACCAGCCCCAACCAGAAGCAGATCCCATTTACCCCAATCCATTTCAAGTGGACTTTTATTTAAATCTTCCCGACTTAAGAATACTGCACCTCTATGATTTTAATGGTAAGCTGATTGCCGAGAAGGCCTTTCAAAGTGAGCATTACCAAAATCGAATAGAGTGGCCAGAACTCGAAGCTGGTCTTTACCTTTTAAAGGCAATTGATGCTCATGGTCGGCATTTTGAATATCGAATCATGAAATCGGATTAGAATGAGGAAGCTAAACTTCAATGGTCCTATTTCTCTCCTATTCGGCTTAGTACTTCTTTTAGCCTGCGAAAAACAGGAGCAGGAAGGTCATCAATCTTTTTTCAGTTATAATGGCCAAAGTTTCGATCTAGGTGAAAATCGCATCTACTATAACGGCCCGCGGCACTATGAAGAAGGCCTACGCTATCAATACGTAATTTACTTGCACTCCAGCGAAATAAAGGCGATTTACGATGCTAAAGGGAGTTTTTACAGGGCCCGCGGTAATGGACCAATAGTAGCTTTAGAAATAAGTAGTACCGATAGTTTAAAACCAGCGGCAGGTATATATTCATCAACGAGTTTAAGGTATGAGGCTGTAGACTTTCCACCACAGGTCTTTGACTTTGTGCATGCTCAATGGCAACATAACCAGTATACTGGAGACTTTATTGGCTCGGCTGGAAGTGGTCGTTTAAGAATTGATTATGTAGACCATCAAATTCGGATTTTAGGAGTGCAAATCGAGGACTATGAAAGAGATTATCAGCAGAATACAACACAGTGGCTCCCTGTAGAGCTGGATTATTGGGGCGATTTTACTAAGGTTTACGACGCTACTTTTCCATGAAAAGACTCGGATATATCCTGCTATTTTCCCAATTACTAGGGAATATGCTCCACGGACAATGGACCTATCCAAGCGACATATGCTTAATTGATAGGAATAATTTGGGAATGACTGTGGGCCATGTGAATCAGCTTTTAATAAATTCGGCAAATGACTTTCAATTTGTGCTTGGCGGATCCAATACTGATAATTTCAAAACCTTACCGCATATTTATTCCATTGCGGGTATTGGTCGGTATAAGAACGGTCAGCAAAATGGGCAAATGTGGGCCAAGTACACCGATGTTTACCGCGCTTACCCTAGTATTCAGTTAGCCGGTCCTTATGTGCCTTTTGGAAAGCAATTGGTAGTGGAAATAGTAACGGGTTCGGCCTTTATGGGATTGGCAATTTTAAACCCATATACTGGCCTTCGTCGAAGAATACCGGAGCCCCCAAGTTTAAATTCCATGGTAGCCCTCAGCAAGACAGTGCAAGTGATCGATGGGGAAATATTTCTTCTCGCTGCCCGCTGCGATGGAATTCATCCCTTTGGGTATAGCGATTATAATATTATAGATGACGATACCTTATTCCTGATGAAGGTGGATTGGTCGAGCTCGGATTTTGCAGCGGAAGATACCTTTTATATAGAAGGAATGACCAATACTCATTTTATGAATTGGCGTGGTTATTTTAATTGGGCCCCTAATTCTGGTCTCCTCAAGTTTTTAAGTGGGTCTAATTATTTTGAATTGGAAAGTGGACGTATGAGGCCTACTAGAGGACTTTCTTTGGAGGAGTGGCAGGTTACTAGCTTGAATCAACTAGAGGGCACTTGGAATTTCACTTATGGTCGTCCGATTGTAAAACAAAATAGCGATGAATACTACAGCCTAGGTACCTACATTAAGCGTTGGCGCTTTAAGGACTATCAAATTGAGTATGATTCCATTCCTTATTATTGGCCAAGGCCTTATCATTATCAGAAATATGAAACTACCCATTATTTTAGGATACTTAAAATGGATAGCACCCAAGTTTATGGTATTGAGGAAAGTACTTTTTGGGAAGATAGTTTTCCAATACGATTTGGCACTTTAATAAAAACCGATTGGCAGGGACATCTTATTTGGGAGCAAGAACTGTTTGGGGAATACTACCAAGGGACCGTAGATTATCTTACGGAGGTGAATGATACCTTAATTGTTTGTGGAAATTTAGAGCTGGGGCATCCGGTAAAAAGATTTTTTGGGCCTCCACAGCCATTCATAAGACGGTTAAGCGCAAAGGATGGCCATTTTATTGACGCTTCCAAGGAGATTAAAGAGGCTGAGGTCCTTTGCTACCCAAATCCATTTCAAATAGATTTTTATTTGGAGTTCCAAAACCTGAACTCCTACGAGCTTTATAATGAAAGGGGTGAATTGATTAAGCAAGAAGAAGTACCACCTGCCGATTACCTTCATCATTTTCATTGGCCTTATTTAAAGCAAGGTCTTTACTTTTTGATTCTGAAATCTGCTAATGGCAAATCGAAAAGTGTAAAGTTGGTTAAGCGTCCATGGTAATAATACCCTGGAATCAAATTACCTAAAGCCAAATCTTTTTCCCTTAAAGCAATCCCAAAACTCTCCTTTGCTATCTCTTCCCCTCATTGTACTTTAGCCGCCTAAAATTTGAGCTATGCCGGCAATATCCTTAAAGGGCCAAACTATGCCCGAATCACCGATCCGTAAATTGGCCCCTTTCGCAGAAGCGGCTAAATTTCAAGGAAAGGAAGTGTTTCATTTAAATATCGGTCAACCGGATATTAAAACACCGGGCGAGGCCATAGATGCCGTACGCAAAGCCGATCTCGAAGTTTTAGAGTATAGTCCCTCCGAAGGTTTTGCCTCTTATCGTAAATCATTAGCCGCCTATTATGCGGCACATGAGATTCATATTACTTCCGATGATTTAATTGTAACTACCGGTGGTTCCGAAGCCATTTTATTCGCCATGGGCGCTATTTGCGATCCAGGTGATGAAGTGATAATCCCTGAACCATTTTACGCAAATTATAACGGATTCAGTGTAAATGCTGGAGTTACCGTGGTTCCTGTTACAGCTCAAATTGAGGATGGTTTTGCCCTTCCTCCAATTGAAGATTTTGAAGACCTTATTACACCGAACACTAAAGCCATTATGATTTGTAATCCAGGTAATCCTACGGGATACCTATACAAACCTGAGGAGTTGGAAGCTTTACGTGAATTAGTACTAAAGCATGATCTTTACCTTTTGGCGGATGAGGTGTACCGTGAGTTTGCCTATGATGATAATCACCATATGTCCATCCTAAACCTCGAAGGTTTAGAAGACAATGCCGTAGTTATCGATTCGGTGTCAAAGCGTTACAGTATGTGTGGAGCGCGAATTGGTTGTGTGATTTCCCGCAATAGCGCCCTAAATGCCACAATGCTGAAATTTGCTCAAGCGCGATTAAGTCCACCCACTATGGCACAAATTGCCGCCGAGGCAGCCTTAGCGGTAGATGAATCCTACTATCAGGATGTTAAAGAAGAATACACGCGTCGCCGTGATATTTTGGTAGATGGCATTAACAAAATTGAAGGAGTGGTTTGCCCAAAACCTTCAGGCTCATTTTATGTGATTGCCCAATTACCGGTAGATAATGCCGAGCGTTTTGCACAGTGGCTTCTTTCGGCATTTTCTTATAATAACAAAACCCTTATGGTTGCTCCTGCCGAAGGATTTTATGCTACTCCGGGAATGGGTCAAAATCAAGTGCGATTGGCTTATGTATTAGAAGAGGATAAACTGCGTCAATGTGTAGAGCTCCTACAGTTAGCATTGCAACAGTATCCAGGAACTCTCTACTAATGCTCGATTTCAAAAGAAATTTCAGCTTAAAGCCCTTTAATACCTTCGGCTTAGATGAGAAAGCTCATTACTTTATTACCATAAGTGAAGAGGCACAGTTGGAGGAATTGGTAGAGCATCCCATCTTTAAAGAAAATAAGGTGCTCTGGCTGGGAGGGGGCTCCAACATGCTGCTCACACAGGCTTTTGATGGCCTAGTAGTTAAACTTGAATTTAAAGGCAAAGAGCTCGAGTTTATAAATGATGAGGTAGCTCGACTTTGGTCGGCCGGTGGTGAAAACTGGCATGATTTGGTCCAGTGGACCATCGCCCAAGGTTTAGGTGGATTAGAGAATTTATCACTAATTCCAGGCAATGTAGGTACCGCACCTATTCAGAATATAGGTGCCTATGGCGTGGAGCTTAAAGATCATTTTGAATCCTTACGAGCTTTTGATTTACAAGAAAAACGCTGGGTGAACTTTGATCGGGAGGCTTGTCAGTTCGGATATCGTCAATCTATCTTTAAAAGCAGCGCCAAAGGTCGCTATGTGGTTAGTGGAGTAGGCTTTCGCCTGAAACGTCGCAATTACGATTTAAGGACTGAATATGGCGCTATTGGCGCAAAACTGGAAGCCTTAGACTTAGAACCCAGCATTGAAAATATTGCCAAAGCGGTGATTGAAATTCGCCAATCCAAATTACCCGATCCCCAAGAAATTGGGAACAGTGGTAGCTTTTTTAAGAACCCAATTGTAAGTAATCAAGATCACCAACGACTAAAAGGGGAGCACCCCGATTTAGTAGCTTACCCTGCGGGTGAAGGAAAAATGAAATTAGCAGCAGGCTGGTTAATCGAGCGTGCAGGCTGGAAAGGCTACCGCAAAGGGGATGCTGGAGTACACAACAATCAGGCCTTGGTACTTGTTAATTATGGTAAGGCCAGAGGCGCAGAAATTAAGGCTTTGGCCGAAGCGATTCAAGAGTCGGTTTACCGTACCTTTGCAGTCGCTTTAGAAGCAGAAGTAAACATCATTTAAATAAGATAGAGATGGAAGTTTTTTTAGTGGCGGCAGTATTGTTAGGACTTGGTTTTGCCGGGATCGCCATTAAGATCTGGGCAAAGAAGGACGGAGAGTTTTCCGGAACCTGTGCCAGCAATAGCCCATTTTTAAATGAAGAGGGTGAATCCTGTTCTTTCTGTGGAGCTTCTCCACAAGATAAATGCAAGAAAGACGATAGCAAAGGAGACGCACGTATCAACACCCAGCCGATTTAATTTTTTTTCGGTCACATTTATATTTCATAAAGCTTAGAGACTAATTTAGGAGCAGAATTCCATCTGGGATTTTGAACGTTTCGCATTGACCTAAATGATTGATCTTTTTAAAAAGCTACTCAAGTGGCTTAGTCCCTATGGCTTAATTATCCTTAAAGAAAAAAGGCGGCAAAAGCAGCAGGAGAAGGACCTAGGATATAATACCTATCAAAAGGAAATTTTACCTAAGCTCAATACTCAGCCCTTGCTGTTTTTAAAGAGTCCGAACTTAAAGGTTTACGGACAGGGAGCAGAAGATTTGCTGCTAAGAGCATATATCAAGTCGCCTGAATCCTTTACCGGTTTTTACATAGATATTGGGGCTTATCATCCCGTGCAAGCCTCTAATACCAAGTATTTTTATGATGCCGGTTGGCGAGGGATCAATATCGATGCAAATCCAGAAAGTGCAGCGATCTTTAAGCAAATGCGTCCCCGTGATATTAATCTCAATATTGGGGTTTCCGATGAAAATGGCAGCCTCGACTATTATTACTTCGGTCCTAAACATAGCATCAACACCTTTAATAAAAGTCAGGCAGAAGCCTTTAGCGCCCACTTTAATTTAGCGGTAAAGGAGGTGATTAAAATGCCGGTTCGCCACATTAATGAGGTGCTGATAGAGCATGTGCCCGCCAATACGCCCATCGACTTTATGAGCATTGATGTGGAAGGAATGGAAGGCAAGATTTTATCCGCCATCGACTTTAAAAGCTTTCACCCTAAGTTCCTTTTAGTAGAGGATATCAGCTTAGAAGGGGAAGGATTAGACTTTGAAACTTGGAAAAAACTTCAAAGCTCCTGGCAGCATCAATTTATTGTAGCTCAGGAATATGAGTTTTTAGCTAAAACTAAGCTCAGCCTTTTATACCGAAGTAAGAAGAAGGAAGCTTAGTTTAAAACGAGCTTCTCAAATCCTTCGGACTGCCATACTTGCCACTCATCTTTACCTTCCTCCGAGTAAATCAAATACGCTTCTAAAGGAAGGGGAGGATTGCGTAAAAATAATAAGGTTTTCTTTAAGCCCATGCTCATAAAAGCGGTGGCATAAGCATCGGCTTCCATACAGGTAGGAGCTAATACTGAGGCACTTAATAATTGATTTTTTGCAGGATAGCCTGTTTTGGTATTAATGGTGTGCGCATAACGCATTCCAGTGGCAGTATCTACCCAAAATTTGCGGTAATTACCAGAGGTTGCTAAAGCCATAGAATCCATGCCTAGAATAAACTGAAAACGATCCTGAGCATCAATCTCCTCCGTAGGTTTATCCACGCCAATGCGCCAAGCCTTGCCTTCTAAATTCTGACCTAAACAGCGCACTTCACCACCAACTTCAACCATGTAATTTTTAATGCCCTCTTTCATCAACATCTCGCAAATCAGATCTACGCTATAACCTTGGGCAATGGCATTATAATCTAGTTCCATGCCCTTGGGAATGCTCCATTTTGATCTTATAGAACTTAGCTTATCTAAACCAATATAATTCTTTATGCTATCCACATCAGCGGTATCTACTGCTCGGCGGGCGTCGGGACCAAAACCCCAAAAACGTACTAATTTGCCCACCGTAGGATCGAAATAAGCCCCGCTTTCCTTCCACACTTCAATCGACTTTTCGTGCACCGCTTTAAAGATGGGACTAATGCTTACTTCCTCACCACGATTTAAGCGGCTGATTTCAGAATTATCTACATAAGTGCTTAAAGCCAAATCAATCTCACGAAACTTTGCATCCAGCTTAGACTGCATATTGCTTATATCTTCACCTTGGTAGAGGTAGCTGATGTGGAAAGTAGTACCCTGAGCATAACCATTGTAATTAGCTTCTTTCAATAGGCTTTCATTGGAACAAGCCGAAAGAAGAACTAGGCTAAGTAAGCTGAGAAAGTATTTCATTCTGAAAATTAATTGAGGGCAAGTTTATTTTTGAGCGAAAGCAGGTATAAGAAAGTGAACATAAAGATTCCATTAATAATCAAATGCTCAAAACTCATTTTATAGCCATAGCTTTCCTCTGCAAAATTGCGCAGTAAATAGGAAAGTATGGGTGCTGCAATCGCCGCCAAAGGTACCCATTGATCTTTTACCTTCCGCTTGGTGTACAAGCCAAAAGCATAAAGTCCTAATAGCGGTCCGTAAGTATAACCTGCGGCCGTAAAGAGTTCGTTAATCACGCTATCATCATTAAGTTGATGGAAAATGAGGATCACCCCAAAAAGGAGGAAGGAAAAACCGAGGTGCACAAATTTTCGCACTTGCTTAGATTTTTTAGCTTCCAGCTTCTCAATACCGATTATATCTACGCAAAATGAAGTGGTTAAGGCTGTTAGAGCAGAGTCGGCACTGGAATAAGCCGCAGCCACAAGACCTAAAACAAAGAGGATTAATACCACTTGCCCCAGCTCACCACTAAGGGCTACTTCGGTGTATAATTGGTCGGGCCGATCAAATGCTATGCCTTCCACTGCTGCAAAATCATAGAGTAGGGCACCAAGGGCTAAGAAAACTAGATTTACAAAAACCAAGGTGATGGAAAGCCAGAACATATTTTTTTGAGCATCTCCTAAACTCCGGCAGCTCAGGTTTTTCTGCATCATATCCTGATCAAGGCCGGTCATTACGATGGTAATAAACATCCCACTCAAGAAATTCTTGATAAAGAAATTACCCGCTTTCCAGTCATCGAAAAAGAATATTTGGGAATATTTCGAATCTTGAACATAGGAGATTAAACTACCATCGGGAATCAGCTTATCCTTAATCATGATTACCGTAATAACTACCGCCGCCAGCATTAGAGCGGTTTGCAGAGTATCGGTCCAAATGATGGTTTTAATTCCGCTCCGAAAAGTGTAAACCCAAATAAGCAAAATGGTGATGATCACCGTAAGCCAGAAAGGAATTCCAAGGGAATCGAAGACCACCGCTTGCAGTACAATGGCAATTAGATATAAACGAAAAGCCGCACCAATAACCCGAGATAGAATAAAAAAGGCCGAACCCGTAGTATAGGAATTTCGGCCAAAGCGGGAGTGTAGGTAGGTATATATGCTTGTAAGCTGAAGCTTGTAGTAGAGGGGTAATAAAACCCGGATAATCACTAAATAACCAGCTACATAACCCAAAACTACCTGTAGGTAAGCAAAGGAATTTGCGGCGACTAATCCCGGGACAGACAAAAAAGTAACCCCCGATAAAGAAGCACCCACCATTCCAAAAGCTACGGCATACCAAGGGCTTTGGCGATTGCCTAAAAAGAATGTTTGGTGATCGTCGCTCTTACCGGAAATAAAACTTATGGCAATTAAAATTCCGAAATAACCGAGGATCAACCCAATGAGCCAGCTTGCTTCCATGCCTGAATTTTCCACAAATAAAGCGAAACCGATTAAAATGCTTGCCAGCCCAATTATCTTTGCCGCATGGACTTTTCATCAAGGTATCTCGAGAAAGCAGTTTTAGAAATTTCAAGCTTGCCCGGTATTGGTCGCAAAACCGCTTTACGCTTGGCTCTTCACCTTTTACGACGCGATGAAAGCGAGGTAGAGGCTTTGGCAGAAAGCCTCCGCGATTTAAAGCATAAAGTAAAACGCTGCGTTTCTTGCGGTAATTTAAGTGACCGTGAGCGATGTGAAATATGTGAGAATAAAAGTCGCGATCATAGTTTGGTGTGTATTGTGGAGGATATCCGCGATGTAATGGCCATTGAAAACACCGGTCAGTATAAAGGTATTTACCAAGTTTTAGGTGCCCTTATTAGTCCGATGGATGGCATTGGTCCTGGCGACTTAAACTTGCAAAGCCTGCTTATTAAGTTAGAAGAGGGTGAAGTAAAAGAGGTGATCCTCGCTTTAAGTGGCACCATGGAAGGGGAAACCACGGGATTTTACATTTACAAGAAACTTAAGGATAAAGATATCAAGCTCTCTTCCATTGCGCGGGGCATAGCGGTGGGCGATCAACTAGAATATGCCGATGAGCTTACCCTGGCCAGAAGTATACAGCATCGTTTACCTTATGAGCAATCTCTGCAACAAAATCGCTCCTAGCTTATGCTGAAAGATTTAAAGGGTTTAAGCCTTTTTGTGATTGCCATTGTTTGTAGATTACCATTTCTATGGGCTGGTTATGGTAAAGAATTCGATGCCTGGAGCAATGCTTTAAATGCTAGGGTGATTTCTGAGACTGGTGTTTACGAGGTTTCTCGTTTGCCAGGACATCCCTTGCAAGAAATGCTGCTTAGTTTATTATGGCCTTTAAATCATAGCTATTTCATTTTCAATTTTTTATCCACTTTGGTAAGTGCTTTTGCGGTATGGACCTTTTTCGAAATTTTGAAAAAGCATAAAGTAGATCAGGCTTGGTATTGGGCTTTGGCTTTTAGTTTTATTCCCGTTTTCTTTATTGCTGGCACCTATACCATCGATTATAATTTTGCCCTCTGCTTTGTGCTCTTGGCTTATCTCGCCTTGCTTAAAGGCAATTATTGGTTAGTTGGTTTATTTATTGGAATTGCAACCGGTTTCCGAATTAGCTCCCTCGGTTTTTTACTGCCATTTGCGCTATTACTAGGTTGGAATTTTAAGGCGCTTTTGCAGATGGGTTTTTTAGCTTTAGGGATTTCTGTATTAGCCTTTTACCTTCCCTTTGAAACTTATGGCTGGACATTCCTCGATTTTCATAAACCTCCTTTTCCAGGCTGGGCATCGGTTTTATATAAGCTGAGTATCGGTATTTGGGGATTACCGCTTCTTATTTTAGTGCTAATTGCCGCGTGGAACCTGATTAAACATCCCGCGAAAGCGGATTTACCCAAACACTTAAAGGGATTGGCTTGGCCTTGGTTTTTAGCCTTTATTATAGGTTTACAATTGCTAGTATTTATGCGCCTGCCTTTTAAAGCAGAGTTTTTTATTCCTGCTTTACCCTTTATCATTTTGAGTTTAGCTGCGCATTCAAAACCAAGCATGGCCCGCTGGGCAGCCTATACGAGCATGGCATCAGTATTGTTTTTTGGCTTCGATTATAAGAACCCTTGGCGCGGAGCCACTCCATTAGACTACCACTGGGAGTTTAAGGCAGGTTCCCAAATCATTTATTGCTCTCCTTTTCAAGGTCCTATCACTATCGACCAAAGCAAGCGTAAGGTGCGCAGCAAAACGGTAGAAAAAAGTATTGAGCTATTGCAAGAAAATGAAAGGGCTTTAGTAGTGGCCGGCTGGTATTGGCCTGAGCTAATTTTTAAATATCCCGAGCATCCTCATCAAATTGTACACTACAGTTCCCAAGCCCAATTAGATTCAGCACAGAAGGCTGGAATGCGAATTTTATATTTGCCGGAGATTGGCGCCCAAAACGCAATAATGGAAGGGCACCAGCAGTTAGAGGAAATTGGCCAGGCCATCTTAGAACCATGAAATTAAGCATCGTAATTGTTAACTACAATGTGCGCTACTTTTTAGAGCAGTGCCTTAAATCGGTATACCAAGCCTTAGAAGGTATAGAGGCAGAGGTATTTGTGGTTGACAATAACTCTAAAGATAGCTCGGTGGAGATGGTTCGCGAATCTTTTCCCTCGGTAAAGCTGATTGCCAATAAAGATAACCCTGGTTTTTCTAAAGCTAACAATCAGGCTATTCGCCAATCGAAAGGGGAGTACGTACTTTTGCTAAACCCCGATACGGTGGTAGAAGAACATACCTTTCGTAAAAGCATCGATTTTATGGATGTCCATCCCGATGCCGGTGGTTTGGGAATTAAAATGATTGATGGCAAGGGAAATTTTTTACCCGAATCAAAACGTGGTTTACCTACCCCTTGGGTAGCTTTTTATAAAATATTTGGACTGAGCTCTATTTTTCCACGCTCCAAAAAGTTTGCGGCTTATTATATGGGTCATCTTTCGGCAGATGAAAATCAGGAGGTTGAGATTTTGGCTGGTGCTTACATGTTGATGCGAAAGAAAACCCTAGATGAAGTTGGTCTATTAGATGAAGATTTCTTCATGTATGGGGAGGACATCGACCTCAGTTACCGCATTTTGAAAGGAGGCTATAAAAACTACTATTTGGCAGATAGCACCATCATTCATTATAAAGGGGAATCCACCAAAAAGGGTTCTTTAAACTACGTTAGGGTATTTTACAAAGCGATGGTGATTTTTAGCGAGAAGCACTTCAGCTCTAGCTTTGCCCGCTTTTATTCCCTTTTTATAAACCTCGCTATTTACTTAAGAGCCGGAGCGGCAGTAATTAGTCGAATACTCAAATCCCTTAGTCAGCCTGCTTTAGATGTTCTTATTTTATACGGAGGTCTTTATTATATAAAAGAGTATTGGGAGCAAAATCATCGTTTTATTCAAGGTGGTGAGTACCCCTCGGAGTTAATGAGCATTGCGGTACCCGCTTATATTTTAATCTGGATTATCAGCTTGTTCTTTTCTGGAGTTTACGATAAGCAAGTGCGTATTGGTCAGATTTTAAGAGGTTTAGGGATTGGCACGGTGAGCATTTTAGTGGCCTATAGTTTAATTCCAGAAGATTGGCGATTCTCCCGAGCTATTATTATTCTTGGTGCATTATGGGCCGGCTTAAGCCTGATAAGTTGGCGTTACCTCTACACTTTAATTAGTAAAAAGCCAATTCTGGTTTCTGCTAAAAGCGATTTACGGATTTTATTGGTAGGCGAGGGGGAAGAGCTTCGAAGGGTAGATCAATTGTTAAAGGGTAATTTACCTCTTCTCAGTTTTAGCGGCTGGGTAAGCACCGGCACTACTCATGAGGATGATTATGTTGGAAGTCTGCAGGATTTACCGGATTTAATCGGGGTGTTTGATATTGATGAGGTGATATTCTGTTCGGCTAATTTGCCCGCTGAAGACATTTTTAAGGCCATGCGCGATTTACAGGATTTCGATTTAGAGTTTAAAATCGCGCCGCCAGAAAGCCAGTTTATAATTGGGAGTAATTCTATTCATTCTCAAGGATCATGGTACACCCAAGATTTTAATAGTGTTGATAAGGCTGGCAATCGCAGAGCCAAGCGAATGCTCGATTTAAGCATCGCGGTGTTAATGTTGGTTTTTAGTCCATTAATAATGTGGTTTTACAAAAGACCTTTTCAATACCTTAAGAATGCCCTAGGCACTTTATTGGGCACTAAAACTTTGGTGGCCTATGCCGCCGAAACTAAGGGTGGCGGCTTGCCGAAATTAAAGTCGGGGGTACTGGAATTAGATTTAGCCTTAAACTCAAATCGGAGGGATGAGGCCATCAAGCACCAGCTTAATTTACTCTATGCCAAGGATTACGACTGGCAAAAGGACTTAGCATTTATCTGGCGTCATCGCCGTAGTTTGGGAAATTAGCTTCAAGCTGTTTTACGGCCTAAGATTTCATACCTTTGCAGCCTTAAAAAAGCTATTTAAGCACCTCTCGAATTATGGCAGAAATCGAATTGATCATGCCCAAAATGGGCGAAAGTGTAGCCGAAGCAACCATCATCAAATGGCTGAAGGAAGAAGGCGACACCATCGAAGCAGAAGAGTCAGTACTGGAAATTGCAACCGATAAGGTTGACAGTGAGGTTCCTGCTCCTGAAGATGGAATCTTAAAGAAAAAACTCTTTAATGAGGATGATGTAGTTCAGGTGGGTCAAGCCATTGCTATTATCGAAACGGAAGGGGGAGCTAGCGCTAGCAATGATGCTCCAGCCCAAGAAAGTGCTCCAGTGGAAGCCCCTGCTGCTGCAGTTGAGGCGGAGAAAATGGTAGCCAATGGTGCTGCTGTTGCTGCAACTGAGATTCCTCGTTCCGCCAATGGTAAATTTTACTCTCCTCTCGTGCGTTCTATCGCTAAAGAAGAGGGCGTAAATTTGGAGGAGTTAGAAACTATAAATGGTACGGGATCAGAAGGTCGGGTTACAAAGGCCGACATTTTATCTTATGTAGAAAATCGTGGTGATGCTCCCGCGGTTGCTCCTGCAGCAAGCGAGGCTAAGGCTGCGCCTGCTCCTGCTGCCGCTCCAGCTCCATCGAAAGCTAAATCGGCCCCCGCGCCAAAACCAGCCCCTCCGGTATCTATTGGTGCTAATGATGAGATTATTGAGATGGACCGTATGCGCAAGATGATTGCCGAGCATATGGTGATGTCTAAACATACTTCTCCACACGTAACTTCTTTTGTAGAAGCCGATGTAACCAATATGGTGAACTGGCGTAACAAGGTGAAAGGAGAATTCCAAAAGCGTGAGGGCGAGAAAATCACCTTTACTCCACTTTTAATCGAGGCTTTAGTTAAGGCGATTAAAGATTTCCCATTAATTAATATCAGCGTGGATGGCGATAAAATCATCAAGCGTGGAAATATTAACATCGGTATGGCAGCTGCCTTGCCCAGTGGAAACTTAATTGTGCCGGTAATTAAAAATGCCGACAATTATAACTTGGTAGGCCTAAGCAAGCAGGTAAATGACCTTGCTCGTCGTGCAAGAGAGAACAAGCTTTCGCCAGATGAGATTCAGGGTGGAACTTACACTCTTACCAATGTAGGAACCTTTGGTAATGTATTAGGAACCCCAATTATCAATCAACCACAGGTGGCTATTATGGCCGCTGGTGCGATTGTTAAGAAGCCAGCCGTGGTGGAAACTCCAGAAGGAGATATGATTGCCATTCGCCATAAAATGTTCTTAAGTCACTCTTACGATCACCGCGTGGTAGATGGTGCTTTAGGTGGAATGTTTGTTCGCAGAGTAGCTGATTACCTCGAGGCATTCGACCCAGAGCGCGAAATATAATTTATGGATTTACAACTCAAAAGGCCAATCTGTTTCTTCGATTTAGAGGCAACCGGAACTTCGGTTACTAAAGATCGAATCGTAGAAATCAGCATTCTCAAAATTTTCCCCAATGGCAATAAGGAAAGCCGCACTTGGCTTGTGAACCCAGAGGTTCAAATGTCGGAGGAGGTAATTGCTATTCACGGAATTACTAATGAGAAGGTGGCCAATGAGCCAACATTTAAAGAATTAGCCCACCGAATTTTAGAGATGATTAAAGACTCTGATTTGGCGGGCTATAATTCCAATCGTTACGATATTCCGCTTTTGGTAGAAGAATTTCTGCGGGCGGATATCGATTTCGAAATGGGTAAACGAGTTGCGGTGGATGTGCAAAACATCTTTCATAAAAAAGAGCAACGTACCCTTAGTGCAGCCTATAAGTTTTACTGCGGTAAAGAACTGGAAAACGCACACTCTGCTGAGGCAGATACCGAAGCAACTTATGAGATTCTTAAAAGTCAGCTCGATCATTATGATGATTTAGAGAATGACATGGAATCTTTGGCAGAATTTAGCAACCGTTTTAAAGCGGTAGACTTCGCCGGTTTCATTGTGTATGATGAGGATGGTACAGAATGCTTCAGTTTTGGAAAATACAAAGGTCAGTCTGTAGAAAAGGTTTTGGAGCGCGATCCTGGTTATTTTGGATGGGTTCAAAACGCTGACTTCCCTTTATACACTAAAAAGGTATTAACCGCTATTAAACTTCGTAAGCTACAGTCGTGAAGATAATTTGCATTGGTCGGAATTACGCGGATCATGCCCGGGAGTTGAAGAATCAAGTTCCTTCCGAGCCCGTTATTTTCATGAAACCCGACAGTGCCATCTTGCCGAAAGGCAATGCTTTTTTTATACCCGATTTTAGCCAAAATCTTCAGCACGAGTTGGAGATAGTGATTCGCATTAATCGTTTAGGAAAGCATATCGAAGAAAAGTTTGCCCATCGGTATTATGATGAGTTTACTTTAGGTTTGGATTTTACAGCTCGCGATCTTCAAAGCAAATTGAAAGAAAAAGGTTTGCCTTGGGAAAAAGCAAAGGCCTTTGACGGATCTGCATTTTTGGGTCCTTGGAAAAAAGTGAAAGACTTTAAGCTGAATAATTTGGAGTTTAGCTTAAGCCGTAATGGCGAGATTGTGCAAGCAGGGAATAGCCAAGACATGCTTTTTAGCGTCGATAAACTCATCGCAGAGGTCTCTAAATACTTTACCTTAAAAATTGGTGACCTTATTTTTACGGGTACTCCAGTAGGAGTAGGAGCGGTGCAACCCAATGATTTACTGAGCCTTCAGCTCGAAGGAAGCACCATCGCTGAGCTGCGCGTTAAATAAAAAAAGTGCGCAAAGAATAATTACCAAATTGTTAATCGTAGTGACTTGTTATATTTGTGCAACATCAAAACTGCACAAATACTACGTTTTATGAAGAAGTTGCTACTTCTGTCCTTGGGTTTTTTGATGAGTGCCAGCTTATCAGCCCAAATTGACACCCTTTTCATAGAAACTTTCGATCCTGGTGATTCCATTACTACACTTAGTTTGGGAACGGCCACAACCACTTGGAAAGACACCAATAACGTGTCGATTAGTGGAACTGGATCTTATCACGGTAAAGTTCAGGCTCCGGCAACGGGATCGAACAGTTCTGAGGTTGTTTTCCGAACAAACTCATTTAGTACCGTTGGGAAGTCTTTCGTTTTTCTCGAATTCTATCACATCGCTAAGATTAACCAGGTAAACTCTGGTTTAATTCGTATTTCTACAGATGGCGGTACAACTTGGACGACTCTGAACAGTTCCAACTGTACTTACTTGGGAAATGGAAACTGGAATTCTTCATCTAACTTTCAGGAGGCTTCCTATAATATTCCTAACCAAGGTATAAACCACTGGTTTGCGGGTACCGATCCTCCGGTAGCTAACTCTTGGTGGCAATTTGAGAAATTTAATATTTCGGCCCTCGCAGCTCCTGGTGGAACAGGCTCAGCAAACGTGCAGATTGAATTTTCTTGTTTTGAAGTATTAAACCCTAACTTAACTGGTCGCACCTATGGCGATGGTTGGTGGGTAGATAACCTGGTGATTACGGGCTCTAACTGTGAATTATTCCCACCAGCTTTCCATTTTAATTATACTCCTATTCCTTGTTTCCCAGTTCGTCCAACTGGTGCTATTACTCAGGAGCCTTCTAATAACTACAAGGTAGGTGCGCGTGTTACCGATACCGTACCTGGTGGCGCGGCTAATCCAACTTGGGTAAGTGGTATCGATAGTGTTACTGTTTTCTATCGTATTATTAATTCTAGTGGGGTTGGAGCCTGGCAAAACTTCAATTTGAATGTTACCTCCGCGCCTCAATTCGAATATCAAGCAACCTTCCAAAATATCCAGCTGGGCGATACCGTGCAGTACTATTTCCGAGCTTGGGATTTAGCTTGTCCGAATGTTACTCGTTTCCCCGATTCCTTGGCGAATCCTCAAAACGCATATATCAAATTTTGGCCGCAACAAGGTTTACCATTTAAATGTGGTGCTCCAGATTGTGGTACATTACCAGGAACAATTAGCACCTTCCCTTGGGTAGAGAATTTCGAAGGTCCACAGTGGGTAGCTGGTTCGGGTATTGGTGACAATGGTTCTAGCCATCGCGGTAATTTCCCTAATGAACAATCGGGAATGAATTACTGGATTATTCAGCCAGCAGAAAACTCTTCAGGTTATGGTTGGAGTATTCGTAATGGTACCACGGGTACCCCATTTACTGGTCCTAATGGTAACCATACCCCTAATGGAGCTAAGTACCTTTATGCTGAAGCTTCTCAGGGTAATATCAACACTACTACTCAGTTAATTACTCCTTGTATCGATTTAACTAATGTAACTAAGTGTTACGCTTTAGAATTCTACTATCACTTCTTTGGAGAAGACGTAGGTACTATGCGTATCGACGTTGATACAGGTAGTAATAACCCTGCTTGGTATAACGGCTATTACTTTATCCGTAAAGAGCAGCAAAAAGCACAAAACGATCCTTGGGAACGTGCTTTAGTACCTATTAAAGAATTTAATGGTCAGCATATTCGCTTGAGATTCCTATCTGCGAAGCAAACTACCAAGACTGGTGCAGCAGCACGTGGTGATATGGCCATCGATGATTTAAGAATTTTTGAGCCTACTCCTGTAGATGCCGAAATTTTAGAAGTAACCGCTCCAGTAGAAGGACTTTGTTCTTATGGCACAGCAGAATCTATCGAGATTGTAATTCGTAATAATGGTTGTGATAGCTTAACCAGCTTACCATTGCAAATCCAAACCAATAATGGTGCGGTGCAAAATGAAACCGCTAACGTAGCGATGGGAACCGGTGATACCCTTACCTATACCTTAACTACTACCGCGAACATGTCGGCTTTAGGAACTTATGATATTAAGGTGTGGGCAAACCACCCGACAGATACCATTAATGATAATGACACTGCCTACAGCGTAACTATCGATCACGTAGCTTCGTTTAACACTTTCCCATTAATTATGGATTTTGAAAGTGTTACTCCAAATACATCTCAAACCGGTACTAGCTTGTTTACTACCCAAACTGGATTAGATCCGGCTTATGTTTGGAAAGTTGGTGATGGTTATACCTTTACTCGTGGAACAGGTCCTAAATATGGACACCATCAAAAAGGTCAGTATTTCTATACCGAAGCTACCGGTAGTACAGGAAATGTATCCACCTATATTGTCACTACTCAGTGTATCGATTTAACGGGTATGTCTAATGCAACTTTAGACTACTATTACCACATGGTAGGAGCTAATGCTGATGGAATTGAGCTCGAAGTGAACGAACCAGGTGTAGATGCTCCTGATACTTGGAATCCAGTGGCGGGATCTTCTGTTACCAGTTTCAGTGGTACTTACCCACTATCGGATTACGATTACAAGCGCGTAAATCTTTCGGCTTATGCCAACAAGCAAATTAAGCTTCGTATTAAAGCTAGCCGCACCGGTACTGGTGATTTAGCGGATATCGCCTTAGATAAAATCATGTTATATGATCGTATCCAGAAGGATGTGGGTGTAGAGTTTATTACTTGGCCTAAGCTTTCATGGCCTGCCGGCCAGGTATTTACTGGTCCAATTTCAGAGACTGTAGTTATCCGCAACTTCGGTACTACTACTGCCAGTAATGTAAGCGCTTCTATGAGCATCACACCGAAGTGTGGTCCTAATGCCGGTATTCCTACAGTATATACCAGTACAGCTACAGCTAACGTACCAGTAAACAACGAGGTAACTTTAGCAATGCCAAGCTTAGATATCATTGTTCCAGCGGGTGAGTGTGAGATTTGTGCCTACACAACATATACTGGAGATACTTATTCTTGGAATGATACAGTATGTCGTACCGTTGTGGGATTGGGAACTTATGATCTTGATTTCTATGATGACTTCGATAACTGTGATTATGACGAGTATGGTTTCTTCACTTGGAGCCCCAATAACAACTCTAACTACTATTTACAGTGGGAAAGAGGAGAAGCTGCACCAAGTAGTCAATTCTCTTCTACTCAGGCTTCAGACAATATCTGGGCTACAGGAATGAGCACCGGTCACTTTATTGATGGTAAGCAAGAAGTTCTTCGTACTCCAATTTTAGATGGTTTGGATACTGTTGTATCTGCGACTATTGCCTTCTATCAAAATGTGGATATGGGTAACAATGCTGCCGGAGCCATTCAAATTTTCCGAAATGGAACTTGGCAAGAATTAGGTGGTAACCTTGCAACCTTCAGTAATGTAGGGCAGAATTGGTATACAGGTCCATTTGGTACCATTCAAGGTCCAGCTGGTACAGGTGTTACCAAAGGATTTACCGGAAGTTCCGTAAGCACACAATATCCATCTGGATGGGCTTATTCTTTCTTCCCAATGTCGCAGTTGAACTATGAGCCTAACGCGATTCCTTTCCGTTTCTACTTCAGTTCTACAGCCGGTTCTAATACCTCACGTACTTTGGAAGGTTGGGCCATCGATGACTTTGAGGTGTTTATTCCGCCACAAAACTCTTCTACTCCAGAAGACTTTGTCTTCACAAACCCATTACAGATTCCAACTTTTGCACAACCAATTGATGTGTTTATCCGAAATACTGGTGCTAAAGTTTTAGATTCTACTAAAGTGAAAGTGCAGTGGTTTGATGATGCAGCGGGTTCTAACTTGATTTGGGATGGTCCTTTCGAATGGGCTGTTTCTCCTCCCTTCTTTATTGAAGGTAGCCGCTATCGTTACGATTACTCCGATTCTATCCCAGGCTCAGTAATTACTTCCGGTATTCACCAGATGTGTTTAATTACTGAAAAGCCAAACGCTAAAACGGATAACCGTCCTGCTGATGATACTGTATGTTATCCAGTTGCGGTACTTCCAGAGTATGAATTTGATATAGCCGCTGGTGATTCTGTATACTGTAATGATTTTGAGGATAATAATGGAGCCTTACCATTTATCGCCTTAAATACCGAGACTTATGCTCGTGGTCAGTGGAGTTGGGAACGTGGTACGCCAACTCAGTTCCCTGGTGCTTTTAGTGGCAATAGCTGCTGGATGACTGGCTTGGATAGCAATTACCGCTCTCGCGATCAATCAGGATTATTTACACCGGTTTTCGTAATTGATACCGGTACAGCTTACGAGATTAGCTTCATGCACAAATTCGAAACTGAGAAGTATCACGATGGTGGTGTAATCGAAGTAACCTTAGATGGTGGCCGTAGCTGGCAAGTATTGGGCTTTGCTAATGAGAATGATTGGTATAATACGGAATATGTAACGGCACTGGATATTATTAAGCCAGGTTGGACTGATACCGCAGATTGGGATACCGCTCGTTATGTGTTCCGTTTTGATACTGTTGCAGATCGTGCAGTGTTTAGATTCCGTTTCG